>NZ_CP015217.1:2460000-2725000 GCF_001729245.1 Leptospira tipperaryensis | reverse complement strand
CCGCATACTGGGAAGCACTGCCTGAAAAATCACTTCCCGTGATCGTGGTCATACTTCCGGGAATTCCCAGTTCCGGGTAGAAATCGGCTACGTTTTCAGAATTCAAAATAGCAAACAAAGTAATAAAAGAAGTGGTATCATCGCCCGATCCGCCTTTTTTACAACCCGAAAGGAAAATCAAAAGAATCGCCGTCTGAATCAATGCGATTATTTTTTTCATTCAAAGAACCCCTTTTTAAATTCACCTTGGAATCGGTGATTTATGTCCAAGGATATCAGAGAAAAGACTTTGAATGAATCTCGGAAACTACGTAGAAATTCTTTAAAGAACCGTGTTAATACGGATTGTGATATCGCGAGATGATATCTTTTTCAATTGAAGACCTTGTCCTCAAAGAAAAATTCTCAATCGTTTCTCATTTTGAAAATTGTGTTGTTGCAGGAAAAACTTACCTTCTTCGGAATCAGACAGAGAGTAAGATTCTTATGATTACTGTGATAGGCGTCGACTAAGAACTGAGTCGTGTGTTCGACGGCGTGTAGTCCGGCCCATTCGTGTAAATTTACGTTTTGATTATTCTCCACTGGATTCCCACCCCGAAGCGTTTTTTCAGAATCCTTATTCAGACAAAGATGAGTCGCAAACGGCTGAAAGGTTTTCATCTCGTCAAAGGAAAGATCCAAACATTCGATCGCTTCCTCTTCATGCTGAATGACGGGTGATAGATCGTAATAACCGGTTTGAATTTCCGGTCTGGAAAGCAAAAGCCAAGGTTCTTCCAAAGGTGCGATTGCAGTTTGATTGGGATGGTTTTCCGTCCAATTGCTGTGTGCGTAAAAGTCCTGGATGATATGAGTCGCGTGTCCCATATATTTCATGGAATCCGTAAAGAGTCCGGCTTTTTCGGATTTTGACTTTAAGTTCCTGAGTTCGATTCCACATCCAAAGATATTATTGTTATCACAGTGAAACGACTCCGCATCCATCAGCTCCGAGTCGGAATGGAGATTTCCTTGAAGGATCATCTCTTGACAATCGACTCGAATTTCGTAACCCGTTCTTTCGGTAAAATCTCGAAAGGATTCTTTTAGAATTCGGCTATGATTGAAGGATCCGGCCGGGCCAAAGGCGTTTAAGGAAAGCGATGGAAAAATATCTAAGAATAGGAAAAGGAGTGGGAGAATCCCCGTAAAAGAAAAGAATCGTTTCATGATAGTAAGTAACTGCTTACTTATTTAGACCTGAATTTTAAAAAAGGTTCGAAATATTTTTAAAAAAACCGGGATGCGATCTGAGAATTTTACGCTTTGGCGGAAGTGATTTTTATTAAGCGAAGTGAAACAAAAGTAGAAAAAGGAAGTGGGAAGGCCCAAAGGAGATTTTCGCTTGGGCGGGTTGGTGTTGGTTATCGGGGAGAATTCGAATCGGGAATTTTACTTCCTAAAAATTCGGTGAGATCGATCAAGCCCTTGATAAATTTCAGATTGTAGCGGCTTTCATAGAGTAGAAAGATGCTCGCGATAAAAAGAAAAATGCCTCCAAGAAGAGCCGTGAGCGTTGCAAACCAGGAATATTCCGGAAATAGGGCTCTGGAAAACGCAAAGCCAAGGCTTGAAAGGACGAAAAGAGAAGTCGCAGTGTAAAGGAATGCCATCGATCTTTGAATCAGAATCGCGCGGATTCTTTGGATTTGAAGTTGTGTTTTGAGACTTTCCATTCTTTCGGTAGGAAAGAGTAGTTTTCCGGCGAGAACCCCTTCGACTTCGGCCTTGAGAAGATTAACCCTGTCAAAAATTCTTCCGAGGCGATTGGCGGTGGAAAATATCAGACTGGCGCAAGCGGTGATCATCACCGCAGGAGTGATCATCCCCGTAAGGATACTTGTATTGGAAAGAGATTCGAAGAACACAATCAATCCTTGTTCTCTTCGGATATTTTGTCCATAAGATTTGGGCTTCGTCTTCGAACCTTCTCAAGGGACTTTTTGTAAGGCCGAAATGGAAAATGAGACTTCCTGTTTTCAAGAAAAATCCAAATTCGTTTTTCTTTGTAATCGCATTTCCACTGTTAGGTGAGTTCGGATTCTCCTTCCATCTTTTCCGATCTTAGAATTTTACGCGGGATTCTTTTTGGAAAGGACTTCCGCTGCGGGATGTAGAATTCCCCCTTGAGCTCAACCAAGGACTTGTTGAGTTCACCTATTCAGAAAAGATAATTCGTATTTTTGGGTTGGATGAAATGGACTTTTAGCTCACCAAAATATCGCAACGAAGGTAAGGCACTTTGCTTGCCATTTAGTCCTGGTCACTTCTATAAAAACCTATATTCTCTATAAAAATGGAAAACGCGTGATAGAATTGAGGTTATTTTTCTCCATCGCGGGGAAAAAAACTTGATTTGTAGAAGCATTCAAAAAATAAACATGTAAGCAATTGCTTACTATAAAACGCCTGGAAGGATTTCCGATTTCGATCGGAAGAAACATAAAAAATCCCTTTCAGGTTTTCCGATCAAGAACGGGGTGTCCTTTTGTTTTCATTTATCAAACAGAAATGGAATTTTTTCGTTTCCGATTTTCAATTTAAAATCGTTTCGATTTTTATTCTTCCTTCGATTATCCTTCTGACGGATCTGGTGATTCGCTGGAAAATCGTGAGTCAGATGGAAAGACTTCAGTGGTCTTACTATCTTCTTTCTTTTTTCTATTCGGTTCTGATTTACTCGCTGATTCTCCTGATTCTCAATCTTCTCCTTTCTTTTTCCAAGATGCGTTTCTACTGGGCGCTTCTTGTTTACGCGAGTCTTGGTTATACGATCTGTATCGTCGGTTCTTACGGATACTATTTGTATTCGGGAATCATGCCGAACTTTTTTGTATTCTCTTATATCTTTCAAGAGCCGTTTAATAGCTGGACCATCTTTAAGGGCGGACTTACGATTTGGAGTCTGATCGGTTTTGTTTTTCTTTTTCTACTTTTGTTAGTTACTCTAAAAACCGCTTCCTCGTTTCCAAAACCTTCCCGGTTTTTAAAAAGCAGAATGGTTTCTTTGAGTCTCGTGATTCTTCTCTTAGCGGCTTTCTTTCATAACAACACTCGATTTAACGATCAGATCTATGTTTCGGATACGAATTCTATTTCGTTTATCAATCGGAATCTTTATAATATCGTTACCGGCGATAGGCTCGGTTCTGCTGGTTTACAATCCAGAAACAAACCTCTTATAAAACCGAGTTCGAATCCGGCGAAGATGAACATTCTTATCGTCTTGAGCGAGAGTCTTCGAAGAAAAAGTATGGGACTTTACGGATACGAAAGAGATACTACTCCCTTTCTCAATCGTTGGTCTAAAAATCCTGGCGGCGGTACGGTTGTCGTTTTTAAGAATGCGTTCTCCAATTCGAGTTCCACTTTGATTTCGGTTCCGAGTTTGTTGTCCGGAGTTTCTCCGATTCAACCTGTTTCTTTGACTCACAGCGCTCCCTTGTTTTGGGAATACGGACAAGCAGCCGGTCTTTCCACGTTTTACATTTCCAGTCATAGCTTTCGCTGGAATAATTTTTCGGGCTTTTTTAAGAATGCGGGAATCGATTTTCTCTGGAATAAGGAAATCAGCGGGCACAGCGTCTTTAACGATATAGGAATCGACGATCGTAAGACGGTCGAGGAGTTTGAACATCACGTCAAAGGTCTCAAAGAAAAAAATCAACACTTTGCCGGCGTTCTCCATCTCAATACAAATCATTTCCCTTATATCATTCCGGAAGAATCGATTGTTTTCCCGATCGGAAAAGACGCGTATGCACCTTATGACAATTCGGTAAGATATTTGGATGATCTTTTGCAAAGTGTATTCCGTTTTTTGCAACAAGAAGATCTCGCAAAGGATACTCTCGTGATTTTTACTTCGGATCACGGCGAAGGAATTTTCGAGCACGATTATATCGGTCATATCGAAAGCAATCATATCGAGACGGTTGCGATTCCGATGTTGTTTTACGTTCCGGATTCTTTAAAGAAAACGGTTCCTCTGGATCGTCTGAAAAAAAATGTGGAACGAAACGTGTCCAATACGGATTTAATTCCTACTGTCGCGGATATATTAGGAATTTCTAATCAGTCGGAGGTGAAGGGATATCTTTCCAGATTGGAAGGGAAGTCCCTTTTTTCCAATCTTTCGGACGATCGCCGTATTTTTATCGCAAACAATAACGAAACATCCCTCTATCGAGTCGGTATGAGTTATATTCAAGGGAATCTGCATTATATGCTACGTTTGAACGCGTTTCCTCCCGACGAGGAAGCCTATGACATTCAAGCCGATCCGATTGAGAAAAAGAATCTTTGGCCGTCCTTGGATTTAGAAAGGAAAAAAGAGATCCGAAAACAATTGGATGGTTGTAGTCTCTGTCAGGACTTATATTCCACTTCCGGAATTAAGTTTTGATCCGAAGAAAAAAGTTAATTTCTTTTTTTTGAAAATTACGAAATCAAAAAACCTCGGACGAATTCAACCTTCGTCCGTCGATTCTTTTTATTCCTAAAGGTTGTTCCGACAAACCTGTTTTCCCCGAAAAATAGATTGCTACGGACTGAAAGTCCGCTTTCAGATATAACGGGGACACTTGCGACTTGTTGTGATTCTAAGGTTTGGTCAACTGGATCAACTCGGTTTCAGAAGGGAAGACCACGTTCTTATTTAACAATTCGTAACTTAGATTGAGATAGGCCTTTGCCTTTTTGCTCATTTCCTCGCAGACGGAAGGATCCTTTTCGCAGAAATTATTTTTCTCACGAGGAGGAACGATGTTGTAGGAAAGATCTTCTTTTCCGTCAAAAAATCTCAGATAAAAATGTTCGTTCTCGATCCAGCCGAAGAGATTCCCGTAAGCAAAGTATGCGGTCTCCGATCTCCCCGGAGCCAGAAGATTTCTTCCCATCGCCGAAAATGCTACCTTCTTTCCGACGAGTCCGAGGATCGTAGGAATTACGTCCAACTGCGACGCGATGGTTTCGTCTAACGCGGGAGCGATTCTTCCGGGAGCGTAGATGAGGAATGGAACGTTTCTGTCCTCATAGTAGTCCAGATAACGATGGTGAGTATGATCCGCAACAAAGACAAAAATCGTATTTTTAAAATAACCGGATTTTTCGGCTTGTGTGATAAAATTATGAACCGCCCAATCTGCGTAGTTGTAGACGTTCAAAAAATCATAGTCTCTCGTTTCAGGACCGAAGATTCTAAACTTTTCGGACGGAGTGCGGTATGGATAATGAGTCGTGAGAGTCAAGGCCAGACCTAAGATCGGTTTTTTGGAAGAGGCAATTCGTTCATGCAATAATTGTAATACGTCAGCGTCGTCGTATCCCCAGGCTCCGAGCTTAAATCTTCCGAGTTTGGAGATTTCTTTTTCCCCCAGGACCGTATCAAAACCCCAGTGAGGCATGAGTGTGCTCTTGTTATCAAAGCTTAAGTCGCCACCCGTCACAAAAAAGGTCTCGTATCCCATTCTTTTAAAGATACTTCCGATCCCGGAAAAATTTCCGAGAACCTGATGAGTTCTTACCACCGTCAATCCCGGGCGGTCGGGAATTCCAGTAAGAATGGACATCATCCCGTTTGTGGTTCTTCCTCCGGACGCGACAAAACGATTGTAAAATCTTCCTTTTTTTAGAAGTTGATTGAAGTGGGGAGCCACTTCCTTTCCTTCCACGAGTCCGTCCGAAATGGGGCGGATGAATTTTCCGGTCCAATTCTCGAGCATAATCAAAACGATGTTAGGCGGAGTGCCCGGTCTGGTTTCTTTTTGAACTCTTAGGATCGGATACTTCTCGCTTATAAATTCCGCTCCGGTATAACTGATTTCTTTTCGAACGATCGCGACCGCTTCTTCCGTTTCTAATTTTAAGAATTTCGGAATCGACTGGCTTTTTAAATCCATGATGGAAGTAAAAACTCCGTTTAACGCGATATTGTTGACGAAATTGTTTCCGGAGACGATTGCGTTAGTCGCACGGATCGGAGATTCTTGAATTCCTCCACGCACGGCGATGACCGTAAGAACCAATACGATTCCTATATGAGCTCCGTAAGTCTTCCAGGATTCTTTTTTGTATTCGTAAGGATTGTATTTAAGAAAGAGCCAAGTTGATAGTGGAAGAAAGATCAGTAGGAATCCGATTCCTATGATAAACGTCGTTGTATTTTGTTCCAAGGCGGATTTTAAAATCACGCCTAAGTCCTTTCCGATAAAGACAAAACCTTCGTAGCCTATGTGTTTGTTGGCGTTTTCGAAGTAGATGATGTCAGCGATCAAATGTGCGATCATCCAAATTCCCAAAAGGATCGGAGTATAACCCCAGAAAAAACGATACGCTCTAAAACGATTCAAATAGGGAAGTACGGATAAGAACGCAAAGACACCGAGTGTCATTCCTATCACCGCGAAATCGAATCGGAATCCCAAAAGAAACGCGAGTGCGATCTCGTCCAAAGGAACTCCGTGCAATCGATACCAATAAACGGAAAGAAAGGCGATCTTGTATAAGAGTAAGATGACTGCGAAGTAGACTATGTAGCTAAAAATCAATTTGAGATGAGTGGGTATACGTTGAAACATTCTGGCTCTTTTTAATTTTTTCTCTGATTACCGGTTCGACACAAAGTCCGCAGGAGCCGACCCGATTCTTATAATAAGCCGGAAAGGAGGCAGACGCTCAAGTCAAAAACAAAGGAAATTCGAACTGGATGAAGAACGGATCCGATTACAAATCTCTTACGAAATTTGGGAAAGTCCGCCGTGGGAAGCCTGATCCTGAATCATTCCACTCACGGTTTTTAGTAAGAATCGAACGTTTTTGATATTCTAACCCTTACGGTTCTCCTGAAATTTTTTTCTAAAAAGAAGGTTTGGATTCACTTTGACCCTTGACAGAAATACGTGCTTTTGTTATCATGAGTGAGTAATCACTCACCATGCAAGAAATCAAAGAAAATATAGAATTGGATCCGGGTTGGCCCGAAGGTCAAAAAAAGATCTTTTTGGCGGCGATGGAAATCTTCGCGCAAAAGGGATTTTCCGCAACAACCACCGGCGAGATCGCAAAAAAGGCAGGAGTCGCCGAAGGCCTGATCTTCAAACACTTCAAGAGTAAGAAAGAACTTCTTTTGAGTCTCGCGATGCCGATCATGGAAAGTTTTATCGCGCCCCTCACTTTAAAACGATTGAAAGTAGTCTTTTCCCAAGACTATTCAACCTTCGAAGAATTCCTACAGGCCGTCTTTGAAGAGAGAATCGCTTTTATCCGAAAAAATCGAAACCTCATTCGTATCATCGTTCAAGAAGCGATGATCTCACCGGAGATTCGAGGAATTCTGGAAAGGGTCTTTAAACAAAAACTCGCACCCTTGATCGTGGAACGTCTCAAGGCGTTTCAGGACAAGGGGCTCATCAAAGACATTCCGATCCCGTCCGCGTTTCGACTCGTTGCTACCAATCTTTCCGGTTATATCCTTCTTACCGAAGTATTCTTTCAGCCGGAAGAAGATAAAGATTGGGACGCAGAAGCCGAGTTAAAACGAACTACCGATTTTATCGCGGCGGGACTCGCGCCTAAAAAGAAAGAAGTCGCAGTTGCAAAGCCGCAAGCAAAGAAAAAGAAGACGGTTCCCAAAACTACAAAGACGAAGAAAAAAAAGTAAGTTGGAGTCAGTGAGAATGAAAGTTGTAGTCAACAAGCTCAAATCCTTTTGGAGAATTTATAAGTCTTTGCGACTTCCCTATAGAATTGTTTCCGCGCTTCTTCCGATCGCGGTTTTGATTCTGATCTTTCAATTGAAAAACAAACCGAAAACTGAGGACGTCGCCGTCGTAGGTCCGATATCGGAAAAAGCCTACGGATTAGGAACCGTACATTCCTTGGATACGTTTCGATTTCGAGTTGGGGTTCCCACAAAAGTGACCAAGGTTTTTGTTTTGGAAGGAGACGAAGTCTTTCCGGGCCAGAGTCTTTTACAGTTGGAAGGTCTTACCACAGTTCGATCTCCGATCCGAGGAATCGTTTCGGATATCGGTTATCACGAGGGAGAGGTCGCGTTTCAAACGATGCAGGCCGTAGAGGTTTTGGGAGTCGGGGCGAAATATCTCGTGGTGGCTCTGGACGAACAGATTCTTCTTTCGATAAAAAAGGGACAGTCGGCGCTCATACGCTTTGAAGGAAAACCGAACGAAGTCATACAAGGAAAGGTTCAAGGAACCTTTTCTCACGCGGGACAATTTTTTGCGAGGATCGAAGCCGCCCGTTTTCCGGAAGGAGTTCTTCCAGGAATGACGGCGGACGTTGCGATCGAAGTCGGTAAACGGGATAACGCGGTCTTGGTTCCTCGAAAATACGAAAAGAAACATAAAATTATAATATTCAGAAACGGTAAATCTCTTGCAGTCTCCTTTACCCCCGGACTCAGATCCGAACAGTTTATAGAAGTCAAAGAAGGGGATATTCAAGCGGGAGATCGACTCTCCGAGGCGCCCTGATGTTGTTTATCGCCCTCAGACAAATGCTAGTCAGGGGAAAACAAACTCTGACGACTCTTTCCGGAATCGTTTTGGGAACCGCCGCGTTTATCATCATCTCCGGGGTTTTACTCGGTTTCCGGGGTTATCTCATCGATCAATTGATCAACGCGGACTGCCACGTTCGAATCTCACCCAGACAAGAAATCATCCAGGCCAATTCTATGGACGATCTTTTTCCCAACGAGAATGTGTTCTGGCTTTCTCCTCCTTCCGGTAAACGAGGATCCACTCATTTGAACCAGGCGAGTCTCTGGTATGAAAGGTTGGACCTCGATCCCGAAGTGGAGGCTTATTCTCCGCAAGTTAGCGGAAGAATCTTTCTTTATTCCGGTTCCAATCAAGAAGCCGGTAAGATCATAGGCATCATCCCTTCGAGACAGATTTTGATCACTCCTCTCGCGGATTACATCACGGAAGGAAGTGTAGAATCCCTTGCGGCCGGAAACAGACTCATCCTCGGAGACGGACTTTCGAAACTCTTAGGATTGGGACTCAACAAAACGGTCTGGATCACCGCGGGTTTGCAGGAAAGAACTCCGTTTCGTATTTCCGGAATCTTTCGTTCCGGAAACAAGGCTCTGGACGACAGCATCGCCTACGGATTGTTATCCGAAGTGCAGCAGTTGACGGGACAATCCGGAATGATCACGGACATCGCGGTTCGTCTAAAGGACGTAAATCGTTCCATCTTAAAAGCTGAGGAATGGAGAGGTCTCGGAGAAGACAAGGTTCTAAGCTGGCAGGAAGCCAACTCCAGTTTTTTTGCGATCTTTAAGTTGCAGGACGCGATCCGGTATTCGATGACCGCGGCCATTCTCGTGGTAGCAGGATTTGGAATATACAATATTTTGAATGTAATTATCAACCAAAAGAAAAGAGAAATCGCCATTCTTCGTTCGATTGGATTTCGACCCAAAGAAGTTCTTATGATCTTTTTGATGCAGGGAATGATTCTCGGAGTCGTTGGGGGAATCATCGGACTCATCGTCGGATTTTTAGTCTGCTTGAGAATCGAATCTCTTCCTTTTTCAAATCCTTTATTTTCGGCCGGAGCTGGATCCATGGTCGTTTCCTTTGCGCCGGCGATCTACTTCCAGGCATTTTTACAGTCGATGGTCGCCACGTTGATTGCGAGTTGGATTCCCGCGAGGTCCGCGGGAAAACTTTCTCCGATCGAGATCATAAGAGGAGAATAAGAATGCAGACCGCCGTTCAAAATGGAATCTCCGTTTTCAATCTTCAGAAGATGTTTGGAAATTCGGAAATCATCAAAGGTGTTAGCCTCGATATCCAAGAAGGAGATTATGTTTCTCTCACCGGAAAGTCCGGATCCGGAAAGAGCACGCTTCTTTATATGATCAGTTCTTTGGATCCGCCGAGTAGGGGAGAGATTCATATCGACGGAAAAGATATCTATCAGATGGACGAAGAAGAAATTCACGAGTTTCGAAACAAAAGAATGGGATTTATCTTTCAGTTTCACTATCTACTTCCCGAGTTTACGGCCCTCGAAAACGTTTTGATGCCCGCGAGAAAGGCGGGCCTTTTGAATGAACATCAAAGTTATGCGGAACACCTTCTCGAAGAATTCGATCTGAAAGATAGGATGGACTATCGGATCAACCGACTCTCCGGAGGTCAGGCCCAAAGGGTAGCGATCGCCCGTGCGCTTGTGATGAGCCCTAAGTATATCTTTGCGGACGAACCCACGGGAGCCTTGGACTCGGCGAACACCAAAGTGGTGATGAATATTCTTGCGAAGGTGAATGAGGAGAGAAAAACCACGATCGTCGTGGTAACACACGATCCGGATTTTGCTGCAAGGACCAAAAGACAGATCCATCTCGTGGATGGAAGAATCGTCTCCGGCAAGGAATGGGAGGCAATCCAGAAGGCTTCGAAAGTAGGACGCTGATTATTTGAATTTGAGAAAGTTTTGAGATAGGCCGTACGGAAGCGATATTAAATTCTACTACCATGCTATGGAAGTTTCCTAAATTTAAGTCGGGCCAGCTGAGGAGATGGGAATATCTGCTCCCCACGGGATCCGCGAAGGAAACCGAACAAACGGCGAAGAGGATCATCAGCGATTCTTATCTTCCGAAAATGTCTACGCCGTTTCTCAAAGTTCTACCCGGGAAGATTCTGCTCGAGAATGCGAACTTCCGTCAGGCTCTCGAACTTTTGGTAAGAATTCCTTGGGTTCGGGATTTTAGACTCAACTTGGGGATGTATCCCTTAAAACGGTCTTTTGATTTTAAAGAATTCGAAAACTCTCTTCGTAAGTCGGAAGTTCTTCCGTCGGATTGGGATCTTCAGTTCCATCCTCAGGTCAAGGGCGCAACCGAATGGACTCCGGAAGATCTAAGAAGGCTCTGGGAAACGGAACATACCAATCCGACTAACGGAAAAAGGACGACCGAACTCAGCGCGATGATCATGGACGACGAAATCGTGATGAACGTAAGTCTCGCCGGAGAACCTCTCAATCAAAGAGGAAAGTTCAAACCTCTTTCTAAGTCGGCTCCGATCCGGGAAGACCTCGCGAGATTTTTGATTCAGAGAATGCACAAGATTCTTCCGAACCCGGATGCTGTTTTTGTTCCTTTTGCAGGAACTGGAACCCTTATCAGAGAATCGGTGGATTCTATTTTTGGAGTCGGCTTTCCTCATTATCAGAGAACTTTTTTGTTTCAAGATATGGGAGAATTTCCTGAATCCACTTGGGACTTTCTAAAAAAGAAAACTCTAAAACCTCCGGGCAAAAATCCGATCGCGGTCTGGTGGAACGAACTGAACGAAGAAACGTTTCAATACACGAAGAAGAGAATGGATCAATATCAAGCTTTTCTAAAGGAATCTGAAATTCTGGATTTGGTTTCGATGCAGGAGTGGCAGGGAGATTTTTTCACTGGTTCTCCAAAAGATATCTGGGAAAGCGTCGGGAAGCCGAAACGAATCTGGATGCCCCTCAATCCTCCTTACGGATTAAGAATGGAGGCTGGTGCGACTAACGCGTTCTACAAAAAGTTGGGTGAAAAACTTAAACTCTGGTGGGAACTCCCCGTGGAAATCAGCGGATTGATTCTTTGTCCTGACGAAGATTCTTGGTCCATTCTCAATCGTAATATGGGAATCAAGACCGATACGATCCACGTGACTCACGGCGGCGTGGATCTGAGGGTTGTTTATTTTTGAATAAAGAAATTTCTAAAATCATTCCAAATTTTGAATGTGTTTTCGTTTCCTCATTTTAGGAGGCGAAAACTTTCCCGCTTTCTAAAATATCGTCTTGGCCGGTTTACCGTCCACCAAACAAAATTTCAGAATTTTTTAAACCATTCTTTCCATACGCAAACGATTCTAAAAAGTTACAAAAGATCTTAAAAATTCTTACAAAAAAAATAAGAACAAAAACAGATCCATTCTCTGCAATTTCCAAAATCATATTAGAAAAAAGTAACCTTTCCTCGGGTTCGGTCGAAGCATTTCCCAAAGACACAATCGAACTCTAAATTATAAGTAAGAGTTTTGAAATTCACTCTGATTTATTTATCAGGAGCTTGCTTTGCGTTCTCTTTCTAAGAAAACGTAAGTTAGAGAGTGTTTTTGAAATGCGAAATTCATTCTCGAAGAAATATTTTATTTTCATCAAAAGTATTTTTCTTTACGAAAATATGAGTCAATGAAGTGAATAATATGACATAAATGTATAATTTGTGCGTTATTCGGCACCGCGAATCGAAATCGATTTCGTGCGAGTCGAAAATTTCTCCGAGTTAAGGTATGTTTTCGGCTTTGAATGAATCTGAATTTTTTGTGGAGGAAAAGTTATGATCGGAATCTGGGGAAGTGAATCCAGTTTATTCTTATATGTGCTCGTGGCCGCGACTTTTTTTGTGTTCGCGCTTCCTATGTTTTTAGTGCCTCTTCGTTGGGCCGCGGTTTTAGGATGGGAGATTCCAGATCAAGGCAACTTGTCCATTTATTACGGACGTTGTCTTGCGAGCGTGATGTGCGTCCTTTGTTATATGGGTTTTGTCGCCGCCGGAAATCGCGCGGTGCAGCCGTTTTATTTTAACATTCTTCTCGGATGTTTTGGTTTGATGGTGATCGTTCACGCTTACGGAGGAATTAGAAGAATCCAACCTCTCAGCGAAACGATCGAGACGGGTTTTTGGTTGATCCTCTTTTTTTGCGGACTCTTTTTTTATCCGATCTAATCGGCTTGGGCTTGTTGTTCCGACAAAGTTCTTTTTTAGAAAAAGGTTTTGCATTCAGTCGGACTTCCAGTTCGTTTTGGATAAAATCCAGACCGTAAAGATTGGTCTGTCGGAACTACGACAAAGGTCCTTCCGTGAAACTCGCGCGGCCCCACCCTGAATGGGTGGAGGAGGCGGGCTCGTGGGAAAACTCGTGCGACTTTCCTCTATCACAGAATCGCGCTTCTTGCAAATAAAATTCCTTTCGTCGGAACTACGACAAAGGTCCTCTGTGAAACTCGCGCGGCCCCGCCCTGAATGGGTGGAGGAGGCGGGCTCGTGGGAAAACTCGTGCGACTTTCCTCTATCACAAAATCGCGCTTCTTGCAAGTAAAATTCCTCTCGTCGGAAGTACGACAAAGGTCCCTCCGTGAAACTCGCGCGGCCCCACCCTGATTGGGTGGAGGAGGCGGGCTCGTGGGAAAACTCGTGTGACTTTTCCTCTATCACAAAATCGCGCTTCTTGCAAGTAAAATTCCTCTCGTCGGAACTACGACAAAGGTCCTTATCGTTCCAATGCTCTCCTCAGGCTTTCGGATAGAAAGTTGCTCAAATCACAGAGAGATTCGGTTCTCAAAAGATTGAAGCAAAGAAGAATCCTCATTTTTGTTGGATTGGAACAAAAGTTTTCACTCAAAATAGAAACCGTCTCAGGAAAAGATAGATGAGGTAGATTCTTAAATTAGAATATTCTAAAATAAAAATATGCTAATTTGAAACCCGGCATTCCCGTTTTATAAAAACTTCCCACCGGTCCTTCGAAAGTTCTTCGATTTTTTATTGCGGGTTTTGATCCAAAAGATCGGAAAAGATCGGAATCGAAAGGAGCTCGGATTCAAAAAGGATCTTACCAAAAAAAGTAAGAACTGTTCCCAGGCCAAAATACAAACCCATCGGAATCGGAGTTCTACGAAGGCTTTCCCCTTTTTTTCGAAGCGCGACCGTAAACAAAACCGCAGGAATATAAGAGGCGTTTAAAAAAAACATCCACCAAGGATGACCGGCGATCATCGCAAGAACCGGTGCAAAGAGAACGTCTCCAAAACCGATTCCGCCCGGAAAGAAAAGAAACAAGATCAGAAACGCGGCGAAAAAACCTCCGAAGACAAAGAGTTCGTTCCAGCCGGGGAGTTTGCCGTTCAAAAGATAAACTGCGGTCAAACCGAAGAATAAAATCCAGGGAAGATTTTCATAGTCCAAAGAGAAATGATACGCATCGGTCAGACAGGAAATCAAAAGATGCCCGCATAAAAACAAAAAAACAAAACTGAAAGCGGGATTTTGGGTAAGAAGAAAACAAAAAACAAAGATAGAAAAAAAAGAAAATTCAACCAGAGGAAAGATCACACGGATCGGCTTTTTACATTCTTTGCATTTTCCTTTTGTGATCAGATATCCAACCACGGGAAGAAGTTCCGGATAACGGATTTCCTTTCCGCAGTGATCGCAGGCGCTCGGAGAAGTAAAAATCTGTTTCCACTTCTCTCGAAAAGAAAGGGACTTTCTTTTTTTACCGTAATAGTATTCTAAGATTCGATAACCGAGGGTCACGTAAAAACTTCCCAAGGAAGCCGCGCCCAAACTTCCGAATCCCAAAAAGATCCAGAAGTTTAACGGATCAAGCGAGTGCGACAAGCGCGGAAATTCCCTTCTTCAAATTATCCCATTCGGAAGCAAAGCTGATCCGAATGTAATTTTTAGAATCGGCAAAGATATAACCCGGAACCAAGATCAATTCCTTCTCTTTGATGGCTCTTAGGATAAAATCATCGTCCTTTTCTTTGATCTTGATAAAGAAGTAGAATGCGCCTTCGCTTTTCTCCACTTCGTAGTGATCTTTCAATGAATCGTAGACAAAGTCCCTTTTTTCTTTGTAGTCCGCGATGTAGGAGCTCATATCCGTTTTGAGGGCCTCGAGTCCCATCCACTGAGTGACCGAAGGAGCGCAGACGATCGTGTATTGTTGCAGAGTAGTTAATGCTTTTGTAATGGGTTCCGGCGCGAGAATGGAGGACAGACGGAGTCCAGTCATACTGTAAGTTTTGGAAAAACCGGAAAGAGTGATTGTCTTCTCGTAAAAAGAACCCGCTGAAATAAACTTCTTATCATAGTCAAAAAGTTCGTAGATCTCATCCGAAATCAAATAGGCTCCGGTCTTCTCGGCGAGTTCAGCAAGTGCTTCCAATTGTTTTCTGGAAAGAATTTTACCGGTAGGATTGGAAGGAGAAGAATAGATGATGATCTTCAATTTTTTATTGGAGAAATCCTTTAGATCTTCCGGTTCGAAGGATTGATGCACCGTGTTCATCTTTCCTCCGTAGATCTTGATATACGCGGGATACATCAAAAAGTGAGGAGTTACTACGAGACATTCGTCTCCTTCGTTTAACAATGCGTTGAATAAAAGTAAGAATGCGGAGCTGATTCCGGAAGTGACCAAAATTCTTTCGGGCGTCGCGTAGGAGATACCGTTAGTCGTCTTGTATTTTTCTGCAAGCGCGGAACGAAGTTCCGGAATTCCACCGGTAAGAGTGTAAGCGGTCTTTCCGTCTTTGAGGGCCTTACATCCGGCTTCTATGATATTTGCGGGACAAGGGAAATGAGGCTGACCTATGGACAAGTTGATCGGATTTTTTAAACTTCCTGCGAGTTCGAACGCTTTGCGGATTGCGGAAGTGTCCAGACCTTGGATTCGATTTGCTAAAACATATTCTAACGTATTCTGACTCATACTAGATCCTTTTTGAAATCTCTATCGGAGAGAACTACCGCAAAACGGTCTTCTCAAAAGAATCATCTCGAAAAGTTGATTTGATAGTCAAACAATTCAAATCGTTCAAAATATAAATTCGGGAATTCAGGTTGCCAGAGGATTCTACCTGATAAACTTTGAGTCATGGAAACCGTAAAAATCGCCGGTCTGAATGTTCCCGTTTCTAAATCGGGAATCAACACAGGAAGTCTTGGATCCGATCTCGTTGAGACCGATTCCACCGTTCGCAATCTATCCAATATTCTCTATCCTCTTCTGGAAGGAAAACCCGTGCTCCTCGTGGGAGACGCCGGTGTGGGAAAGAACGCGCTCATCTATTATATTAACTTCATGAGAAAACATCCGACTTCTCGTTTTAGTTTTAACGAGGATACGCTTCCGGAAGATCTGATCGGTTCGTATCGAATCCTCATGGACGGTCAAGGTTTTGCTTGGTCGGACGGTCCTCTTACGGCTGCGATACGTTCGGGTCAGAGTTTTGTGGCCGACGAGATGAATCTCTGTCCTCCACATATCATCAAACGATTTTCCACCGTTTACGAGTCCGCCTATTTAGAGTTAATCGAAGGAGACGGCTCGAGAATTTCCTGCGGTGAAGGTTTTAATTTTATCGGAACCCAGAACCCGTCCGAAGGTTTTGAAGGAAGAAAACCTCTTCCTTTCGACATCACTCGATTCTTCTCCGTCGTCTTTATCGATCCTCATACTCCCGATGAAATTCTTTTTATTCTTAAAAAACTCTATCCTGCCTTGAGCGAATCGCTTCTTCAATCCTGCATCCGTATTTCTTTGGAAACGGAGAATCGTGTGATCACTGGAAAACTCGGTAAGGGAGATCTGGAAAAGTATCACTTCAACATTCGAAATCTCAAAAAACTTTGTAATCGTATTCTCGGTTTAAAGGCCGAAACGAGCGAACTTCAGTTTCGTGAGTTCTGGAATTTTTATGTGGAGCCGTTCCGTAAAAAAGAAGACAGAGACCTTCAAGTCGAACTTTTGTTAAGCGAAACCGGCCTGAAGATGACTCCCGAACTTCCGGAACCGAGCTTTCAAGTTCACAAAGGATTTTTATATTGTAACGATAAGGCTTTTCCGGTTGTGGATGAAAACAAAGCGAAGAATCTTTTGAGCAGCGTTCCTCTTCCTCTGAAACTTCGTGAATTTTCCGAAAAGATTTTTACCGCGGTTCAGTTTCAGGAAAACGTTTTGATCGAATATTCGGAAGAACAGGATCCTCAGATTCTTCTTCCGCTCTTCACCGAAATTTCGGGTCTTCCTCTGGAGACCGTGAGTTTGTGTAAGGGAATTCATACTTCGGATATCATCGGAGCTTTGAAACCGATCAGCGGTTCCAAGGTGGATTGGGTGGACGGTCCTCTCACTCGTGGAATCCGAGAAGGCGGAAACATTCTCATCACAAACCTGGAAGCGGCCGGAGCCGAACTAGTAGAAAAATTGAATATGCTCACGGACGACGCGAGATCCCTCACACTTCCTCCCGAAGCGGGAAGAAGCGAACCGATTCAGTTGACCGGAGATTCCCGCATCTTCGCTCTCAAACTTTTTAGAAAGTCAAAATCGACCGCTACGATTTCCCGCGCGTTTCGAAATCGTTTTACGAGCGTCTTGTTTCCGGATCTCGAAGACGAATCCACGTTAACCGAAATTCTTTCCTTTTATCTTCCGGGAAGCAGTCTGATTTCGAAGATGGTGACCTTTCACACAAAGATCCGCGATCTCGCAAAAAAGAGAACGATCGGTTCCGCGAATTTATTGCCGTATCTGTTCGGTCTTTCCAATCTTCTTTTTTGGAAGGATCATATTCTTCGTTACGCGGATGAAAAAACGGGAGAAGCCGGCTTGAAAGAAACCGCGGTGCGAGGCGGAAAGATCGCTTATACAAATCAGATCGCAGATCCGAAGGAAAGACAGGAACTCGAAAAAATCTTAGATTTCCAAATGTCAGGCATCGAAGTAGAGTCCGATTTCTTCAAGGTTCTTGAGGATAAGAAAAAAAAAACTCTAACAACGGCCACCGACATTGAAAAAAAACGTTGGTGGAATCCCGAACTTCATAAAAGAGAAGCGTTAACCGGAAAGGCGAAACTTCTCAACTCGGGCAATCCACTCAAACGTGGAATCGAAATCGACACTCCCGAAACGGGAGGTCAGATGAAGGAAGGCGCCGACGCTTGGTATGGTCAGGACACTCGAGGCAACAAAGGCCAAGGAGAACCCGCGGGCGGAGGCGGAGCCTGGGGTTATCGCACCGAAGAACTCTATAAACAATTTCTTGCCAAACGTAAGATCCTCTGGGACTACACGATCCAAGTTTCTTTAAAAGAATTCAAAGAAGTATTCGGTCAGAGTTTGGAAGACATCGAACTCAATCTCGATCGTCTCTTTGATCCCGAGATCGACATCACGAGAATGTATCGAAACGAAGGAAATCGTATCGATACTCGGAAATATATTTCATTCTTATCCGGAAGAGGAGACTCGAAAGTTTTCGATCGTACGATCATCGATAAGAACGAAGAAAAACTCAAAGGTGTGGAAGTAGCGTTTCTCGTCTCCAAGTCGAGAAGGATCTTCAACTTTGAATACGCGGTCGCTGTGATTTCGGCGATGCTTTCTTCCGCTTATATTCTCAAAGAACACGAGGTGGATTTTTCGATTCACGCTTACTCGGATCGAAACAATAAGAAGGATCGCATCGACCTCGTTCCGATCAAACGCCTCGACGAAGATTACGACGACGCCAAAGAAGAGGAAATGTTCAATTATCTGCGAACCGACTGGCAAGGAGACTCCGTAGAAGAGTATCAACTTCTCGAAAAAGTAGAATCGTACTTTTCGCCAGAGGCACAGACGAAAATTGTGGTAATGATCTCCGATTTTCGGGGACAAAGGGGCAAAGCAGAAGTTTCCGACGAAATCAATTCTCGGGACAACCGCAAACTCCACGCCGAAATTCTGAAAAACCAGAATCGGAACTACGTCTTTCTGGGAGTCGGTCTCGGAAGACGATACATAGCGGAACATCTGTTTCAGGATTCCATCCAGATCACTTCGGATAATTTTTACAATATGCCCAACCTGATCGGGACCGAACTAGGCAGATTGATTCTCACGCATCATAGCATGAGAAATTAATCGGAATTCGACGTTCTTCGGCGCTGAAATCCGCAACGGACCGCCGAATCTAGAATCGATGCAAATAAAAAACCGTCCAAGAAGACGGTTTAACAAAGTAAGATGGCAGACAAAAAAGAAGAATCCGGGCATTCGCCCTTGGTCAACAAAAAGGCCAAGTTCAACTTCGAATTGATTTCATTCATCGAAGCGGGCATCGTTTTGACCGGATCCGAAGTCAAAAGTCTTCGTGAAAAAAAAGGAAATCTTACCGACGCGTTCGCCAAGATCAAAAACGGCGAAATCTTTTTAGAAAACTTTTCCATCACTCCGTATAAAAACGGAGGTTACGCCAATCATCCGGAGATCCGAGCTCGAAAGCTTCTTCTGCATAAGAGGGAAATCGAAAAGTTGGATCGTCAGGTAAAAGAAAAGGGTTTGGTTCTCGTCGCCACCAAGGTTTATTTTAAGAATAACCTTCGAGTGAAAGTGGAGATCGCCGTCGCCAAGCCGAAGAAGATACACGATAAACGGGATGACATGCAGAAAAAAGACGCGCAGCAAGAAATCGCACGCGCCTTAAAATCTTCCAATCGTTACGATTCTTAGGCAGTTCAAATTAGGATCTATATGGCTAAAGCCAGAAAAAAAACAACCGAAGAATCGGACGAAATCGTTCCGATCAAAGCTCCTCGAAAAGAACCCGGTGAAATCATTCCCGTAGTTTCGATCGTGGGAAGACAGAACGTCGGAAAGTCCACGCTTTTCAACGCGCTCTTAAAAAAGAAATTAGCGATCACCGAAGACTATCCCGGTGTGACGCGTGACGTTCTTTCCGCGAGAATCTATCAAGAAGACAAGGACTTGGATTTTTATCTCTGCGATACTCCGGGACTCGATATCGACAATCCCGATACGCTTGCCCAATCCATATTAGAAGCCGCTTATAGACAACTCAAGGCCTCCGATCTCATCATCTTTTTATTGGATAAGAATGAGGTCACTCCGGCGGATCATACTCTTCTCGGTTATCTAAGAAGGGAACCGGAAGTCGCGAGTAAGCCGATCATCTACTGCGTAAACAAAGCGGACAAGGAACTCGACGAGTTCGATCTCGAAGAATTCTATAGAATGGGTCTCGCCGAGGTCCTTCCGATCTCCGCGGTGGGAAGAAAGAATCTAGGACTTCTCCTGGAAAAGATTAAATTTTTCTTAAGCGGAAGAAAGCTCGGAAAAGTCTGGATCGAAAAGATGAATCCGGCGAAGAAGAAGGACGCACAACCGCTTCCTCTCGCGGAAGAAGACTACGAATTCCGTCTCGCGATCGTAGGAAAACCGAATTCCGGAAAATCCAGTTTGTTAAACGCGATCTGCGGTTACGAAAGAGCCGTTGTGAGCGCCGTCGCCGGAACCACACGCGACTCGGTCGATACTCTATTAGAATTTGGTGATAGACGTTTGCTTTTGACGGACACGGCCGGGATCCGAAGACACAGTAAATCCGCGGAAGCTCTTGAATTTTATTCGTATCAGAGAACTCTCAAGGCAATAGACGGAAGCGATCTTGTAATCCATCTTCTGGACGCAAAAAAAGGATTCGGGGATTTTGATAAAAAGATCACTTCGCTTCTTCAGGAAAAAGGAAAACCGTTTTTGATCGCGGTCAACAAATGGGATTCCATCGAAGACAAGAGCGACAAAACGTTCAAAGAATATAAGGAAAAACTCTTTAGTCGGTTTCCTTTGTTAAACGAAGTCCCGATCATAACGATCAGCGCGACCGAAAAACTCCGCGTCAAAAAACTGGTGGATCTCGCCTTTGATCTCGCGACTCGCTCCCAGAGAAAGGTAAGCACTTCCGAGTTGAACAAAAATCTCAAGTCTTGGATGGGACTCGCGGGAAGATCTTTTTCCGCTCATCAGCCGCCGAAGATGTTGTATTGCACGCAAGTGTCGACTTCTCCGTTTCATCTCATTCTGTTTGTAAATCACGTGGACTACTTCAAACCGAACCTCGTTTCTTTTTTGAAAAAGAAACTTACGGAAACCTATGAACTCCAAGGGATCCCGGTTCAATTGGAGTTTCGCTCGGATAGAAAATGAATTTCCTCTTATTCGCTTTCCTAAGTTTTGCCGCGGGTTCCATTCCTTTTGGATATTGGATCGCGTTTCGATTGGCCGGAGTGGACATTCGTAAATCCGGAAGTAAGAACATCGGCGCGACGAACGTGGGCCGTTTGGTCGGTTGGAGATACGGTTTTCCGGTTTTGGTTTTGGACGTCGCAAAAGGAGCGCTTCCGGTTTATCTTTCCGGTCAATATCTTCCGGAAGGAGGAATTCCGTTTCAACTCCTCTGCGGGGTTTTGGCGGTTCTCGGACATATGTTTTCTCCTTTTCTTCGTTTTCGCGGCGGGAAGGGAGTTGCGACCGCGTTAGGCGTGTTCTTGGTTTTGACTCCGATCGCGTGTCTGGGTGCGGTTCTTGTCTTTTTAGCGGTTTATAAATTTTTTAAATTTGTTTCACTGGGATC
This sequence comes from Leptospira tipperaryensis, assembly GCF_001729245.1. Lineage (NCBI taxonomy): Bacteria > Pseudomonadati > Spirochaetota > Leptospiria > Leptospirales > Leptospiraceae > Leptospira > Leptospira tipperaryensis. Next base: position 2,703,724 of record NZ_CP015217.1, on the reverse strand, counting down.
AATTTTTGCTTCCCTAACTCTTCCACTCGTTTATGCTTTTTCCTCGGTTCTTCTTTTACACGAAGAAATTTCGTATTGGGTCTTAGGAACCATGATTTTTATCTCTATCGGGATCATACTGACTCATAGAGAGAACATACTTCGGATTTTAAATCAGTCCGAGTTGTTTGCGGTCAAAAACGAGGATCAAAAAAGTGATTCAGAGAGAAATCGACGATAACAAAACTCGCGAAGAAAAGATCGAATTCTTAGATCGATTTTTGATCTATCATCCCGTCTTTGAAATCGCCGACCTTTACAAATGGCTCTATTATGGAGAATTTGGAGAAGTTGAAAAACAAGAGTTCTATTCGGATCATTCCGAAATCGTTCCCGAATTACAGTCCATTCTCGACGACCTAAAGGAAGAAGAGGGGAAACTTTTTCCGGAGAGAGTCTGGGAACCTCTCGGTTTTTCTCAGAGATATCTTCTGATCTATCTGACTCCGTATGCAAAACGGGATTATCCTCTCAAAAGACTGGTCAATTTAATTCAGAGATCCTCCGCGTTTCAAGGTTATCGAATGCGTTTCAAGTTGGACTGGATCATCTTAAAAGATTTGATCACGGAAAGACTTCCCGTTTACACCAAACAAGAGTTTAACGACTTTGAGGATAGAATCCAGTTTCAACAGTTACCGGACGTGGAACTTTCTCCGACATACAAGAGCGCCTATCCATACAAGTTCCGCGTCGTATCCGCAAAATTATTTTACGAATACTTTCCCGAATTCGTGAGAGAACCGAAAGGTTTTTCTCTTCTTATGAAAGCGAAGGAAGAGGATGAAATGGATTTGTTGCCACGAAAGAAAAAAGATCCGGAAAAAGAGGTGCACTTGGAAGAATCCTCGACGATAGAAGAGGAAGTCGAGACTGAAAATTTCAATTTCGATGGTTTATAAGAATTCGAATCTTGGGACAAAATGGGGATTTTCTCCTCAGATTCAAAATTGATTTTCGCTTTACAAAGTTCTAAATTTGTCGTTATCTTGAAAGAAAAGGACATTCGCAGGTCATGCTCAAAGAAATCAATTTTGCACTCCAAAGTTCACCGGGCGCTCGCCAATTTTCAAAATCCGAGTTCACGATCAGAAACATGCCCGATCGTCTTCATCCACTTTCCGAATTGGAAAGCGTAAATTCCGGAGCGAGAAACATCGCAAAGGTGGGAGTCAATACGGACGATCAAGCGACTCGCAGAGGATATCTGATCGATTTGAACGCCTGAGAGATTCTAAAAAGTAGGAACTCATACTTGAGAGAAGTTCCTACTAAGGCTCCGTTTTCAAAGTTCTTAAAAAAAACGGGTTCTTACCCGTATCTAAAAAGAATTTAGCCTCTCCCTAAAAAAAATCCCGCATATAAGATGAAGTTGCGTTTTGTTTCCGCGATGATGACGGTTTCTTGTTGTCTCTGTCTCTGGAAACCATTTCCCTTATCGGCTCAGAATCAGAACGGTTTTGTAGGAACTTGCTATTCGTCTTTAGATCAATGGATCGAATCGATCGCAGGTCCCAAAGGAAACGAAGATGAAAATCTCAAAATAAAGAAGACTACATTTTCCGACGGAAGTTTTTGGCTGATCGATTTCACACCTTCTAAGAATAGCGACTGGTATCTTCTGCAACCTCGAAAGAAAGATAAACTCTGTCTTACACTTCAAACCACTGCCTTTCAGGTAAGAACAATCGAGAACGGGAAGCGACAGACGGTGATTTCGAAGATCCAAGGTTCCGGCAATTTTCCGATGAGAGAAATTACTTACCTTCGGGATTACCGAGAAACGGTTTTTCAATCTAAGAATTGTGTGGAGATTCGGTTTCAAGAAGAACGATCTGTTCGAAAACAGGTTTCCTGTTTTTCATTTTTAGAATCAGAAGTTTCTCTAGGTATTTTTGCAGGAGTTCCCACGAGAATTCTTGAGGGAGACGTTCACTTGCAAAAAAGATGATTTTGCGATGGAGAAAATTCTTTCAGAGTTTTCTCTGAAAGCCGATCCAGGGTGAGTTTCAGGTTCATCGCTTCGCTCTTCGCTCTTCTCTCCGACCGATGATCGTGACTTTCCCGCATGTGTACTGATTCTTGAAAAGGATTTGTCGTAAGAACGACGACCCCCGTTGAACGAAATCCCCTCCCTAATTTTGGGTGGAGGGGTGGGAGGCGGAAAATTTCCGGAGACTTTTCTCTATCACAGAAATTGCATGTTGTCAAGAAGATTTATTCCTGTCGGAGTTCCTACAGGAAGCATGATTAAAGTCATTGTTGTTTCTAAATCGCTTTCTAACTTGCGGCAAGATTCGTAACTCTATGGGGGCTGGCTTCGAAATGTATGTGCGGCGGCTTTTATCTTCAGAACGGATTCGTTTCGATTCCCGAAAGAAGTTTTCGTTTTAAGCCCGTAAATTCCTTCAAAACTGCGGCTAAAAAAAGATTTGTCTTTCTTGTTTCGTCTAACGTGTCTCTGTGTCTGAGAATATAAATTTCCGTCTTTCGAACCAAGTAACCCAAATCTTCCCAGTCTACGATCAGCTTTCGAAAAAGAGCGAGAATCGTTTCATAGGATTCTTCCCTTTGAGAAGGATTTGAAAATGTTTCCAGGACGTTCCCGATCTTTTCTAAAAGATCTTTTCGAAAGTTTTCGGCGGTCTCCAAAGAAACTTCCGGGTCTTGTTCGTCACTCCAGGGAAGAAATTTTCTCCAGAAAAAACCGTGATCGGGGAATTGTGTAAGTATCGAGTCTGCTTCTTCGATCGAAACGTTTTCACAGTTTTCAATCTTGGCTCCGCGAACATTGACGTTGTAAACCGGAAAGTTGAGGGTCTTAAAGGATTCCTCAAACCAGTGACGGTATAAGTCCAAAACGTAATCCGTCAAAACCTCTCCACCACCCGCGGACGGAACCAAACGAGTGTCCCGTTTTCGGATGATCATCTCGTTGATTCTTTCGAGACTCTGAGTTCGTTTTAAAAGGGTGAGCCATTTTTCGTTGTGATGAGTTCCGGTAGAATGAATCTCTCTTCCCGAATAAGCAAGATCCTGACCCACCAAAAAGATCGGCTTGCATCCAAGGTTTCGAAGCAGGTCAAACGCAGTCGTTGCGACGCTTCCACCGGATTGAATGTCTCCGATCGGACCTAATATTTTTTCAGCGGTTTTAGAACCTGCCGTAACTTCTCTTCGAAGTTCGCCGCTCGCATCCACCACATACTTCGCGGTCAAGGAATGAACAACTTTGGAAAATTTTTGAGATCTTAGAATCGGAGGAGAACTTACCAAATCCGCGAACAAAGGAACGTTAGATGATTCAGCGCCCATAAAATGAAAGAAAGAATGAGTTTGTGCGTCGAGTGTGATCACACCGTCGGGAACGATTCCGAATTTGAGGAGCGCTTTTAAGGAAGTATCGCAGGAAAATAAAAAGACCTTGTCTCTGATCTTACGAATCCATTCGCACTGACTTCGAAGAGAAGGTCCCGCGGAGACGAGCATCGCCGGAGTGTTTGCAAATTTTTCTTTTAAAAGTTCGATTCTTGTTCGGGGATTTTTAGAATCCGGAAAGTTCGCGGTGTTCACGAACGTGTTTCGAACCCAGATTCTTTCAAACTCGAACTTGGTCAAAAGATCGCTCATCTTCGAAGCGAGAATCTTTCGAATTTTGATCTCCAGTTCGCTGTAATACAATTCGTTGAGAGAAGTGCTCGCGGCGTTACGAAAAATTCGGATCCCGGAAACTCTTTCGACGGGAAGAGATTCCATATAATTCCAGAGGAGGTTGAGCGCGGAATGTCCGAGGAACAAATGTCTTCCGGGCACGTCCATCACCGGTTCCAAAACCCCGTCCCAAAGAGGAAAGATCAGTTCGGGATGTTCGTCTATCAAAAGAAGAATCTGACCTGGTTCTAAATTCTTATGAACTTCGTAGATAAGATGTGGATTTCCGAGCCCGATCACCGCGACCAAATCGGTCGCTGAAATTTTTTGCGCCTGAAGGGATCGAAGCGCTTGCGTCAAAGGGGCCACCGCGCTCGAAAGCGCGCGCCCGTTTAAGTCGAGAAACCATTCTTCCGGATTCTTCGCGGCCTTGAGTGTGAATTGGACGCTCGGGTCGGGTTGTCTTTGGAAATAGAGGGATAAGTACGGCTTTTTCCCGAATATTTCTCTTGTCTTTTCAGAGAGATTGTGAGACATAATAACCCAGGGTGCATTCTATTCCCTGCCGAAATCTGGTCAATTGGAATCATCTTTCCGGAAGATCCGGAATTGAAAAACACAAAAACTATGTATTTAAAAAGCCTGAATATTGTTGGATTCAAAACGTTTGCGGACGAGACGGAAGTTCTTCTCGACCCGGGATTTACCGCCGTAGTAGGACCGAATGGAAGTGGTAAGTCGAATATCGTAGACGCAGTAAAATGGGTCTTCGGTGAAAAGTCTGCGAAGGGACTTCGCGGTGATAAGATGGACGACGTCATCTTTCACGGTTCCGAAGCTCGCAAACCCGCCGGTTACGCCGAAGTCTCGGTGATCTTTGATAATACTTCGAGACTGATCAAGATGGATTATCCCTCGGTCAAGATGACTCGTCGTCTTTATTTGGATGGGAACAACGAATACTGCATCAACGATTCCCGAGTTCAGAGAAAGGACATCGAAAAACTTCTCATGGATACTGGGATCGGAAAGTCTTCTTATTCCATTATGGAGCAAGGAAAGGTGGATCGGATTCTCCATTCCAAACCGGAAGAAAGAAGATTGATCTTTGAAGAGGCGGCCGGTGTTTCCCGTTTCAAAGTGGAACGTCAAGAGGCCCTCAAACGTCTGGACGATACAAAACAAAACCTTCTTCGTATCCAAGACATCATGAATTCCATGAAAAAGGAAATGGAAGTCAAGGAGAAACAAGCCGAAAGAGCGGAGGCCTATTTTAAACTCAAGGCCGAGTTAGACGAAACGGATAAGATCATCCGTTATCTCAAATACAGCACTCTTACAAAAAAACTAAAGGCTTCCGAAGAGGAACTCCAATCCATTAAGGATAAGAATCAAACTCTTCTCGAAACGATCAGCGAAGAAACCGGAAGAATCGAAGTATTAGAAAAAGATAAAGCTGAGATCGAAAAACGAGTTTCCGAAATCGATAAAAAATTATACGATCACCTTTCTCAAACCAAGATCCAAAAAGAAAAGATCGAAAAGAACAAGCAGATCATTCTCGAATACGAAGAAAGAATTTCCGATATGACGGAAACTCTAAACTCCGAAGAATCTTCTCTGAGTCTTCTCGTCATCGATTTGGAAAGAATCCAAAGAGAATGTTCCGAACTCCAAGGAGAAGTAGAACTCCTCGAGGAAGAAATTGCTAAATTAAAAAATTCTAAACTGGTTCTTGAAAAACAAATCGAAGACGAAAATCACAGCGTTCTTGAAAAAGAATCCAAGATCGGCGCGAATGACAGGGCTCACAATGAACTCAGAGAAAGACTCAAAGAAGTCATCTTTGAATTGATCAGCCAACTCGAATCCAGAAAAAAAGAAGCCATCGATACGGAAACTCGCAGAAAGGAACTCAAGGAATTTCTTCTTTCCAAGATGTCCGAATACGCGGTTCAAATCCAAGAGTTACGAAACAATCTACAACTATCGGACAATTCTAAGATTGCTGCGGTTTTGGAAACGCTCGATCTCGGAGACGTTCAATCCAAGTTGGAAGAATTTGTTCATCTTGAAGATATGATCCGAAACATTCTTTTTGATCGGGACGGTTTTCTTTCGCGCAAAGAAACCTTGGATCAGCAGATCGAAGATCTCATCCTGGACAACGAAAACCTCACAAGAAGTATCAAAGACTCGGGTTTAAAGATCGAATCTCTCAGAGAAGATCTGGAAGCGAACAAGGAACAAACCGTATTCTTAGAAAAGAAGGTTTTGGAACTCGGATCCGAAAGAAATTCAAGACTCGAAGCTTCGAAAGCGATCGGGCTCAGAAAAGAAGAAATCGAAAAAAGAATCCAGAACGCAAAGGATTCTATCCAGAACGTAATCGCTAAAAAACAGGAATTCGAAAGAGAAGTTTCCGAACTCGAACAACAGATCGAGTCGAGCTACAACGAATTCTTAGATATGAGCCGCGCCTTAGAATCCGAAAAAGAAACGCTTCGTAATATCTTAAAAGAAATACAAACTCTCAAACACGATATTCAGAAAAATCAGGACGATTTTAAGAATCTTATCCCCGTTTTGACTGAAAAAGAAAGAACGGCTTCCGGTCTGAAAGTGCAGATCGATTCTTTCACCGAAGAATTGTACAACGACTATTCGATTTCGGAACAAGAGCTGAGCGCCGAGTTTGAAAAGAGAGACTTGGAAAGAACCAAGGAAGAAGTCAAACTCAAACGTCTCAAGTCCGACATTCAGATGTTGGGATCGATCAACCCTCTTTCCATCGAAGAATATAGAAGTGTCAAAGAAATTTACGAACACCATCGTGTTCAAAAAGAAGATATCGAAAAGTCGAAAGGGGACGTGGAAGACGTTCTCAATCGAATCAACGAAGAATCCGAAAAACTCTTCCGAGAAACCTTTGAAAAGATCCGCGAGAATTTTCAAGAAACCTTTTCCACACTTTTCAACGGTGGAAGGGCGATTCTTGAACTTACCGAAAGTGAAGACAGCTTAAACGCAGGAATTGAAATTATGGCGGAACCTCCCGGCAAACACGTTCAAAACCTAAGACTTCTTTCCGGCGGTGAAAAATCCATGACGGCGATTGCGCTTTTGTTTGCGATCTACATGGTAAAACCTTCTCCGTTCTGTTTCTTGGATGAGATTGACGCGGCTTTGGACGAGGCGAACAAACTTCGCTTCTGTCAGATCCTGGATAAGTTTAAAGACAAATCTCAGTTCATTGTGATCACGCACGCGCAATCCACGATCAACAGAGCGAATTCTATCTTCGGTGTAACGAACGAAGAACCCGGAATTTCTAAAATTCTTTCTTTGAAACTCGACGAAGCCTCTCATCTCGCGGAGAGAGTGACCGAGGCCGCGGTTTAATAGAATCGGTGTTTTGAAAAAAGAGCGCGGCGGGTTCATAGAAAAGCAAAACTAGGCAGATTCTTTAGAGTATATCTATGTTAAGAGAATTTGCATATTAAATTCTCTTAACATAGATTGTTTTGAGATTCGATCGAAGATTGAATTTTTAGGGAAAATCTTCCGGTGATAGGACGTGAATAGGATTTGGTTCGAATTCCAACCTTTTTGTAATCTCGTTTTTTAGTAGATTTAGGTGCCAGATATAGCTGTAGATATTTTGAAAGGTGGGACATCCCACATTCAAAATTCTATCAAGGTAAATTCCGCCTCCAGAATCCTCCAACCAGAAGAGGTAATTTACCATAAAACAGCGAGAGACTCCGTGCGCCGCTGCCAAGACACCGAGGAGAGCCCAAATTCCGGTATCAATTCTCATATTGATTCGAATGAGTTTTCCTTGATCCCTCTGATAAAGAGTCTTTCTCGCGTTCCTATTGATTCTCTTCAGGGAAAGAATGAGTTTTTGGTATCTCCTCAAAAGTGGTAGGATTCGTTTCGGAAGCGCTTTTCTTTCTTTTTCGCTCAAACGATTCAAATATTTTTCAGGAATTAGGATCGTCTCCACGTTCATCCTGGATAAAACTAAAGTAGATTTAATTTCTCGATTCGTGTTTAAAAAGATTTGTCCCATATTCTTTCCGGTTCCGGGAAAGAATCGGACGTCGTCTGTTTTAGAAAAAAAATCCCTTTTGAAACCCTTTTTTTTAGATGCCTTTTTGAAAGAGGGGAGATTATGCGATACTTTCTTCGCTTCGTGTTTCCTCGCCGTTCATCTGAGTGTGAGCCGTAAATTCAACTTTCGCTTTCAAGAGATCGACCATCTTTTCGCCGAAGATTTTTACGATCGCCGGATCGAAAGAGGTTCCCGCCTGTGATCGTATGTATTTCACCGCCTGTCCGATCGGCCATCCGCTTTTGTAGGGGCGGTTGTTTGTCAAAGCGTCAAAGACGTCTGCGACCGATGCGATTCTTGCTGATACGCTGATCTCTTCTCCTTTGAGTCCGTAGGGATAGCCGGAGCCGTCCCATTTTTCGTGATGTCCGATACAAATTTCTCTCGCAACTTTGAGAAGACCTGTTTCGTGTTCCCCTATAATATTAGCCCCGATGAGCGGATGCGTTTTGATGATCTCGAATTCTTCCGAAGTCAATCGACCGTTCTTTCTAAGAATCGCATCCGGGATTCCGATTTTACCGACGTCGTACATTGCCGACGTGTTGTAGATTTCTTCGATCTCTTCCGAAGAAAATTCATAATGTTTTTCTAATACTTGGCTGTATTTACTCATTCTTAGAATATGGTCCCGAGTATCATTGTCTTTGTATTCGGAGGCGATCGCCAGTCTTCGACTGATTTCCAATCGAGAGGATTTGATTTGATTTGATTTGATTTGATTTGATTGAGGATTGTTCTTTAGTTTACGACAGACTTCCACACCGCCGATTTTCGGCATGACGATATCCATAAGAATCAAATCGGGTTGATTTGTTCTCGCCAATTGGATCGCCAGGTTCGGATCCTGCACTAAAATCGTTTCGTAATCCTTCTCTAAGTGATGTTGGATCACTTGTAGATCGAGTAGGCTGTCTTCCACGATCATAACTTTCTTTTTTCTCTGAATCGGAACTGCATGCATATTCTTTGGCTCGTGTAAGTATTGTAGAAAAATCGAATGAACGTTTAGCTTTGGAAGGTTTCACCTTTGCATCAATGGACTTAGAAAAAATTGTAAATAATTAGTTTTTATTAATAAAAATAGATATAAAGGAATATATCAAATTTATTGAATGTATGTCATTGAAGGTTTTTTCCCGCTCTTCTCATTTTGAATATAAGAATTACCTAAGTAGATTTCCGGGCTTCCGAGATTCAAAAGCATGGTTTTTTATTCGAAGAAAAAATTCAAAACGTTATCCCGGACGAAAGGTTGAGTCAATTGAGTCATTTTCAAACGATCGCATTTTAAAAAGGGACTTCTACTTGGATCGAATTCTTTTGTTTGGAATGGAGAATCGGAGACGACTTTGGAATTGAGTCGAGGTTAGAATCGAAAATGATAAGCGAAATTCCCTATGTCCGTTTTTATACGAAGAAAATATCGCTCCCATTCTAAGCCAAAATTGTAAAAAGGAAGGCTGTAATTTTTGAAGCCTTCTTGACGAGCGAGCCGCCTCGGAGGATCTCTACAGAAGAATGTCAACTTCCCCCAAAGAAAGTCCGGATTCTCTCGTAATCGCCGGAAAGACTTTTCACTCCAGACTCTTTCTCGGAACCGGAAAATTTTCTTCCGGGCATATCATGCAAAGGGCCATTGAAGCATCTGAAACGGAAGTAGTCACGGTCGCGCTTCGAAGAGTTGATTTAGAATCTCCCGAAGACGATATTCTTTCTCATATCGATCGAAACAAAATTCTTCTTCTCGCAAATACGAGCGGAGCTCGCAACGCGGAAGAGGCTGTGCGTCTTGCCATTCTCGCGAGAGAATTGGGAGCGGGAGATTGGGTAAAACTGGAAGTAACGCCCGATCCGGTCTATCTGCTACCCGATCCGATAGAAACCCTCAAGGCCGCAAAGATTCTTGTCCAAGAAGGTTTTAAGGTGCTTCCTTACATCAACGCGGATCCGATTCTCTGTAAACATCTGGAAGAAGCCGGTTGTGTGACGGTGATGCCCTTGGGTTCCCCGATTGGATCCAATTTGGGAATCACCACAAGAACCAATCTCGAAATCATCATCTCTCAATCCAAGATTCCGGTCGTGGTGGACGCGGGCCTTGGGCTTCCATCCCACGCCGCGGAAGCGATGGAGCTTGGAGCGGACGCGGTTCTTGTAAACACCGCGATCGCAATCGCAAAAGATCCAGTGGCGGTCGCGAGAGCTTTTCAACTCGCGACAACGGCGGGAAGGTTGGCTCGTCTCTACGGCGGAAGCGGAGCGAAATTCAAATGGGAAGCATCCGCATCGAGTCCGCTCACCGGTTTTTTAGACGAAGAGGAAAGAAATGTTCACGGATCTTTTTGATAAGACTCCGTTTGCAACCGGTTCGGAAATCATCCGGTCCAAAAAAAAAGAAGACATAGAAAAAGCCCTTCACTGCGCATCTTCCGGGATCCCCCTCGACTTTCAAGACTATCTCTCACTTGTTTCTCCTCTTGCTTCTTCGTATCTCGAACCCATGGCCTTTCTATCGAAAGAAATCAAAAGAGAAAGATTCGGAAATACGATTCAACTTTTTATGCCTCTCTATCTTTCCAACGAATGCCGTTCTTCTTGTCTTTATTGCGGATTCAGTTATGAAAATAAGATTCCGAGAAAAACCCTAACTGAAAAAGAAATTTACAAAGAGGCGGAAGTTCTCAAAAAAAAAGGAATCCGTCATCTCGTAATTCTAACCGGAGAAGATTATAGTAAAACCAACTTGGACTATATTCTTCATGCAATTTCTATTTTAAAAGAATTCTTTGATTCTCTCTCGATCGAAATCTATCCTTTGGATACGGACGACTATCGATCCGTGATCGCATCCGGAGTCGAAGGTCTGATCGTTTATCAAGAAACCTATGACAGAGAAGTTTACGCGGAAAATCACTACCGGGGAATCAAAAAAAACATGGGTTATCGTTTGGAAGCTCCGGACCGAGGAGGGAAGGCCGGCTTTCGAAAGATCGGACTCGGGGTATTACTCGGGCTCTCGGATCCTCTGGGAGAATTGTATAAACTTGGGGAACATGCGAAATATCTAATGAAAGAATACTGGAGAACCTCTTTTCAGATTTCTCTTCCGAGAATGCGGCCTGCGGCCGGGGACTTTCAAAAGATCATTCCCGTGAACGACCGTGATTTTGTTCGTTATCTTCTCGCACTTCGTATTTCGTTTCCGGACATAGGACTCGTTCTTTCCACGAGAGAATCCAAAACTCTCAGAGATCGTCTCGCGGGTCTTGGGATCACGAGCATGTCAGTGGAATCCAAAACGGAACCGGGCGGTTATTCCAACTCGGGCGCGCTCAAACAATTTGAAATCGAGGACGATCGTCCTATGTCGGAATTGGTGGATTCTCTAAAAAAAGCGGGACTGGATCCGATCTTCAAAGACTTTGACCGCGCTCTTCTGATCTAAAAATCAGCCATTCCATCGATTACAAAGAAACCGATGATTTTCTCAGGAAGCCGAGAGGATCGCAGAAAGAATATTCAAAATTTAGAATTTACCCGCGATTGTATTTCAAGCCTAAGTAACATCCGATTGTAAAAGTGTTCGGTAGTATTTATATAGAAGTAAAGAACGAAACAGAGGATCGATCTTCGTTTTTCATCTTATTGAAAGGAAGGTTTCGGTATTTTGTTTTAAAGTAGGAGAGTATAAAAAAAGAGCGGGTAAACCCGCTCTTTTACATTTTAACTAAAGAAGATTTGATCGGAATCATTCCATCCAAATCTTGAGAAGAATGATTTTCAAAAAGTCTATTTCTTGTTCGCGTTGTAAGCGTTTACGATACACTCATTAAACGGTTTGCACTGATTTTTGTGGTTCTCGAAACAAGCGGAAACAGCTTGCGAATGTTTTTTGCAGGAATTCAAACAACCGGCTTTCACCTTTGTTTTTTCGTCCGCGCTTAACTTTCTTGGAGCGTTTTGCTCCACACATCCCGAATAAAATCCGCAGATTTCGGCACACACCGGGGACTGAGCTGGCACAGACTGAGCCAGAAGGAAGAAAGAAAGAATCATTAGAAAGAGATATTTCAATGTCTTCTCCTTGAAACTATTAGCGACGCAGGGATTCGAACCCCGGACCTGCGGATTATGATTCCGTTGCTCTAACCAGCTGAGCTACGTCGCCGCTTTTATTGGACCCGACAAGTCGGTTCCAGTGCTATTTTTTTGAAGGGAATCGGCCTGTCAAGGTTTCTTGAGATTCAGGATTTCCAGATTTCAATAAGAGATTTCCAGGAAGAAGCGCTTGCGATTTCGTCAATTTTTTTCGTCGAGAGCGAGTTTCGTTCCTTCCATTTCTGAAGAATCAAATCGCTCGTCGCAGATTGAAGAGATTTCCAAACTTCCTTTGTCGATTCGTCGGCGGAAATATTCTGAGAAGATTCTTGGATGATCTTGAGACGATCTAGTAGTTCCGGAATTTCGATCTCTTCCAATTCTTCTTTACGAACATCCAAGTGAGAATCTAAGATTTTTTTGGAAACTTCGAATTCTTTCTGAAGAAGATCAAAAAAGAACTTCTCGTCGTTTTCCAAATGTCTCGCGACACGAGCCGCAAAACGATGTTCCGTAAGATCTCTCCAGGATTCACTTTTCGTAAACTTCGTAATCGGATTCGAATTTGAAATCGTGGAATTTCCGGATTCCCATTTTTCCCAAGCATCCAAGATCGAAGAATTTAAAACTAAGAATACGAAAGACGCGCTGAGCCAAGGAGAAACCGTAATCTCCAGAGACGATTCTTCATAAACCGGAGCGTTTTCAAAATCGAGTCCCGCGAGAACGTTTCCCGAACGCTCGGTCCAAATCGGAAGAATTTCTTTCATCCAAGAAAGATCGATTCTTAAACTCTGAAACGTAAATTCAAGATCGGAAATACATTCGTTAAAAAGATAGATCGCAAACAAACTCTGAACCGCGCCGAGTTTGGGTGTGATCAGAATTTTTTGATTTCCCCTTTCTAAAATTCTTTCTACGAAGTTCTCGGGAATTTCCGCTTCTAAAATTCTTTCCAAAGAATCGTTTGTTTCTGAAGAAATCAAAAACTCCAACTGAAAGATCTGCGATTCGGAATTCTCCTTTGTCTTTCGGAATCGTTCGGCCTGAATTTTTTCCTCCAGAAAAGAAATCTTGGACGCAACGGATTCTTCTTTGGAAGAAAAAGGAAAGTAAAACAAATTCTTCCAGACAAAGGCCGGAAACGTCGCGGATGGATTTTTTTTATGGGGAGAATTGGAAAATTCAGCGAGGGTTTGAATGGAACGATCCGTGTCGCGTAACAAATCGGGAAGTGGCGATTGTTCGATTGCTGTTTCCGGAAATTCGATACAATAATTTGCGTTCTGTTCCCCGGCCCAATGTTTCAATTGGCGATAGAATTCTTTCAGAGCGGTTTCGGAGCTCTGATCTTTTGAGAATAAGACTTCCATCGTTTCTCTGTCGACCATTTTCTTTAGGGCCGCTTCGGTCAGGAATTGAATCTGTTTCATCTGGTTCTCATTGCTGGATAATATTTATGCAGAATGTAAATTCTCGGTACCGGGTCTGTACGAAATTTAAGCTAGTTGCCAACGGGATTGGAAAAAAGATAAAATCTGCTACCGCATTGTATTTTAGGGCTTGCCTGATGTTCAAGGAATTTTACTCTGATTCCGGATTCGTCTTCAAAACGGATCCAAAGAGTAGAACTGACTCTTTTTTTCGGAAAACCGTGGATTTCCATCCAATGGTACGAAATTTGCATCGAATCTACAGACGCACGCTGAGCGTGAATTAGAGATTAGTTATTAATACTCGAAGACAAATAGGAGAATAGAATGTCCAGAACACCTAGTGAAGTTATCGCATACGCCAAGGCGAATAACGTTCTTTTCTACGATTTCCGTTTTACGGATATCAAAGGAGCTTGGCACCACGTATCTTATCACACCGTTGCCATTAGTGAAGAATCTTTCAAAGGTCTTCCTTTCGATGGAAGTTCCATCCCTGCATGGCAACCAATCGATCGATCTGATATGCAATTGATCCCTGATACGGACGCGATTTTCTTAGATCCATTTACTGCGGATCCGACACTCGTAGTGTTTTGCGACGTATTTGATATCTACAAAGGCGCTCTTTACGAAAAATGTCCTCGTTCCATCGCGAAAAAAGCTCTGAAATATCTCGAGTCTTCCGGACTCGCAGACACCGCTTACTTCGGTCCTGAAAACGAATTCTTTATCTTCGACAGCATCAAAGTAAGAGACGCAATCAACGTTCAATACTATGAAATCGATTCTTCGGAAGGGATTTGGAATTCTCACACTGATTTCCCTGGCGCTACCAATACCGGTCACCGTCCTGGAACGAAAGGTGGTTACTTTCCGGTAGCTCCTGTGGATTCTCAAGTTGATTTGAGAGCTTCTATCGTTAAGACTCTTCACCAAATTGGAATGGAAACTTTCGTGGTTCACCACGAGGTTGCGCAAGGTCAAGGAGAGATCGGAGTAAAATTCGGAACTCTGATTGAAGCTGCGGATAACGTTCAAAAACTGAAATACGTAGTTAAGATGGTCGCTCACCAACACGGTAAAACCGCTACTTTTATGCCGAAGCCTCTTTACGGAGACAACGGAAACGGGATGCACTGTCACCAATCTATTTGGAAAAACGGTGTGAATCTTTTCGCTGGGAAAGGATACCAAAACTTAAGCGACACTGCGATGAATTATATCGGCGGTGTTTTAACTCACGCTAAGTCTTGTGCGGCATTTACAAATGCTTCCACAAATTCTTATAAGAGACTTCTTCCTGGTTTCGAAGCTCCTTCGATTCTGGCGTATTCCGCTCAGAACCGTTCCGCTTCTTGCCGGATTCCTTTCGTAAACGGAGACAAAGCAAGAAGGGTAGAATTCCGTTTTCCTGATTCTTCCGCGAATCCTTACCTCGCTTTTGCATCGATGTTGATGGCGGGTATCGACGGAGTTCAAAAGAAAATCGATCCGGGTCCACCTCGGGAAGAAGACCTTTTCGAACTTTCTCTGGATGAAATCCGTGAAAAAGGAATTCAGCAGATGCCTCACACTTTGAGAGAAGCGGTGGAGCACATGCTTGCGGACAGAGACTTCCTCAAAAAGGGAGACGTGTTTACTGAAGACTTCCTTCAAACTTACAAAGCTTATAAGTTTGAAACTGAAATTTGGCCTTGGGAAGGAAGACCTCACCCATTCGAATTTCTTACTACTTATTCCTGTTAATTTGGGAGAGTGTGGACCCTTTGGGAAGCGCTCCTCTCGTTTAAGGAAAATAAAAAAGCCCGGCGTTAAAAACCGGGCTTTTTTATTTTCAAGGAAGACATGTCGGAGTTACGACAGATTTTTTTTGGGATTCAGAGGAGAGACGACGGGAATCGTCCCGAGAAAAGGGGTTTGTGTGAAGTTCCTACACGGGGATTTATTCTTGCAAAATTTAGAATTTTGTGATAGAGGAAAGTCCGCAGTGGTTTTTCCCGCCACCCGAAATTTGGGTGGGGCGCGCGACTTTCACGGAAGAGTTGTCGGAGTTCCGACAGATTTTTCTGAAGATTCAGGCAGCTCGGGGGTAAGGTTATCCCGAACTTGGGTGGCGGGAAAAACTCGCGTCGATCTGCCATATCAGAATATTCTTCTTTTTGCAAGTAGATTCTTCACTACCAGATCTTGTAGGAACTCCACAATTTCTTTTCGGCTTTACTGTTCAAGAAGAGGTTTGTTTGCGTCGGGGTGTTGGACGAGATATTCCTTGACTGTGTTTCTTTTTTTTTCTAAACGAGAAAGATGATCTTCGATGATTTTTCCGAAATCGAGTTTCCCCGTAATGATCTCGTATCTTTCCGTTTCCAAGGTTCCTAAATCCAGATCCGAGTCGATCTCGGAAGAACGGTCCGCGTATCTCTGCGCTTCCTTCCAATAAGGAATCGCTTCCTTATAAAAACCGTCAGCGACTTCGAAGGATCGATTGAGATCGTATGCAAAGTCCAAATTGTAAAAGTAAAGATGTCGCTTATCAAATTGGGATGCGATTCTCATATAAGATCTCATGATCTGGAGATTGATATGCATAAAAAGTAAATTGCGATATTTATAATATTCATCTTCGTCTTTCACGGGGCAGAGGGCGTTCTTCGGATGTCGAAAACGTTTCTTGAGTCCGATCTTTAAAAAGTAGATATCCCTTCTGAGATCGTTTTCTTTGTAGTGAAGTTTGAGACCGTAGAGTTGATAGAAGTCTTCTAAGAATTTCGGTTCCCACTTATGAAGCTTGTAAGGAACCCAGTCCGAGAATTTTGTATAAGGTCCGTTCTTCTCATATTCGTAGTTGTAGTCCAGATCGACTTCAGCCGAAATCGGATTCGTTCCGAAGTTGCTTACCACTCCTAAAAGGATGCAAATGAGAAGTCTAAAAAATCCGGCGTTCATTCCCCTTGATTTTCGGCAGATTTCTACTTTTAGGTGAGCCGGGAATGTCTTAAAAAGCCGGAAGGGCAAACCGTGATTCTCAACGGAATTCCCGTTTGAATTCAAAATTCGAGGAGCTTTTTAGAATCCGGATTTTAAAAAAAATATCCTTTTAGAAGAGCCTAGAGTCTAAACTACGAGTTCAAGCTCATCTTTGCAGGGAATCGAGTTGACCCCTGATTTTTTAGCAAAAGCATTGTTCTTGGATGAAGTTTTGTTTTTTTCTGGTCGTTTGATCCGTGCTATTAAGAACCCAGCCACATAAAAATTCGAAGAGCAGATTTTTGGTCCTGGGCTTTCTGTCTTTTTTTCTCATCACTCTTTCCCTTTCCGCTGAAGATCTGTCAGTCTCCTGGTTTGAGGAAATTCAAAAGTCCGTTTCTGCGGGCGCCTCCGGGGGAGGTTTTGAATGGACTACAGGTTTCGTCCTAATTGCGGGCGGGGTCTTGGCGAGTCTCTTGCCATGTGTCTATCCACTCTATCCGATCACAGTGGGAATCGTGAGGGCAAGGGGGGAAGGGTCTCCGAAAATTCTTCATCCCGCGGTTTATTATTTAGGGCTCGTCGCGGTCTATTGGTGTTTCGGACTGATCGCAGGATTCTCCGGAGGAGCCTTCAACGTTATCCTCCGTTATCCTTTCACGAACCTCGCACTCGCCGTCCTCATTTTTCTTTTAGCGCTCGCTTCCTTAGATCTCATTCATCTTCCTTTCTTTCAATCCAAAGAAGTCAATACCGGACAGGGTTGTAAGGGAACCTTCCTTCTTGGAATGGTAGCGGGGCTTCTTTCTTCTCCCTGCGTAGGCCCTGTTGTAGTCGCCATTCTTTTGCAGATCACGGCGGGATCCGGTGCGATAACGATCGGTTCCATTCTTCTTGCTTCCTTTAAGATGTTCTTGTTTGGAGTTGGATTGGGTTTTCCGTTTTTGATGATCGGAGTTTTTGGTCTCAGCCTTCCGAAGTCAGGGAAATGGATGCGTTGGATCCAATGGGTTCTTGGACTTTTTGTATTATATTTTTCTTATACTTACTTTCAAAAGGCGCTTTCCGGTTGGGGAGTCGTGGATCGCTCGATTCCAATCGCGGCTCTCGGTGTTTTGATTCTTCTCGTATGTCTTTACTTTTTTCTTCCCGAAGACTGGGACAAATACAAGAGAATGAAAAAGGCCCTTTTCTTAGGCGGGGTCGTTTTGTCGGCGACGGGGCTCGTGATTCTTCTTTCCGGCGGGCTTGGCGGAGGTCTCGCTTCCGGAGTTCCCAAAACCGAAACAAAAGGAAATCTGACCTGGTTTCGACTTCCCGAAAAAGCCTATGAAGTAGGAAAGGACTCCGGCAAAAAAGTATTTATCGATTTCTACGCGGACTGGTGTACGAACTGTAAAGCATTTGAAGAATTGACGCTTTCGGATTCTTCTTTGAACGAGGCTTTGCAAGGCGCGGTCCTTTTGAAAATAAAAGACAACGATCCGATTTTTGAAACCTATGCGAGAGATCCTCGTTTTGAAGAATTAAAAATCGGTCTTCCATTCTTTGTGATCTTGGATGGGGAAGGAAATCTTTTGTATAAGAATACAGACTATCTGGACACGAAGACCATGATCGAGAATCTAAAAGAGCGACGTTAGGAGACATTGGCGGATGAGATTTCCTTCGATCGATCAGATTTTCAACTGGTGTGTGGATGTATTAATTTTTTGGGCGAAAATTTTCGGGATTACTTACAACGAAATCAACGTTTATATATTTTGCGTGATCTGGCCGATTTTTAATCTGATTCTTATCGGATTCGTCTTTTTTCTTCTGAGAGCCAACTGCAAGTTGCGTGCTGAACTTTTGAAGAAAAGAACTTAGTAATATTCGGCACTAAAAATCTTCCCACCGATCTATTCTCTTACAGACTTTAAGTTCGTTTTAAGAAGGGCTACTAACGTCAAAAACTCGGAATGTAGGAACTCCAATGAGAAGGGAGCCGCAATCGATCTTTTGAGATAAGTTTTTCACTGCGAAAAGGGCGGCAATCCTTGGAAATTTCAATCGGAATTAAATAGAAACCGAACGTTCAAGATCGTAAAAGTGTAGTTCAGTGTGGGAACTCCCTCTATTACGAGTTTGTAAAGTGTTATCGGCGTTGTCCTAAAATTTTAGGACAAACGTTTCGTTTTTAGAATCGGAGAAATAAGAATCGCTTCCAAAGTCCTCAAAGGAAGGAAAGAATCTCGTTTTATAAAAATCGATTCCCTCGTGTGAGTTCCTACATTCTCAGTCTGGAAGGCAAGATCTCAATTTTTCCAATAAAAGGTTGAGCCGGGAGAGTGGCCAGCATAACCTTGCCCACTAATTGAGAGGAACTCCAACGAGAATCGTCCCACAAGGAAGGATTTTTTAGGAGTTCCTACACTGGACTTTTTTCTTGCAAAATTAGAATTTTGTGATATAGGAAAGTTTCCGGAATTTTTCCACCACCCGCCCCTCCGCCCAAAATTTGGGTGGGGCGCGCGACTTTTACGGAGGAACTTGTCGTAGTTCCGACGGTTTTTCTTTAGGCCCCTTCCACTTGTAGGTAAGGTTATAGAAAGTCCGGGCGGAGGAGCCGTCGGTACTAAAAAAACTGAGCCTTGTTCCCACGGCCTTTCGAAGTCGTTCGAAAGAAATGGTTTCAATCAAACGGTCGCTTCTTTCTCCCAGAGTTTCCATTTCACAAAAAAGAAAATTCCCACCGCGATGATCGCAATCGAAACCCACTGTGATTGGGAAAATCCGTGCCAATAATACTGGCTCAAGAATTCCGGATTTTGTTCCGCGTTTGGAATGTTCACCAAAGGTGGAGGATCGATAAAAGGGAATACTGCTTTGTTGACTCTCAAAAATTCTACCATGAGTCTTGCAAATCCGTGAAGAATCAAATACTGAGCTCCGATCGAGAACTTTCGAAAGCCCTGATCTTTTGCCCAAAATTGAAAGTAGGCAAAGAATACAAAAGAGATGATCGATTCGATGAGAGGAGTGTTCCAAACCGGAACTCCGGAAGGATGTGCCCCGTGATAATCAAAAACCAAAAGAGGAATTCTGAGATCGGTCGCGAAGCCGTAACATCCGTCACCCGAAACCCAACAACCCAATCTTCCGATCGCATAACCGATCGCCATACTCGGAACTGCAGCGTCCAAATAAGAGGCCACGTCGAGTTTGAAATATTTCATATAGAGGGAGATAAAAAGAATTCCGAAAAGAAATCCTCCGTAGAACACAAGACCACTTCCGGAAAACAAATTATCCCAAAGAGCCATTCTTCCGGGAAAACCATACCAGTGCGTGAGAGGGTAGAGAAATCTTCCGTCAAAGCCGGGAGTTTCCATAAAGATCTGATCCCAGATTTCAAAGATAAAAAATATCTTAGCGCCGACCAAGGTTCCTAAGATTCCCAAAAGAAGAAGCCAGTCGGAATGTTCGGGTTCTAAGTTTCTTCTTTTTAATTCTTTAGGAAGAAGATAGGACGCGGCTAAAAAACCGAGCATCATGAGAATGCTAAATGTGGAAGGTCCATCCCAATTGAAGAATTGTTTGAGAAAGGGCACAGGAATTCTATCGATCATAGTGTAACCAATTCTCTCGATTGCAGGAATGGATCAACCCATAATCCTTTTTTGAAAAAGGCAAAGAGCCGTTCGGAGATTTGAAAATGAAATTCTTTTTTTAGAAACGTAGGAACGAGGAAATGAAAACTTTGGTCTTCTTTCTTTTGGGAACAATCACTCGATGTTGATAAATTCCGCGGGATCCAGAGGCGGATCCTGTCCCATGTGAACCTCGTAGTGAACGTGAGGCCCCGTAGCTTTTCCAGTCGAGCCGACGAGACCGATGAGATCTCCTCGTTTTACAATCTGATTCTTTTCTACCAGGATCTGAGAACAGTGACCGTAGACGGTAAAAATTCCGTTTAAGTGATTGATCCGAATATTCTTCCCCAATCCTCCGGAAGACTGACCGGATTCTACTACGATTCCGGGAGCGGTCGCGTAGATCGGAGTTCCCTCGGAAGAAGCAAAGTCCACACCCGAGTGATGCTCTCCTAAGACGACGAGGCCGAATGGATCGACCCTTCCTCCAAACGTAGAAGAAACAAATCCCACTCCGGGTTTGAGGGGACGGCCCCTGGGCAATGCGTAGAGAATGGATTCTCTTTCTTCGAGATAATCGAACGCGTTTTCAAAGGCCTGACGAATTCGGAAGAGCTCTATGTTCTGAGCCGCAAATCCTTCCACCGTATTCTTATAGAGTTCTAGATTGGTTTCGGAATCCGGGATCTCTTTTTTGAGTCGAAACTCGGGGATCACTTCGTAGGTAAGAATTCGTTTCCAAGGAACCTCGTCCCAAGCCACAAGATTCAACTGCTCGGTTTTTCTTTCCAGACCTCGAATCTCCTTTTTGGCGTCTTGGAGGAGCATATCATAATAGAGATATTGGCTCACATTCTCGTCGCTTTTTTGAAAAAGGTCTTCGTCGGGTCGATAGAAGAAATTGAGATAAGAAAGAAAGACAAAAGCCAACGCAAGAATCGATCCTAAGAGGATTCCGAGGAACCAAGCCATAAAAACGTTCAGTTCGATCCGAATTACGTTCTCGTGGCTGTGTGGTACGAGTAAAAAGGAGATCTTTCTGGACCCGCTCTCTTTGAATTTGCGAAACCGATTTTTGAACTTGAGAATTCGGACCTGCAGACGCTCAGAATGCGTTAATTTGAGATCGAACTTTGCCGGGCTTGTCATAGATTTTTACTTGCAGGTAGGGGGAATGAAAGGATTATAGACTCATTCTTTATATGAAATTCCTGTCCAATCTGTTCAAGAAAAAAATAGGATCAGTTGAGGATATTCTCTCTCACCCGGATGGCAAGCGCTATTATCGGGATGCCCATCTGATCCGCAAAAACATGATAGATGAGGACGCGGTCAAGATCATTCATAGGCTGAATAAATTTGGCTTTAAGGCTTATATCGTTGGAGGAGGGGTCCGAGACCTTCTCCTTGGAAGAAAGCCTAAAGACTTCGACGTAGTCACTAACGCAACTCCGAACCAGATAAAAAAAATCTTCAACAACTGTCGAATCATCGGAAGAAGATTCAAAATTGTGCATATTCTTTTTCGTGGAAAAGTGATAGAAGTAAGTACGTTTCGTTCTCTGCCGGATTACCGGTTGGGAAAAGCCGTGGAAGATCAGGATTACCTCATCAAGAGAGACAACAAGTTCGGCACACCTCAGGAAGATGCCGCTCGCAGAGACTTTACAATCAATTCTTTATATTATGACGTTCGAAATGATTCTATCATCGATTACGTCGGTGGATTTGAAGACATTCAGAATAAGGTACTGCGAGTTATCGGAGACCCGGATATTTCGTTTCGGGAAGATCCTGTAAGAATGCTTCGCGCCGTAAAGTTCGCGGAGATTCTTGGTTTAACAATTGAAAAAGCGACCGCAAAGGCGATCCGCAAACACAAAGTCGAATTGGAAAAAGCTTCCAGTTCCCGAATGTTGGAAGAATACAATAAGATCTTCCGCACTTGGAAAACTTCTCTGATCTTTCAGGGAATGGCGGAGCACGGTCTCTTGGAAGTTCTCTTCAAAGAAGCCTTTGATAAAGAACGTAAGAAGAATTCCAATTTTGGAGATAAGTTTTTAGAAACCAATATCGGAAAACGTCTTGCGATCGCGGACAAACTTCTGACGGAAAGAGAGGAGATGACTCCTCATATTTTCTATTCTCTTATCTTTTCGGATCTCGCGAGCGATGCGCTAACGAAAGAGAATATGCATTTGGTTCCGGCAATTAAAACCAGCTTGGATCCGATCTTCAATCGACTCGAAACTCCTAAAAAAGACAAGGATCGATTGATTAAGATTTTTGCAAGTCAGCAGAGATTCCTAAGCACGGAAGACGAAAAATCGTCTCAGAATAATTTCTTCCGTATGAAGGATTACTTTTACGACGCCTTTATGGTTTTTAAAATCGGCGCCATCGCAGAGAACGACGAACAGTCGATTCAGAGCGCTTTCTTCTGGGAAATTTCCGTAAGAAAGAGACCGATTCCCGTTAAGAAGTTTAACGAAGGAAGAGGTGGCGGCGGTGGAAATCAAAGCCAAGGCGGCCCAGACAGACCAGGTCCGCGTCCGAATAAAAATCGGAACAAGAATTTTCGGAATAAAAACCGAGGAGAAGACGGAGGACAGAGAGGAGAACGCGGAAACCGAAAAGAAGAAGCTTCGAACGGTGAAAGTGGAAACTCTAAAAGCGAGTCCGACGATTCTCGCGGAAACAATTCCGCAAACTATCCCGGAGAAGAATCTTAATTCTCCGCTTCTTGAAAGTAGTTCACTACAAACTGAAGTGAAGTTTTGGATCGAAAGGTAGATTCCTCCAAGGAACCCCAGAGATCCAGACTTCCGGTTTTGCTGAGTAAATCTAAAAAGTCTTTCCCCCGATTCCAGATCAAACACTGGATCGTTTCGGGAGCTCCCAAAATTCTAAAACGAACGTGTTTTCCGTCGGTCATCGGCTTGGTGTGATAGATCTTTGCACCTTTGATGGAATAAAGTGGAACCGGATTTTCATGTCCGAAGGGTTCAAAGACGGAGAGTTCTTGAAAGATCTTTGCGCCCAGTTCGGTGGGTTCGAGAGAAACTAAACTCGAAGTGGAATCTAAGATCGCCTGTTTTTGTTCTTCTTCCAACCAAGAATCCGCGTGTTCAAAGATGACCTTTGCGAGTTCGGGAATTCTATCGATAGAAAGAGAAAATCCCCCGGCTTCTTTGTGGCCTCCGTATTGAAAGAAGATCGATTCCGCTTTCCTTAGGAGATTCAAAACATTCTCCTTTCCATAGGAACGAATGCTTCCCTTTGCGTGACCGTGATCCGGTGTAATAAACAAAACCGGTTTTTTATATTCTTCTACAAGACGGGTCGCGACGATTCCGGAAACTCCGGGTTCGAAGTCGGGTTCGTAACAAAAGAGAACCGCTTTCTGAGTTCTTTCCTGTTTTCGTTTTAGAAATCCGTCCACTTTGAAAAGATTTCGTTTGGTTCTTTCTCTTCGTTCTTCGTTTAATTTTTGGAGTTCTTTGGCGCCTGTTTTTGCACGTTCCGGATTCTCCTCCAAAAGAAGATTGAGCGCGACTTCGGTGGAATTCATTCTTCCCGCGGAGTTGATCATGGGTCCGAGTCCCCAGCCGAGATCTTTCGAGGTTACGTGTTTTTCGCTGAGTTCCATGAGCTGAAGAAGTTGAAACAATCCTTCTCTGTGTCTCGTTTCCTTACGATAGAGTTTGGAAAGAATCTTACATCCTTCCTTGACGATGATTCGATTTTCTCCGAAGAGGGGCATCATATCGGAGACGGTTCCGACCGCCGCGAGATCGAAGTTCTGGAGATACTGTTCCAAGATCGCGGGGTATTTTAGAAATTCTTGATAGAACCATTCTCTTTCCGGATATTCGGAGGTGAAGCTGTAATGCGCTTCGCAGATGGGAAAGGAGAATTTGGATTCTACTTCCTGTCTTTCCCCTTGAAAGACGAGCTTTCCTCTGTAGATGAGATAACCCGAGAAGAGGGAATTTCCGTCTCCAATCCAAGTCCCCATGTTGTATTCTTCCAAGGAAGAATAGAGATAGGCCTGGATAAATTTGAGCGCGAGAACTGCCGTGCAGATTTTTTCGCTCGGATATTGTGAGTCCGGACGTTTAGGAGAAACAAGAAAACAAGCGGGAATTCTTTCCGGAATCTCGTGATGATCGAGGACGATGACCTTGATTCCGAGAGAAGCGAGTTCGTCGATCTGAACGTGATTCGTGGTTCCAAAGTCGAGAGTGATGAGAAGATCGGGTTTGTGTTTTTTTACAAAGCCAAGCGCGGCAGGAGAGAGCCCGTAGTCCTCTTCGTTGGAAACCTTGAGGATCAATTCTCCCCGATGAATTTTTTTTAAAAAACCTCCAAGGAGACTTGTGGAAGAAACTCCGTCGCAATCCCGATCTCCAAAGAGAAGAATTTTCTTTTCAGAGGCAACGGATTCTTTTAAGAGTTCGAGGGCCGGTTCCAGATCCGGAAGTAAAAAGGGAGAAGGAAGTTCTCTGAGTCCGTGATAGAGGAGATGTTCCGGATTTGATTTTTCGCGTAAGTGGGTTTGGTAGAATTTATGCTGAAGAGGGCTGAGGTGTTGGCGAAGCCCGGAGGAAGGGAGTTCCTTTAAACCCGGGCCATGAGAATAGGGAGAATTTTTGAGCATCCTTACATTGCGCTATTGCCGCTAAATCTTGCTCCGGATTCTATTTCTAAATCGGGCGTGCGGACGTCTCCGATCACTTTGCCGGTTTTGCGGATGGAAACCTTTTCATTTGCAGAAACGTTTCCTTTCAAAGCGCCTTCGACCTCAAGGGTTCCGGTCTGGATGTCGGCTTCCACTTCTCCCGTATCTCCGACCACGAGTCTTCCGGTCGTCTCGATCGTGCCTTTGAAGTTTCCTTTGATCTTCAGGGAATTGCTGAATTTCAGTTTCCCACGGAAATGGATATCGTCTCCGATGATTGTATCGATGTGTTCGTCACTCATTCTGTCTCCAAGTTTTAGGGGAAGAGAGGCAGATTCAAATGTTTTTTTGCGGTTTGTGCGGCTGAAATTGCCTTCCTACTATCTTTTACAAAAAAAGAGGAAAGTTCAAAGAGGGGAAATCCATACGCGAAGTTGTCGGGGATGAAATTTTGGAGAAGATCTTTGTCGGAGTTCCGACTTCTGCTGTGAAAGTCGCGCGCCCCACCCAAATCTTGGGAGGAGGGGCGGGTGGCGGAAAAAACTACGGGTGACTTTCCTATATCACAAAATTCTAATTTCGCAAGTAAAAATTCCTTTGTAGGAACTCCTACAAGTCTTTTCGTGAAAGTCGCGGGCCCCGCCCTGCGTAAGCGACCCATCGGGAGCTATGCACTGAGTTTCTTGGGTGGAGGAGGAGAGGTGGCGGGAAGAATCGGAAGTTTTTTCTCTATCACAGAAAAGCCGACTTTGCTAGAAGAATCTTCTTCGACTTTTTGTCGGAACTCCGACACTCTCTGTGAAAGGCACGCGCCCCACCCAAATCTTGGGTGGAGGGGTGAGGTGGCGGGAAGAATCGGAAGTTTTTTCTCTATCACAGAAAAGCCGACTTTGCAAGAAGGATCTTCTCCGACTCTTTGTAGGAACTCCAACAGTTCTCAGAAGATAAAAGATTCTCCGTAAAAAACGAATTCTTAGAACGCCGCGACCAAAATCGTTTCGATTTCGTTTTTCGGAAGTTCTCTCGGAAGAGAATCTAAAAACGGAAACGAAGCCGCGAGATTTGCGATCAAAGGTAAATCGATCTTTCTCACTTCATACTCGGACAATCTCTGGGGAATTTTCAATTCGATAAAAATTTTCCGAATTCCTTCCACGGCTTTGATGGCTGCCTCGATCACGGAAATATTCGTGATGTCTTCGTCTAAGGCTCTTGCGATCATAACGTATTTACCGGCGGAGGAAGTGAGATTGTATTCCATCACGTGGGGGAGTAGGATGGACATGGATTGAAAGATATCAAGATTTGTAATATTCGAACTTGCTAATGAAAGCGCGAAACAAAGCCCCAGGGAACTGGAAGACTGGGCGATCCCGGTCAAAAGACTCGCGGCGTAGAGGCCGTTTTTATAGTTTACGTTTTTCGGATCTCTTATCGAAGGAATCAGGTTTTTCTGAAGGAGTTCGATCGCTCTGAGCGCGGAAGAAATTGTCAACTCGGTGGAGAATTTAGAAAGGATCGTATCGACCGCCGCGGCCAAAATCCCGACTCCGACTTTTGAGATATCGGAAGAACTCATAAAAGAAGAAATTTTCGGATCGGCGATGATCAGTTCCGGGAAAAGGAGTTCATGAGAGAAATATTTGATAATCTTATCCTCTCCCAAAAGAACCGTAGAAATAGGAGAACATTCCAAACCAAAAACGGGATGTGTGGGAATCAGGATTAAGGGAAGCGGTTTTTTGAACTTTGTCTTTTTATCGTTTAACATCTCTTCTGCGAAGATGTCGTTTGTAACGAGAAGGGCGATGATCTTCGCCATACTTATGGTTTCGTAGGAACCGTAACCGATGATACAATCCGCGTTTGCAATCTTAGCAAAGTAAGCGGCCGTATCCAACTCTTCGAGCGTGGGTTGTTTTACGATGTCGTCGTAGAGAATGACTCCATCGATATGTTTTTCTAAACTGGTTTTGATAATGGACAACTCGTCCATATTCTCCAGCTCTTGTTGCGTGGAAAAAATGACGGTTCTTGTCCCGATGTTTTTAACGAAGTTGCCCACTTTGTAACCGCAGTCAGCTTCAAAGTGGATTTTAGGTGGAAATGTGTAATTAACCCAATCGGGGAGTATCGGCATCGTCGTCGTCCCCCAGAGTAACCTAGTGACTCGGAATCATTCTAATTTAAATAGAGGTAAAAATCAGTCTTCCGTAACGTTTTTATTGACCTAACATGGTCTCAGAGATTCTGTCTGCGATGGTGTTTAAAACATCGGAACTCAGATTGTCATAGTCTCCGTTTTTGAGTTTTTCTTTAACTTCTTTTAATTTCACGGAACGATCCGATTCTTCGGGAGTAGAAAGAATTTTACGTGTAATCGTTTGAACTTCAGCCTGAAGTCTTGCTTCGGATGCTTTTTGTTTTGCGGTATCGGAAATAGAAACGTTATCAAAAGTCTCTTTTGATTCCGCTTTTTTAACCGGAGTGGTTCTTTTCGGTTCGTATCCGCTTCCGCCGATCCCACCGATTTTATCGATAGTCATGATTTCTTACCTCTACTGAATTCTATCGGCCGATCCAAGAGAGCCTTTAAGCATTTTTTTCCGATTCGTGTTGATTAAAACCACAAATTCGCCCTTTCGGGCAAATTCCTTGAGTTTTCCTTCGGAAAGGGGAGAATAATGAAGAATTTCCTCGTGAATTTTGGTCATTTCCCGTCCGATCAGGAATTCTCCATCCGGAAAAATTTCTTTCACGGCGTCGATTGTATCTCCGATTCGGTGCACCGATTCGAAGATCATAATCAATCCTTCGAATTCTTTCCATTCTCCCAGTTGATTTCTTTTCTTTCCTTTTTTCTCGGACACAAATCCCAGAAATAAAAACGGATTCGCCTGCCAACCCGAGATGGAGAGTAACGCGGTGAGGGCGCTCGCTCCGGGAACCGGAGTGACGTTTAACCCCGCTTCTCGAACCATTCGTATGAGATGGGAACCTGGATCCGAAACCCCAGGGGCGCCCGCGTCCGAGATGAGAGCAAAATTCTTTCCTTCTCTCAATTCTTCGATCAGCCCGGAATAGGGAACCGCGGATTGATCCTTATAAAGCGTGGAAGCCGGGGTATCAATTCCATAGTATTTCAGAAGTCTTCTGGAATGTCCCGCGTTCTCACAGAGGATTCGATTTGTATTTTTAAGAATGCGAAGGGCTCGAAAAGTGAGGTCTTCTAGGTTTCCGATCGGAGTGGAAACGACGTAAAGTGTTCCCGGTTGGAGTGGAATTTCTTCCGAGGAAGATTCTTCGAATTCTTCCTCTAAACTCATAGATTACAGCCGGGAGGAGAAACGCCGGAAGGACAAACACATCCCGTTTCTTCGGCGCCGGCGATCAGACATGGATTGCAAAGAGTTCCTACCGGACAGTTTTGTTTTACGGTCGTGCTACAAGAACCTGTATTACATTCCGATGGATTACAACTGGATCCTACGGGACAGAGATAAGGACGAGAGGAAGAACACATTCGAACGGCCGTAGAAGGATTGGAAAAGATTCCATTGTTCAAGAGGGCTCTCATCGTGAAGGTATAAATTTCACATTTGATAAATGGAAAAACACCGGGCGGAGGAACTTGATTTAGAACACGATGGGTTTGTAATTTCGTAGAACTAGTCGAAGCCTCGGAAGCCAAATGAGGAAAAGAAGGTTGGACCCCGTCTTCGAGATAGACATTTCCACCGGCTAACGTTTCCGCTACGGAAGGGGCCGCGGTAGTAATATAAAGATTATAACCTACGAACTGAGGTTCTCCATTCGTAATATAATAGCGGATCAGATATTCGGGTTTGTAGCTGTTA
This sequence comes from Leptospira tipperaryensis, assembly GCF_001729245.1. NCBI lineage: Bacteria > Pseudomonadati > Spirochaetota > Leptospiria > Leptospirales > Leptospiraceae > Leptospira > Leptospira tipperaryensis. The sequence goes on along the minus strand of NZ_CP015217.1, from coordinate 2,675,240 downwards.
GGCTCGGATACAAAATCTATGTCCTTTACCGCCTTGTCCGTAATTCCTTCGTTCACGGCGATTACGCTCAAGAACTGAGGAACTCCTACGGGAGAAAGAAAAACAAAGGGGGACTGAGCTGTCTCCGTATTTTGACCACATCCGAGAAAAAGAAAAATCGCAAAGAGGGTGGAAAGAATCGCTGGATGCAGTGTTTTAGAAGACATTTTTTATCTTGCTTCGGATTCAAATTCTTAAAAATTAGAAAGGATCCGCTTTCAGGATAGAATTTCCTAGAACGGCGGTCTTACAATCAAAATTTCCTGAATTCTTCCGGAGAACAAACCGTGGTCAGCATTCGTAAAATCATCCTCTATTCTGGGATTTCCATCGCTCTTGTAGCCCTAATTTGGATTCTCTTTTCTTCCGACGATCCGGGAGAAAGAGAAAAGAAAAACAGAGAAGCAGACAGCGTCGCTCTTCTTTTGGGAGGAGGCGGGAGTTCGTCCTCATCTTCCTCCGGTTCCTCCGGCGGAAGAACCAACGATTCGATCTTTGATTCTTCCTTTTACAAAGCGGGAAAAGGGGAATACATAGAATCCGAAAAAGGGGAAGCAAAAGAAGCGGACCCGAACGCATCCGATCCGGACAACCCTCTCAATCCACAGACAAACAAACCTTATACAAACGAAGAGATGGAACGTTTTGCGCAGTTGAGAGAACGTTTTCCGAACAATTCTCTGGTTCCTAAAAAACTGAATGCCGCAGAAAGAGAAGCCAAAAAACAAGAGGAGAATCAGATCGCCGAAGCCGCAAGAAACGTCTACGCGAGAACCGCTTCTCCTACTCAGATTCGTTCCTATTACAATCACATGGAAAAACAAACCCAGGATCGTATGGATATCATCAACTATCTCGTAGATCTTCAAAAAGGTTCCGGGGAAGAAGAGACCGAGAAAAAATTACAAAACATCCAAGACTCGATCAAGAACCAGCTCCAACAAGTTCAAAGAGATAAGGAAAACGCTTTCAAACAAGCCGGCTTCTAAAACTCAAAAGTTCAATCCAACGTCGGTATTTGATTCTCCGCCGATGTTGGATCGTTTCCTACATTTTAAAAATCAAAACATCGCTCTGAAATTCTATCTCCGTTTTTTTTCGCGAAGAATCTGATAAACATTGCCTTGTAAGAAGGTTTACATTATGAAAATAAAAAACAGAAGAGTTTCCAATCCGCATCCAGGAGATGTATTGAAGTTTGATTTTTTAGAACCGATGTCCTTGTCGGCGTACCGTTTGTCGAAAGACATCGGCATTTCGGAAAGTCTCATCTCTCAGATCATTCACCGTAAAAAGTCGATAACGCCGGATACGGCGCTGCGACTTGCAAAGTATTTTAAGATGACTCCCGATTTCTGGCTCAATTATCAAATGGCCTTCGATCTGGAAGAACTCGTTCGAATCAAAGGAAAAGAATACAATAAAATCAAACCAACCACTTTAAAGGTCGGTTGATTCTAAATCCCCGATCCTTTTTCTTCGGAGAGGATCGGAAAACGAAAACTCGATTTCGGATCCAATCCATATTCATCCAAATGAAACGAGGGCGGAAGCCTTTCTCGTTTCCACTGATTTCTGTGAAACAACTGAATGTATTTCCGAACACTTTCTTCTAAAAATCCCGAAGGAAGTTTTTGAACCTCGGGTTCGTGGGAAAGAAGTTGAACGATCTCGCTATAACCCGCCCCTCGGACGACGAAGAGTTCTTCGATCTTTTGCAAAAGAGGATAGGGCATAAGATCTTTCTCGTCTTCTTGTTTCTCTTCGAGAGGTTTTAACTCGGCGCTCGGAGGGGACTTTACGATTTCTTTTACGGAAGGATAAGAAGGAAGAATCGGATCCCTTCCTTCCGCTACAAAATGCATCCACTGGAGAATAAATTCTTTGCTGACACCCGTCAAAGGCGCCACAGAACCGGAAGAATCTCCATCCATGGTCGTATAACCCGCGCTCGCCTCGCTCCTATTTCCCGTAGAAAGAAGAAGATGCCCGTTTAGATTCGCGAGCATCCAGATGATCGGAGAACGAACCCTTGCTTGAATATTTTGTAGAACGAGATTGTGTTTTTCCCAATCGAAAAAAACTCCCGTGACCTTTGAAATTTTATCCGAGATACTCTTTACTTCCTCGTCGATCGTCAGATCTCCGTGAACCGTTTGCAGATCTTTTGCGAGCTCCGCCGCAAGAGTCCTCGTTCTTTCCGAATTATTCTTCGTAGCTTGATAGAGCGTCGAAAGAATTGTATTTTCGGAAATGTCTTTTGTTTGAAAGTAATTCTCACCTAATTCTTGTTTGGCGATCTTTTTCATCGCGGTGACGAGTAACGCGCAAGTCGCGCTGTCGGCTCCTCCGGATAAGGAAAGTGTATAACCCTTTGTTTTAGATTGAATCAGATAATCGAATAGACCGAGTGCAACGGCTCTTGTAAAGTCCGCGTAGGATTCTTCCTCTTTGGAAAGGGAAGGTTCGGCGATAGAACGCTGGATCTTCGGTTTTCTTTCTTTGAATTGGATTCCGAGATAGATTCGATTGTCTTCTTCGGTCCGATTTTTCTGGGAGCGGTTTCCGGAAGGACGAAAGTTTCTCGCACGATCCGATCTCGACGCGTCAAAATCGATTTCCGAAGAACAAACTTTAGAATCTCCGAAAAACAATCGTTCCGATTCCGCGATCAGCTTTCCGTTTTGTACCACTAAAGAGCCGCCTTCAAAGATCAGCCTTCCGGATTCGTTTCCGCAGAGATTGGAAAAAAGATATACGTTAGACTCTCTTCTCGAGCTTTCCTTGAAAATCTGTCTTCGGATTCTTTGTTTTCCAAACGCGAAGTGAGAAGCTCCCGGTGAAAGAATGAGGTCGGTTCCGGATTCCGAAAGTGTGAGGGAAGGTTTTTGTAAAACCCAAGAATCTTCGCAGATCTCGACTCCAAAAGAAAAATGATCCGTTTCAAAGATCAAAGATCCAAAGGGAATCGCAGATCCGTCCGGCGCGACCAGATTCTCCTGGGCTTCTTCTCCTTTTGCAAACCATCTGTTCTCGTAGTGGACTCCGGTCGTCGCAAGATTGGATTTGGGAACGATCCCGGCGATGGCTCCGTTGCAAAGAACCGCCGCGCAATTGAATAGATAAGGATTTTGGAATATAGGAAGACCGACCACTACGATCTTATTTTCTGTAAAAGGAAGGAGTTTGTTTAAAGATTCCCAAGAATCCTTCCAGACTCTGGGAAAAAAGAAGGAATCTTCGCATCCGTATCCGGAGATACAAAGTTCCGGAAATAAGATCAGATCGGAATCTTTTTCCTTCTCGAGGACCTTCTTGATTTTTTCAAAGTTCCCCGAAAAATCCAATACTCTAGTTTTGAGAGAAACTGATGTAAGTCTCACTGACTGCATGATTTACAGAATTCAGGTTCGAACTCCTTTTGAAAGTGTTTTTTCCGGTTTTCCAGATTCTTTCCATTTCGGATTCTGGTTAAAAATATTTATTAAAAAGAACGAGAACTCTTCATGAAACAAGATCTTTTAGACCTCATTCGAAATCACGCTTATCGATACTCCGAACAACCCTTTACTCTCGCTTCGGGTAAACAGTCCAGACACTATTTTAATTGTAAGGAAATCACTCTTGTCCCCGATCGTTTGGAGCTTCTTTGCAAATACATCGTAGACGAACACCTTCCTCAAGTGGGGATCACAAAACCGGAAGCCTTTGGCGGACTTACGATGGGCGCGGATCCGATCTGTTACGGAATCAGTTTAGAATTTAGAAAACAAAATAAGAACGTCTATCCGTTGATCATCCGCAAAACCTCCAAAGAACACGGGACCAAAAAGCTGGTCGAAGGCGCCGTTCACGCGGTCAAAAGTTGCGTGATCGTAGACGACGTGATCACGACCGGCGGTTCTACGATTCAGGCGATTCGGAGTCTAAGAGACTCGGGCATCGAGGTCACTCAAGGAATTTGTATTTTGGATCGTCAGGAAGGCGGGATGGAAGCGATTCTCGACGAAGGAGTTCAGATTTTTCCTATATTCAAAAAAAGTGATTTTGGTAATTTAGAACATGCGTGAATTCTTATATGATTCTGCGAAATTTCGTAAAAATCTCCTTCTTCGTTCGGTGGCGGTGATTCTTCTTTATCTTTCCTTTTTGGCATGGAACTTTTTAAAGGTCCCGGAAGAGGGACGTACGGATTTTGTGAGAATTTTTGGTCTTCTCTCAATCTTTCTCGGGTTTCTTCTTTATAGAAATTTTTCGAGACAACTCCGCGTTCTCGAAGGCGCCAAGGTGGAGTTGGGACCGAATTCTTTGAAACTTTTCAATTCGAAAGGACAATCCTTGGAAACAAAACTCAAGTCCGTAGTTTCGGTCGAAAGAGATCTTTTTCGTTCCTACGTTCGTTTTTTGGTTTCAACAAAGGAAGACCAAATTCCGGTTCTCAATCTTTTGGAGCCTGATTTGTTTCAATCGACTCTGGAGAAACATACGGGTAAAAAAGTGATTCTTACGGAGAGCAAGGGCGGCTTTTTTCAACCGAAAACTCTTCTTTATTTTATTCCTTCTTTTGCTGTTCTCGTGGCGTCGTTTTACAAACCTTTTGGAATCAAGATAGAATCCTTTTATCTCGTCGCAAACGTGAACTCACTTCTTGTGGCGATCTACTTTCCGGAGGATAAGATTAAGATGGCGTTTTCCGCAAAACGCCGTTGGATTTTTCTTTTGGGAGCGCTTTTGATCGCTCAGTGTGCGATCTATTTAAAACTTTTCTAATTTAGAATTCTTTTAGATAATCTTAGACTTTCCGAGTAGATTGAGTTTTCTCTGTGTGAGTCTTCTGAGTTCGACCATTTCGTCAAGGTAGGAGGCGAGTACCTTGTCGACGTGGATGTTTTTTTCCATCTTGAGTAGATTGTCTCTAACCAAACGTAGATGTTCAGCTTCTGCGACTTTTCCGGTGATGATCAGTTTTCGAACCGTTTCAAATTCGCATTTTCTGAGATGAACTCGAAGTAAAAAATCGATCGAGAACTTGGAAACCATTCTTCCCCAAGGACTGTTTGGATTTACGTTGTTGAATTGTTCCTCAATCCGATCCGTCGCTCTTTGAGAAAGGGAGGGGCCGAACGAACTTGAAAACGAAGTCGTCGGATTTTCCTCGCCGATGTCTTTGCCTTCGGTCGGACTGCTTCCCTTGGAGACTAAAATTTCTTCTAAGGCCTGAACTCTGAATTCTTCTTGGAAGTCGTTCGGATTGTTGTTCACCATCCGAATAAACTCTTCGATCATCACCGCGATGTTCACGAGTCTTCCGATCGGGGTGTTGTTTAGTTCTCGAATTTTTGGAAAGAGTTCTCTGGCGATGAGCGAGGGAGATTTTTTTTTGTAGTAGGTCGCCTCATAAAGACGTTCTAATTTTTTTTCAGCATAGTATTTTAGATCGGTAAGAATTTTGAGATCCGCATAGGCGTATGCGTCCACTCCGGGATCGCTCATCTTTCCTGCCCTTTCCTCGGGTAAAACGATCTTGATGACAAAGATGACTTTGGCTTCTCGAAGCGATTCTATGATATTACGAAGGTCTTCCGGTTCTCTCGAATAGAGAGCCATCAATTCTTTTACAAACGTATCGGAAGTAGGGATCTTATCGTCGTCTTGAAGATTGATCTTCCGAATTTCGGATGCGATTTCTAAGGCTACGTCTGTGAGGCTCTTCATAACGGTTGGAACATCCTAATCGAAAGTTCTTTTACAATCAAGTTGGTTTTCATCTTTGCTTCAAAGGCACAACGTTTGAAATCATTCTTGACTGATTCGGAATCCGAGTTTTCGCAGAGTATACAACGGAACCAAGGCGGAAAGAATTCCGAGGATCGGAGAAAGAATGAGAAAGACGACTGAAACTTCCGGGGTCACTGTAAACTTAAGAGTCCATCCGAAGGCGTTCTTATTGACGACATAAAGGACGATCGGAGATAAAAGAAACGCGAGAAGAATTCCGAAAAAAGTGGAGAGGACCGTAAGAAAGATACTTTCCGTCAAAAGGATCGTGCCGAGTTGTTTGTGATCGGCTCCCAGGTATTTAAGAATTCCTAACGTCATTTTTTTCGAGATCAGATTGTGGAGAAGAGAAGAAACCAAGGAGATCATCGCGATGATAAACGCGGTCGTCTTGAGCGTGTTTAAAACTCCAAAAACCTTATCCACTCCTTCGGTATAAATTTCTCTTAGTTCCTGAGAATTTAACAATTTCAGAGAGGGATTTTGTATTAAAATTTTCGAAATCGAAAGTTCGGCTTCTTTTTCTTTCGAAGGTTCTTTTAAGAATATCTTGATCGAATTGTATCCGGAGAGACCGAAAAATCGGTCGTAGTTTTTGATATCCATCATGATCGTTCCGCGCTCGGAGAAAAAGTGTTCCTTGATTCCTCTGATAAAAAATTCTTCCTTCCCGAACTTTGTGGAGAGAAAAATTCTATCTCCAACTTTGAAGTTTTGCAGATAAGCCATGTTCGAAGAGATTAGAATTTCATTCTCCTTGGACGCGAGTTTTTCGGCCGAATCCGGGCGATCGTATGTGGAAAAAGTATATGCGTGAATTGTAAAGTTCCCGTGATCGGTTTCAACTCTTGTGTTTACACAAAAACCGTCCAGAGATTTTACTTCCGGAAGCTGAGCGAGTTCGTTTAACAAAAAGAGGGGAACTCCTCCGTGGATTCCCGCGGCGAGGTTTTCGGTGTTGATGATCGTAAGTTGCGCCGGAAATTCGGAATCGACCCAATCGTTTAGGGATCTTCGATAACTATCGGTAAGAATGGAAAGACAAACCACGAGAGAAGTCGCGAGCATCAAGGTCGCGGAGGTGAGTGTGTTTCGAAGGGGTTGATTTTTTGTTTCTTCCAAACCCACTTTCATAAATACAAAGGATCGATCGGAACGATCACCGAGTCGAAAGAAGACGCTCGTAATCGTCTGAAAGATCCAAGGAAAGCAGAGCGTAACGCCGATTACGATTCCTCCGATTCCCAAAAGTCCGGTAATAGGAAATCTCCATCGAACGGGAAAAAAAGCGACTCCCGTAAATAAGAGCAAAAGAAGAATTCCATAAAACAAAAGTTTTTTTTCCGAAACTCGATTGTTTCCGGAAGAAGATTCTCTCAGGATTGAGACCGGAGAAATCTTTCCGGCTCTAAAGGATGGAAATGCTGCGGAAAGAAACGAACCCAAGATTCCGATTCCCAAACCTAAAATCCAAATCGAGGAAGGAATAAACCGATACGTTTTGATATAAGATAAATCCGCGGAGGCGGCTTCAGGACTAAAAAAATCAAGTCTTGAAAAAAAGAATCCGAGCCCGAGGCCGAGAATACTTCCCGCGATTCCCAAAAGAAGAGCCTGAGATACGAACAAAAGAAACGTGTGACCGGCGCCGAGCCCCATCGTTTTTAAGATTCCCAATTCTTTTTCGCGGGCGATGTACAAACCGGACATCGTATTGGAAACCATAAAGAACGCGATGATGAGGGAGATAAAAGAGATCACAAGAAGATTGAGTTGAAAGGAACGAAGCGCGTTTCCCGATTTCTCACGGATGTCGTCTATCGTTTCGACTCTGTATAAGTTTCCGAGTTTTTTCTCCAGGATTTCTTTTTGAGAAGAACGGAACGTGTTCGGTTGGATCAAAAGAAAACTAACGTTTCCTTTCGTTTCAAATCGTTCCATCGCGGATTCGATATCTTCGATAAGAATACTTCCTCCTTCGCTATCGAAGGGTTTAAGATTTTTGAGATCGAAGGTCTTAGACTGAGAACGAAGTTTTGTTTCCGATTTGCCGAGTTTTTCAAACAAAGCCCTGCTAACGTAGATCGATTCTAAGGTTTCCGCGTTGTTTGGATTTGCAAAAACTTCCCGACCTCGTAAGCTTCCTGTCTCTTTTAGAAAGTCGAGTCCCAGATAAACGGCGCGGACTCCGTCTTCTAAGATTACTTCTTTTTGAAAACGGGGAACGATCTTTGTGATCCAGTCGAGTTCGGGATCCGAGGAAAGTTCCCGGATCAGAGTCGCGGGAAGATTTTGATCTCCTTGGGAAGAGGTGATCTTGATTTTATATTCCCCTTGAAAGTATCCCATGGCAAAGTCGGTGAGACTTTTTTCCGCCTTCATTCCGTTTGCGGTTGTGGAAATAAAAAGTCCGACTCCGAGCGCGATTCCGGATAACGCAAAAAATGCTGCGAGTTTATGACTTCGAAAGTATTCGAATAAGAATAAGGTGTAGATTCGAAAGGACATAAGAACTTTAGGAAACCAAAACCCCGTCCGCCATTTTGAGTCTGAATTCTCCAAGAGAACCGAGGGTTTGATCGTGTGTAACGATGAGAAGCGTAAACTTTTGTTCTTTTTGGAGATCCATCAAAAGACGCATTACGTTTTCTGCATTCTTCGTATCCAAATTTCCCGTGGGTTCGTCTGCGAGAATCAAGGAAGGATTTTTACAGATCGCTCGGGCGATCGCAACCCTTTGTTGTTCCCCTCCTGATAGTTCATCCGGTTTGTGAGACAATCTCGGGACGAGTCCGACTTTTTCCAGAGCTTCTTTGGCTTTTTGCTGAGCCTCTGTTTTACCGGTCCCGGAAATGTAGAGAGGGACCGCGACATTTTCCAGGGCGCTCAGATAGGGAAGGAGATGAAAGAATTGAAAGATGATTCCCGTTTCCTCTCTTCTATATTTCGTGAGTTCCTTTTCGTTCATGGAATGAAGCGGATGACCGTTTACAAAAATTTCGCCGGAGTCGGGAGTGTCGATCCCGGAGAGTATATTCAAAAAAGTTGATTTACCCGAACCAGAAGGCCCCATAAGAGTGATGACCGATTCGCTCTGAATATCCAAATCGACACCTTTCAAAACTGAAGTCTGGAGTTTTCCGCTCCGATAGGATTTTCTAAGATGAGAGATACGGATTCTTTTGAGAGAGGATTGAGAGAGAATGGAGTTTGTCATTTCTTATGATCAGACAGAAGATCGTAGAATCGAGATCGTGAAAAGAGAAAAAAAAGTTCCGGTTTGGTTTTAGAAAAAGGAAACGTTTCAATCCTGTCCCAAAGGAGATATCGTTTTCTTCGAGGCTTTCTAAATTCTACTCAAAGGACCAAAAAGTGAAAACGCCCTGAAATATCCGCAGAAGCGGGTTTATCAAAGGGCGCATCTAAGAAGGTGATTTCTAAAACTCTTTGTCGTTTTAGAAATTCTAAGTTATCGAGTGATTCTCGCGAGTTCGATTCCCGGATAATAGTGTCTGAGAATTTCAACGTAATTAAAATTTTCTTTCGCCATTCCAAAACTTCCCCACTGGCTGAGTCCAACTCCGTGACCGGAACCCATCCCTTTGACGAGATATCCGTTTCCTTCCTTTTGAATTCCGAAACGAAGAGAACGAACCGGAGTGCCGAGGGTCTGTCTAAATTCTTTTCCGCGGATTCTTGTAGAACCTTCGCTTCCCACAAATTCCATGAGGTCGACTCTTCCCGATCCCGTTCTGGATAAAACTTGAATGGATTGGATTTCTCCGATCTTGAGATTTGAAAATTTGGAAACGATGAGATCTTGAGAGATCGTTTCCTTCCAATAGAAGTTGTCCCCCGCGCGATCAAACTCGGAAACCACCGCAGGCAAGTAAGGAATTTTTTTTCCACCCCAGACGTTATCCGGAGTTTCCGTCTTACCGCCGCTATTCGAATGAAAGAACGCCTGGATCGGAGTCTCTTCGTAAACCGCCATCACTCCTGTGGTATCTTGTACGGCTTTGGTAGTGGACGGATGTTCTTTTTCCAATCCGCCGTAGACTTGGGAATTGGTAGTCGCTTCCACGTCGTAGAGTGCATTCTTTTTATTTAATATTTCGCGAACCGCATAAGTTCTCGCGCAGATCGCCTGAGCTTTCAGAGCTTCGTTCGGCCAGCTATAAGGAACCTCGGAAGGAACAACCGCGTAGAGATATTCTTCTAAAGGAAGAGAGTTTACGATGAGAGCCGGACCCTGGCCTTGAGGAACCACGTTGATCGAACCTCGGACCTTTAGAGATTTGTATTCTAGGCCGCCTGATTCTCCCACGAAACGAATCGGTGCCTTGAGACGAGAGACGTCCAGAGAAATGATATCGATTCCTTTTTTAATAAGAAGATCGTTCGCGTCGTAGACAGAGATGATTCCTTCGCCGCGGATCTGAAGATCACCTTCGGCTTTACCGATGAGAACTCGAACGTCGTGAACGGATCGGCTTTTGTAAGGCGGGGTCCAGGGGCGGATGATTACGGTGTTACAACCCGTTTCCCAAAGAATTAAGAAGAGTAAGAAGAATAAAACTAGTTTTCTGGTCATTGGAATTCCTGGAGATACGTCTATCTCTCTTCTTAAATATCGTTGGGAATTCCAAATCCCTGCAGAGATTTTTGGATTTTTGGAGAATCTAAATTGATTTCAAAAGAGCCACGGACTCCAAATGAGGAGTTTGAGGATAGGGATCCGTAACGAGAATCTTCTGAATTTGAAAGTGATCTTTCAGTTTCCAGAGATCATCTTTTTGAGAAGAAGGATTACAGGAAACATAGAGGAAGGAAGAAATCTTAGAATTCTTTAAGGCTTCGATTACAAATTCGCCCAAACCCGCACGAGGAGGATCCGCGATGAGAAGATTCTCCTCATCCCCTTGGAAAAGTTTTTCCAGACCATCCGCGGCTTTTTTGGAAAAGAGATCTTCTCGAAGATAAGAGAAAGAAACTTCCGGAAAGTCCGTTTGCATTTGTTTGCGTGCGATCTCCAGAGAACTTTCGATAGAATCGATCCCCGTGATCTTTTGAAAACGGTTCGCGAGAATTCTGCTAAAAAAACCGGAACCGCAAAAGAGATCGATGAGATGTTCCGAAGATTCCGGAATTTCGTTTTGAATAAAATCCAAGATCGGTTGAAATCCGGTAGGATTCGGTTGAAAGAAAGAATCAAAGGGAACCCGAAATTCCTTATTTGCTACGAGCTCCAGATACGAATCTTTTCCTCTGAGAATTTTGATTTCTCCCATGGCGGAAACTTCTCCCTTTCTTCGATTGAAACAAAAGAGAAGATGATCCGCTTGGAGAGATTTTTTACAAGCTTCGGCAAATCGTAATTCTTCTTCCGTGTCTTTAAATTCTTCTACGAATGTGAGAATGGACATGAGCTCATTGGTGTTTCTTGCTTTTCGAAGCGTTAAGTATTTTAAGAATCCGGAATCTTCTCTTCGGTCGTAAGGAAGACTCGAAAATTCTTGAATGAGATTTCGAAATCGTTCGAGCTCGGCGTTGGCTTCCGGACTTTGTATAAAACAAGATTCTAAATCTACGACGTAACGAAAAGAACCGGATTCTCTCTGTCCTACGATCGGTCCGGGAAAGACCGAAAAGTCCATTCGATTTCTGTAATGGTAGATTGTTGTTGCCGGAATCAAAATCGGAACGACTCCGAAATCTTTTTGATAACTTTGGGAAAGAGAAGATGTCTTTAATAAAAATTGTTCTTCGTAAGGAATGTGTTGAGCCGAACAACCTCCGCAGCGAGTGAATGCGGGACAAGGAGGGGTCACGGTTCTTGGAACTTGAGAAACTAACTCGAGTTTTGCGGAAGGCTTTCTTCGTTTCTTTTTAAAGAGAGTAACGTTGTAAAGATCTCCTGGTAAGGAGTAGGGGACTTCGATTTGATTTTTTTCGAAAACGAGAACGCCTCGGAGATTGGGTCGGATTTTTTCGACCTGGGAGGGGAGAAGTCCTTTATTTCTTTCGAGATCCGGATCGATTTCCATTTTAGGTCAGGTTAGGAGCGAGCGAAACTCTGTAAATCGCTTGTTTTCGAGATCAACTGCAATTTTTTACTCTACTTTGATAACAAACTTGGTCTGATATAGGTCGGAGTTAGATTCTTTGATCACAGTCAAAAACCTTCAGAAATCCTTTCAAATCTCCAAGAGAAAACCCGGACTCTTGGGAGCCATCGGTTCACTCTTCTATACAAAAAAAGAAATCATCCACGCGGTGGAAAATGTATCCTTTGAAATTCAACCCGGGGAATTTCTCGGATATATCGGTCCCAACGGCGCCGGTAAATCCACTACCATTAAATTATTGACCGGGGTCTTGACTCCCGATCAAGGAGAAATTCGGATCTTTGGTCTCGATCCCTCTAGGGACAGAAGGGAGAATTCAAAACAAATCGGAGTCGTTTTCGGACAAAAGACCCAGCTCTGGTGGGATCTTCCCGTCGGGGAATCCTTTGATCTCCTTAGATCCATCTATAAAATCGAAACGAAAGATTACAAAAAGAGAATGGAGATGTTTAACGATCTCCTGGGACTTCAAGAATTTTTTCAACAGCAGGTCAGAAAGCTGAGCTTGGGTCAGAGGATGAAGGCGGAGATCGCGGCGAGTCTTCTTCACTTTCCTCGAGTGTTGTTTTTGGACGAACCAACGATCGGACTTGATGTTCTTGTAAAAGAAAAAGTAAGAGAGTTTATTCGGACCATCAACCAGGAAGAAAAAGTCACGATTCTTTTGACAACTCACGACGTTCAAGATATAGAATATCTCGCAAAAAGGATCATTCTCATCGATCACGGAAAAATTCGTTTTGACGGGGATCTGAATTCTTTTCGAGGATTGGGAGGAACGGATAATGTAGTCGAGCTTCAATACAGAGGAGAGGCCGTTTTAAAACTTCCTTCCGAGTTTACTTGGATTCAGAACGGATCACCCAATCACGCGAGTATCGTAGTAAAGGAAGGGGAGTCTTTGAATCGACTTCTTTCTTTTTTGAGTTCTTCCGGTCTGGAGATAACCGAAATCAATTTTAAAAAACCCGATCTCGCTACCGTTATCAAACAGATCTACGGGGAAAAACCCTGATGCTTTATCTAAAAGTTATTTCCAAAGCGTTTCAGAGGTCTTCCACGTATCGGCTCGAATATTTTACGGGAGTTCTGAACGCGGTTTTGTATCTCGCGATTCTAACTTCGGTTTGGCAATCGGTTTCGGGAAACGATCTGGAAGGGGGAAGAACTCGAGAATCTCTGATTTTATACGCGGTTATCTCGACTTTGATCAAGGTTTCTTTTGGAAGACAGGACGGTCTTGTATCTTCCAAAATTAAGAATGGAACAATCGTCTTTGACCTTTTAAAACCGATTCGTTTTCCGTTGATCGTCTTTGCGGATACGATCGGAGTCAGTATTTATCATCTTCTTTCGAGATCGCTTCCGCTTTTAATTCTTGCGTATACGGTTTTAGATCTTAGATTCTTTCCGCAAATTACTTCTCTTCTTTCCTTTGTATGCGTTTATACCTTGGCGTTTTTTATTTTTTTTCTGATCGGTTTTATGATCTCATCCTTATCTTTCTATTTTACGGAAGTGTTTTCCTTCTTCCTTCTTTACTTTGCATTGATCACTTTGTTTTCCGGAGCCGTCATTCCACTCGATCTTTTTCCTGAATTTTTACGAAATATCTCTTCTTGGCTTCCCTTCGCTTATCTATATTATTATCCGACTCAAGTATTAACCTCGCAGCCGATCGGAATGGAATTCGGAGAATTGATCGCTCGATATTTTCTGATGATTGGGATTCTTACCATAAGCGCTTCCGCAATCTATCTTTCCGGATTAAAACGTCTGGAATTGGCAGGAGGATGATTTTGTTTGCTTCCTTCAAAACATATCTCAAGTTAGCCGTCTCTTCCGTTCAATCGCATATGGAGTATAAGGCGAGTTTTTGGATTTATCTCGTGACCTTGCTCATCTATTATTCCGCGCAGGCGGCTACGATTTTTATTCTACTTTCCAAGTTCGTTTCCATCGGAGGTTGGACAAGGGGCGAAATCGCATTCCTTTATAGTCTTTTGATTTTTGCGCAAGGAATCGTAGCTTCGGTATTTTCAGGAATGGTAGAATTCGGATCCTTGGTAAGGGACGGAGGATACGATCGATATCTTTTGAGGCCGCTTTCCCCGATCGGTCAGGTATTGATGAACCATTTCGATATTACCGGGCTTCTTCATTTGATTTTGGGAGTGATTACGTTTATCGCCGCCAATCAGTTTACAAATATTGAATGGACTTTTGCTAAGATTTGTATGTTGTTTTTGGTCGTTTTTGGGAGTGCGATGATTTTGGCGGGAATTCGAATCGCGATCGCGTCGATCGCGTTCTATGCGATTCAGAATTATTCTTTAGTACATTTGTTTATTTTTTCGAGTCGTGAATTTATGATGTATCCGATGAATATCTACAATATGTCGATTCGAATTCTTTTAACGTTCCTACTTCCTTTAGGGTTCGTTAATTTTTATCCGGCTCACTATTTTTTGGATAAGAATAGCGATTCCTTATTTCATCCTTTCTTTATATATTTGAATTTCCCGGTCGGTTGTTTTCTTTTTTTCGGATCCTTATTTCTTTGGAAAAAAGGACAAAAAAGATACGAATCGACCGGGACTTAAGTTTATTTGATTTCCAGGTGCTCGATTCCGGACTCTGTAAAAATTTCCTCATACTTCGAAATAAAGGGAGCTTCCTTTTCGATTCTTTCTTCGATCGCCATTCCTTTGATTTCGGCTTCGGTATAAGTTCGCGTAAAATCTCTTCCTGCCAATCTTTGAACGAGTTCGTCCCAGAAGATGCTATCTTGGTATTCGGTGATTAAATCCGAAATGTCAGTCTTTTCTTCGAACTCTCTCGTAAGGTAGTGAAGCTCTTCCTCACTATCATACGAGACCAAGTGGGAAACTTCCAAGGCCTTTGCATAGGAAAGAACTTGTTGTTCCATGTCTTCGTAGGCATCATACGAATCCAGACGATCGGGAGCCGGCTCTTCTTCCTCTAAGATCGAGTGATAGAGAAAGCGGGTGATCGCCAAGGACTTAAGAAGGGCTTCGTATTGTTCGCGTGTGAGTTCGATATTCATTGCAATTCCCATTTCATGGAGGAGGCGCGGATTGCCAAATCTATTTCTCTAAGAAATTTTCGGTAAACGATCGAAAATGGATTTAGAATCTCCTTTACTCCGATATCGTCGAGCGGTCATATCAAAATTCAAAACTTGTGTAGTTAAAAAAAGACTTTCAGGCCGCTTTATTTTCTGAGTTTTCGAGAACTTACAAAATAGGCATTTTCTCTTGTCTTCAAATCTCGCGCACATAGATAAAAACTCAGTGAGGAAAACCGAGCGTTGTATTAATATTGAAGCCGAATTCGTTTGATAAGGAATCAGGGCCTTAAGAAAATTCAGAAATTTGCATGTAATGACTATTCAAAATTACTTCCGGTGAGGAGCTTTAAATGTAAATATCTTGCAGCTTTTAAATTGGGGAGTGGGTTTTTCTGTCTTTCGATATTCTTTCTTAAAAGAAAATCGGAAGGATTTGAATATTTGCAAAAAATTGAGAAATCTTAACTGACTTAAAAGAGGAATTCTAAGTTAAATATGAAGATCCGGGGGATATCTTTTAGAGTTTCACTCTAGGTGAAGAGGGTGCATTCTTAGATTCGAATCGCTTTGTCAGTTTATTTAAGTCAAAAATCCTGAGTAATTTCAGCTTGGTTTTGGAATCGAAGTCTTAAAGAGACTGAAAAAGGTTGTATTGAATTGCGAATGAGGTACCTTTTCTTAACTAAATTTTAAATGGAATCGATAGATTAGCTTTGTAATATCCCCAATTTGAGTTATACACCGGCCTGCGGAACGTTAAGCCATCTTTATTTTTTTTTACGTAATTTAATGAAGTAATTTCAGAAATACGTTGCGGGAGAATTTTTCGACCTACTTAGGGGCCATTTATAGAATTCGGCTCAAATTGTATTGACATATTCCTTATTTATTCTTTTCTTATGGAAAATTATTGAATGAGGCTATTGAATGAAAAAATCAATTTTGGTTCTTATGACAGTTGCAGCTGTAACCGTGGCAAACTGTACTTACAAATACAAAGAGGCTCCTGAAGTTGGGACTTCCGTATTGAGACTTGCTGAAGCGGATTATACTGTAGGTGCTGAAACTTCTGGAAAAGCTTGCGGATTTTTTCTTTTCCACGTAATTGGATCTAGTGTTTTCGGTGGAAATTTCGGTTTTATTGGAAATGGAGTTACTGGATCTTTAACAGCAGAAGCGCAATTTGATGCACTTTCAAAATTAGAAACAGCGACTTATATTGTTAATCCAAAATATGAATCTGAGTCTACAAACTACGTAATTGGAACTCATTCCTGTGTAACCGTTAAAGCTCGCGCGATTACTCTGAAAAACGGACCAGTAGCTTCTAAATAATCCTAGGGGGTTCGCATGAGAATTCTAATAGCGATCCTATTAGGCACCCTCCTTATTGGGTGTGTGTACAAATCCAAAGTATCGGGAAACGAGCTTCGTACGCCTGACTTAAGGCTTGCGAAATTGGGTTATGAGATTCTTGGAGAGACTTCCGGAAAAGGATGCTCTTTTGATGACCCCTTTCATCGAACGACTGTGGCAAATTTAAAAAGATATGCATCTTTTGAAGAATCGAACCCAGTGTTGTTTGAAAATAATCGAAATGATTATGCTGATATAGGGGGATTAAACGAAAGTAGAGTTCCTGGGGCGATTCTTTTAAAAGCCATTTGGAAAGTGTACGAAGATATTGGCTATTTTGCCTATGATATTTGGAACGAGTCTCTTGCTGTATTAGGGACAACAAACAGCAATTTATCAGATAGGCGAGATAGGCGAGAGATTTATCTTGCTCAGTATCTTGGTGTCGAGTCTGAAAGAGATCAGAATCCAATTCGCAAAGGTAGCACGATCGATCAAAGAGATGCATTTAACATTGCGCTTTTCAAAGCCTTGGAAAATCTTAGTGCTGATGCCTTAATTGATGTTAAGGTAGATTATGATGAGAAAGCAGCGTCTCGAATACTGAAGTATATTACCTTTGGTGGAGTTACTTCAAATGCATGTGCGACCGTTAGAGGAACTGGAGTTAAGTTTACAGGACCTCGAGTCGCAATAGCTGGTAAAACAGCGGTTACCCCGAAGAAAAAGTAAATGTCCCATTTACTTAAATTACGTTAGGGAATAAAATCCGCTAATAAAAGCCGTCCCAATAAAAAGGACGGCTTTTATTAAAAAATAAATTCGTAAACTTTTTTAGGTTGGCTACTCGATTAAGTTAGCGAAGTCTTCGTTATTCTGTTTTTGTAACTTCAAAAATTCAATCTGATATTCGTTTTCATTTACTCCGCTTTTAGCTTGCGCAACCCACTTCCTTGAGACAAAGGAATCAAAAACGATTTTTTTATCTTTGGTATCATATACTATAATTTGAATTCCTGTACGGATTCCTGCTAAGCAACCCCAGTCTTGGCCATTGAACCAACCGCCGGAATGTGCGTAGTATTGCTGTATGATGGGAACCACAGCAAATCTTACATTTTCTGCTGTTAAGACTTGATTGAATTCTTTGGATGCTTCTTCAAAGACAAAATGAATGTTCGGAACGTTGATATTGTCCTGTCCGTTGTCGGGGCTAAGTTCGTAGTTTTTAACCGTATTCACTTTCGAAAATGGTTGTTTTACTGTTGCGATCTTTATCGGTTTATTTTTCGTTTTTAAGATTTCTGAAAGGCTTTTTTCCAACCAATTGAGAACCATCGGCTTTAATTCTGTTTGTCCTTTAAATTCTTTATTTTTGGATTCTACCTGTACACCAAAATCCTTCTGCACTCGGATGAGTCCTCCAGTGAAATGAATAAATCCAACGAAAGCATTATTTTCAAATGCCATCTCCGTTTTCTTGTAACCGGCTAAGTCCGAGGCTAATAACGGTCGGACTAATAAAATATTTTCTTCCTTTATCGAACTTTGAATCTGATTAGAACGAATCGAATAGTATTT
This sequence comes from Leptospira tipperaryensis, assembly GCF_001729245.1. Lineage (NCBI taxonomy): Bacteria > Pseudomonadati > Spirochaetota > Leptospiria > Leptospirales > Leptospiraceae > Leptospira > Leptospira tipperaryensis. Next base: position 2,657,267 of record NZ_CP015217.1, on the reverse strand, counting down.
TTTCGAAGTGCACGAAGCGAAAAAAATGACAATACAAACAAAGAATAATGAAAACGTTTTTTTATTTTTGAACATGGTGAAAAATGAAATCTCCTAAAAATAGAAGATTGAATATTTCTGTTTCCCGTAAAATCATTTTTTAATAAGGAATAAATTTGAATCAAATCACAGAGGTAAAAAACTCACTTTATCTCTTCGAGTAATTTGCATTCCGGAATCTCTTCTTTTTCTACCCGTTTTTCTTTTCTATATCCAGTGATATGTCCCGGAATCGAGGAAAACAAACCAAGATACTGACCGGCGGATCCTAAAAGCGAGCCAGTTGCATAGGTGGAATAAGCGGGGTATAACGTTCTGTAGGCGAGAAGTTCATTCTTCTTATCACATTTGTGTCTGAGGTAACGGAGTGCATCATCCGATGCTCTTGCTTCCGGATAGAGGGCTCCTAAAAATGGAATCGAATATCCAAGGCTATACAAAGATTTGTATTTTCTCATCGCGAAGTCTTTGGAGTGCCCGCCTTCGTGTAATACGACCGAGGGAAGATCGCTGTAGATATTGATCGTGTTTGTATAAGGATTGTAATGATCTCCGCCTCCGAAAATAAAACCCGCGAAGAGTCTTTCGGGGATGAGGGTAGAGAGAAACCAGCTAACGATTCCCAGGGTATATTTTAAGACGGGATGAACCGTATCCGATTTCCAGAGCTGTTTCAAATCGCTCCAGGGAGAATACTGATTAAAACGAACTTTGACGTCTTTGAGATTGTTCTCTCGAATGTAATCCATTAGATATTTTTTGGTTTCTTCGGAGATGCTATGACTGTTCATTTTTTTATTCCAGAGAATGAGTTTTGTCAAAGAGCCGAAGACGTTGCCCAAAAAATCCAAGAGCCAGTAAGGTTCTCCTTCTTCAAACTGAGGATTGTTTTCGTCGAAGTAGTTTTCGTTCGGATAATACGGTTTTGCAAAGACGTATTTTTTTTCCACCGAATAGGAACAACCGATTGAAGAGAAAATACATAGGAGGAGTAGAAGAGCGCCAAACGTTTTAAAACTTCGATTCATGGATGAGAAGTCCTAACTTTTTTATCCGGGTTTGGAGAGGACGATTTTTCGACGGAAGACTTTAGTTTTTCAGAAAATTCTAATAGAGCAATTCGACCGAGTTGATTGAGCTGATCTTCCCTGTTTCCCCTGAATCCAAGATAAGGCATATAGATCAACCAGCCGACGATAGTTCCTGTGGCGAGAGCAAAGTTACAATCCGTGACATTGGAATCGATAGAATCTTCGAATCGGAAATCCAAAATTTTCTCTTCTTTTTCGACTCGATTTACGTCGATTTCCAGTTTTACGGAAGTCGTGCTTCCAAAAAAACAATGATCTTCCGTCTTGAGTTCAAAATTCTTAATATGAATTTTGAAACGCCGATCGGTTTTGTACTCGTCTCGATTTCGATCCAGTTCTCTTTGAATCAGAGTTTTTACAGAACCATATTCGTTTTCCAATTTGCGGGGAGCTAGGAAGAATAAAGAGGGATCTCTGATTGCAAAAAGATATCGAGTCGTTTCCGGTGATTCGATGACTTCAAAGCTTGGATGGATGTTTGGAACTGCAAACTGCGGTATCGTATCGACGTTTCCTATATCGAACGCATTCGTTCCTTTTTTGGGAATATAAACTCGGATTGCGATACAGTTCAAGAAAAAGAAAAACAAAAAAGGATAAAAAAGTAAAAGGATCTTTTTTTTGTAAAATAAAAAGGACATATTGAATAGGCTAGATGTTGTGCGCATCATTTTCATTTTGAGATTCCTCGAATCACCTTGGCCGTAAACGTCGTGCAGTATTTTGTTCCTAAAAACTGATAATACCAGGATTCTTGGATTCTAATTTCGGTTAAAACCCCCCCGTCTTTAGCTTGTTCGACTAATTTTGCATAGGCTCTTGAATATCGATCGTTGACATCGATCGGAATTAAATACAATAACACGATTCCACATTCTCTTGCAAAGGCCGGAGAACTCACGACTTCGGTTTCCGTTATCTGCTTCTGCTCGATGAAAACCGGATTTGAAATACACGAAATGAAAAGAAAAAGGAATAGAATAAAAGATCCCATTTTTGAAGTCATTGAATAGCCTCTCCTGAGATGGTAAGGCATTGGAAGGTTCCGACAATTCCCCAAAACCAGTATTCTTCTATTTTGATGTTCTTAATCGACTTTGTTCCGGGAATCTGCTCTAACGCATTTTGATATGCCCTTTCGATCTTCGACGTTTGTCGGATCGGAATAAAGTAATGAATCGGAAAAAGAGTGAATACAGGGAGGGGAAATCCTACAAATCCGCAAGCTTTTCCTTTTACATCGCCTAACGTCTTCTCGTTTCCCGTTAAAACGGGTTGAAGCAGAATATGATCCGAAGAACAGCTATGAAAAAAATAAATCGTAAGGAAGAGATATAAAAGAAAGATCGATTGTTTCATGGATGGTTCTCGATTCAGAATGATCTTGAAGCATAGAATGTAGTAAAGTATTTTTTATTAGGGTTTTGATAGATGAATCTTTATCCTATTCTTATCGTTGAAGATCACAAAAGTAATTTCGAGAAATTCTAAGTTAGAATTGAAACAAATGCATCTAAATTGAGTGTATTCGGAAATTGGAATGTACTCCTGGTCCTCTCTGGAGCGGCAATTTGAAAAAAGGAAAATCGAAATACAAAAGCTTTGCCTAATAACTATATTTTAAACATACGCCGAATCATCGAAAGTTACATCGAGCGATTTATTTTGATCGACTGATTCTCGCACGGAGCTTTCCGGGCAGTAGCATTATTCTCCCCAAACGACGACGCAGTTTTTATAAAAGACCGGACCTAAGAAACTAAAGGTTGCGTAGTCGACTACCGCGATTTTTTCAATTCCAAAGTCCTTGGCAATTTCTGTTACGCTATTTTTGGGCCCGCGATAGGTTGTATTGTAATAGAAAAGAGAGATTGCATAGGAACAACTTTCTCCTTTTTTTAAAACTCTCGCCGAGGAGATTAGACTTCCGTTACTTTTGGAAAGAATGTGCTGTGTATTGTAAGAAAACAAAAGCGCCGGTTCTGACGTCGCGATACAATTTGAGAAATGCAGAATCAGAAAGGCGGAGCAGAAGAGAAAGATTCGATTTCTTTTAAGAACTTGTTTCATCCTTTTTCTCCCGCAACGATTACGCAGTGATTTCGATAGACGATTGCGAAGATATGAAGTGCGCTAAAATCGATCATCGATATTCTTTGAATGCCGTTGGATTTGGCGACGGACCCAACCCCCGCGTTTCCGAAACTGATCAAACCTAAAATATTGTGGATACATCCTTCGGCGACGGCTTCCGGCTTAACGTCGTTAGCCGGATTGATTTGTCCAGGATATTTGTTGTATGTAAAGAGCAAACCTCCAACGGGACCGGACGCGCAGTTTACGGAGAAAAGTAAGGAAAAAATAATAATTAGAAGAGATCTTTTGTTTTTCATTCTGATTCCCCTTTGTTTTTTTTCTTTCTTACGATTTCGGAATTCAAATTGTAATTTTGAGCGTCTTCTCCCACGGTCGGAGCCGGTTTTGATTCTCCCGTTACGATCGTGCAAAAACTATGATAAACGATCGCAAAGATCGCAGTGTGTTCGTATTCTATATGTGCAATTTTTTTAATGTTTCCGTTTTGTGTTGCGGTGAGAATGGAAGAATCTCCCCACGCGAACAAAGACAGAACCGATCGAGAACAGGCTTCCCCTCGTTCGATACTTCTTGCATTTCCGGTTAAGGTAACCGGAATGGATTCGTTGTGATAGATCATTCCTCCCTTATAAAAAAGTTCCAGAGAAGGGCGTCCGTAAGCGGGAGTAGGGTTTGTATTGATTTCTTCCGGGCCTACGGGAGAGTTGATAATATTGACTCCGGTGCATCCGAAAGAGAGAAGGATTCCCAATAGAAACGCGCCGGAGTAAAACCTAAGTTCTTTTAGGAATAAAAACTCTGAAATCATAAATTCCCCCTAAGCCTTATATCACTTCTTTATAAAATTTTAAGACAGAAGAATTTGTATTTTTTATAAAAAAAGGAATATCTTATTTTTTGAAAATTCTTCTTACGCTAAAAAAGACCCGAAGGGAATCGTACGAGTTCCTACTTTTCGAAATTAAATATTTCCAAAAAAAACTCGATTCCGGATCAGAGATTTCGATTTTGGCTATTTTTCTAATAAAGTCTCGATTCTATTTTAGAGACGATTTTTTATTTGGGGTTATAGAATACGAAAAAATTAGTTTTTTTCGGAGAGCATCTCTGATTCTTCCGAATCGAAGGAAAAAGGGGAGATGACGAGTGAGATATCTTCCTCTTCTTTTTGTTTTCGGATTTTTCCGAAAATATTCTTCCATTCTTCTTTCCTCTGCTTGGAAGTCGAAGTTTCATTTTTTTGAATATAAAAAAGCGCGAATAAAAGAAGTTCCCTGTTGAAGCCGGTTTGTTTTAGCTTGGCGTCTAAAAATTCTTCATCCAGGACTCGATCGGATTCTACGATTTCTTGGAGGAGTTCGATCGCTTGGATATCGGAGACACTTCCCCTTTGTCTGTAGATTCTATGCAATGGATAGAGAATTTCTTTTCCAGCTCTTCCGTCCTTCTTTAGGCTGAGATAAAAGGCTCTTCTTGACATCGCCAAAGATTCGTTAAACCTTTTGTTTTGTAAGAATTCAAGTCCGGATTCGTAGGCGTAGATCGGTTCCGTGCGAAAGACCGCGGCTCGGTCCAGCAACGCCTGTTCTAAAAGTTGCGATTGTTTTTTTTTCAGGGAAAGAAGAAGGATCCGATGAAGAAAGGAATTTTCCGGAAAGTAAAGAAGATACTTTCTACACTTCGTGATCGCTTCGTCGATCTTTCCCCCTTCGTGCGAGGTTTTGACTTCCGCCTCGATCGCTTCCCGGTCTTCTCTGTAAGGATTGTTTTTTTGAATCCAGAGGAGGGTTTCTTTGTAATAATTCAGATTCCCCAGTCTGGAACTTAAGACGAGAGCTTTGTATCGGTATTCCGGTTGTTCGGAATTCTGAGTCAGGCTGAGCCTTGTAAATCGAAAGGCCTTGTCCGGCTTTTTTAATTCTTCATATCCCGCGACCATTTCTCTTAAGAGGACTTGATTGGCCGGTTCGATCTGAATGCTCTTTTCAAAACTCTCCAGGGCCGTCGTTAGATCTCCCTTTCCGATCCAAGCTCTTCCCTCAATTTCGTAGTAGGGTGCGGTTCTCTTGGTTCCCAGGGAGTCTGCGATTTCCAATTTTTGGAGGGCTTCGTCGTAACGAAGACGTCCTAATTCTTCCCGAGCCTGTCTGAGCAACTCTCCGTAAGAAAAGGTTGAATTCCCATGGAGCGTTGAATAACCTGTGCAAAGTACAAAAAAGAAACAAGTGGATAGCAGTTTCCCAGGCGCTCTGTCAGGTAGAATTCTTCCCATCTTTTTAAACATCGGAACATTGAAAAAAAACAAGAGGTTTCACTGAATGAATTCAGTTACGATTATTATCGCCATGTCTATTTTGGCGATCGTTACTGCAGTAGTGTATGCCCTGAAGGTAATCCGTATCAAAGTCGGTGCCCCGGGCAGTAACGATAAAGAGACTCAAAAACTCATCGAAATATCTTCCGCCATCTCCGAAGGTGCCATGGCCTTCCTGGTTCGGGAATACAAGGTCATTTCCGTATTCATCGCCTTTATGGCGGTCCTGATCGTTCTTCTTTTGGACAATCCGGGTTCGGAAGGTTTTAACGACGGAATTCACACTGCGATCGCATTTGTTTCCGGTGCCGTTATTTCCTGCCTCTGCGGATTTATCGGTATGAAAATTGCGACCGCAGGAAACGTAAGAACCGCGGAAGCCGCAAAAACTTCTCTTTCTAAGGCTTTTCGAGTCGCTTTTGATTCCGGTGCCGTTATGGGATTCGGTCTCGTGGGTCTTGCGATCCTCGGAATGATCGTTCTCTTCCTCATTTTTACCGGGCTTCATCCCGGAGTTGAAAAACACTTCCTTATGGAATCTCTCGCAGGTTTCGGACTTGGTGGTTCTGCCGTTGCACTTTTTGGAAGAGTGGGCGGGGGAATTTACACCAAGGCGGCCGACGTAGGAGCGGATTTGGTTGGAAAGGTAGAAAAGGGAATCCCGGAAGATGATCCGAGAAACCCGGCTACGATTGCGGATAACGTGGGAGACAACGTGGGTGACGTTGCCGGAATGGGAGCCGATCTTTTTGGTTCCTGTGCGGAAGCGACTTGCGCGGCTCTTGTGATCGGAGCTACCGCTTCGGCTCTTTCCGGATCCGTGGACGCACTTTTGTATCCGCTTTTGATTTCAGCGTTTGGAATTCCCGCTTCTCTTTTGACGAGTTTTCTCGCAAGAGTGAAAGAAGGCGGAAACGTAGAAACCACTCTGAAAATTCAGCTCTGGGTTTCCACGATCCTCGTCGCGGGAATCATGTATTTCGTAACCAATGTTTTCATGGTGGATTCTTTTGAAATCGCAGGAAAGACGATCACAAAATGGGATGTTTACATTTCCATGCTCGTGGGTCTTTTTTCCGGAATGTTCATAGGAATCGTAACGGAATATTATACTTCTCATTCTTATAAGCCTGTGAGAGAAGTCGCGGAAGCGTCTAACACCGGTGCGGCGACAAACATCATCTACGGACTCGCGCTCGGATATCATTCTTCCGTGATTCCCGTGATTCTTCTCGTGATCACCATCGTAACGGCGAATATCCTCGCTGGTATGTATGGAATCGCGATCGCGGCTCTTGGGATGATTTCTACCATCGCAATCGGTCTTACGATCGACGCTTACGGTCCGGTTTCGGATAACGCGGGTGGAATCGCTGAGATGGCGGAACTCGGAAAAGAAGTTCGTGATAGAACGGATACTCTGGATGCGGCGGGAAATACCACTGCGGCGATCGGAAAAGGATTTGCGATCGGATCGGCGGCTTTGACATCTCTCGCACTTTTTGCGGCGTTTATCACAAGAACTCAGACAACGAGTCTCGAAATTCTCAACCCGGAAGTATTCGGCGGTTTGATGTTCGGAGCGATGTTGCCTTTCTTATTCACTGCGATGACGATGAAGTCGGTCGGAAAAGCGGCTGTGGATATGGTGGAAGAGGTTCGTAAACAGTTCCGTGAAATTCCAGGAATTATGGAAGGAAAGAACAAGCCCGATTACAAACGTTGTGTGGATATTTCCACGACTGCGGCTCTGAGAGAAATGATTCTTCCGGGATTACTCGTTCTTTTGACTCCGATCGTAGTAGGTTATCTTTTCGGAGTGAAATCTCTTGCGGGAGTTCTCGCAGGCGCTCTTGTTGCGGGTGTGGTCCTCGCGATCTCTGCTGCGAACTCAGGCGGCGGATGGGACAACGCGAAGAAATACATCGAGAAAAAAGCCGGTGGAAAGGGTTCCGACCAACACAAGGCGGCCGTAGTCGGTGATACCGTAGGGGATCCGTTCAAAGATACTTCCGGACCATCGATCAACATTCTTATCAAGTTGATGGCGATCACAAGCCTCGTCTTTGCCGAATTTTTTGTTCAGCACGGCGGATTGGTTTTGAGATTGTTTCATTAGAATTTTAGAATTCGATTCTAAAACTTGGGAAAGCCCTTTTCGCGAAAAAAAGCGGGAAGGGCTTTTTTATTTTCGCGGGCGTGCCTTCGCGATGCGAAGGTCGCGCTCTCCGCTTCAGTCAAGTTATTGAATGATACCGATTGAGGATCGTCTTGGATTTCGAAGCAATAACTTGACTCCGCATCGATCACTCACGCGTTGGAGACCCTGGATTTTTGAATTTGCTTAGGAGGGGCGTCTTTTAGGGAAAGGGATCCGGGAGAGATTCGCTTGTGATCGGGTTCGGTTCGAAGTGTAAGTCACGGGAGATTTGATTTTTCCGTAGATTTAAAGTCCATGTCATTTGGTAGACGGTATGGAACTGAGGAACTCCTCGATTCATCGTTTCAACGATAGAATCCCCAACACCGACGTCTTCCAACCACAAGAGATAGTTAAAAAGAAAACACCTGGAAACACCGTGGGCCGCCGCCAAAGCCCCCAGAACCGCCCAAACTCCCGAATTCACATGAATTGTCATTTTCTTCAGATCGCCAACTCCCCAATTGTATTTGATCTTACCCGCTTTCCAATGAAGACGATTCAGGGAAGCGAGGTATTTCGTGTATCTCATCAGAAGAAGAGGAAGTTTCCGAGGCAGAGCCTTCTTTTGAATTTTGTCTAAACGATTCCAGTAACTCATCGGAATCAAAAGAGAATCCGACCCGACCTCGCCTTCATTCAGAGCGGAAAGAATCTTTTTCTGGGAAGAAAGTAAAAGAACGTCCATACTCGAAACGGTTCTCCTTAGCGGCAGAACAGAATCCGGAAATGAAAAAAAAATCTGCAAAAAAGATCCGAACAAAAAAAAGGGAACTCCTTGAAAATCGGATCCAGATTAGAATCTGGCGGAATCGTGTTGGAATTCCCATCTCCAGTTCGATCCGCGCTCCACTTTCTCACTTGCAAATCTGGGAAAGAAGTTCTTTCTAAACCCTATGAAACTTAGGTCCTTTCTGATTCCCGCACTCTTCTCAGTCTTTTACGCAACCGCTGTTCAGTATATTATCAGAATTGAATCCTTAAAAAATTTAGGAATCACGATGGCCTACGGAGGAGTTTTTATATTACCGTTTTTGATCGGAGTGATCAGCGTCTATTGGGCCGAAAAGGAAAGACCACGTTCCATATTCTTTCCTTGGTTGCCTACGACGATTTCGATGCTTCTTTCGTTTATCGTAAACTGGGAAGGAATGATCTGCCTGATCATGGGGCTTCCGATCTATCTCGTATTGTCGAGCGTGGGAGGGATCGCGGTCGGAATCTGGTATTACGTCTTTCCGGAAAATCGGATGAATTTTCTGGGCGCGTTAGGCATTCTTTCACTTCCTCTTATCTCGGGATATTTAGAATCTCATTGGGAGTTACCGAATGAGATTCGTATGGTAGAAACGAGTATCGAAGTGAAAGCAAAACCGGAAACCGTCTGGAAGAATATCATTCGAATTTCCGAACTTGAAAAAACGGAGGAAGGTTTTTTCTACAAGATGGGGTTTCCAAGACCGATCGAGGCCACACTTTCTCACGAAGGTGTCGGTGGAATCCGAGAAGCCAAATTCGAAAAGGGACTTTTCTTTTACGAAACGATCACAGAATGGAAACCCCAATCGCGATTAAAATTCGAGATCAAGGCCGATCCAAATCTTACACCACTCACTACGTTAGACGCTCATGTCGTTCCCGGCGGAGCTTATTTCGACGCTCTCCAAGGAGAATACGAATTGGAATATCCAAACGGCGCCGGCCTGAACGAAAAACAAAAAATAATCTTACACCTCCGAAGCAAGTATCGTCTTTCGACTCATTTTAATTTTTACGCATCCTTCTGGGGGGATTTTTTGATGCGAGACATTCAGAATACGATCTTGAGAATTTTGAAAAAGAGAATGGAAGTAATCTGACACCCATGCGGGCGTCCTTGATCTGATGATTGGCCCGAGGAGCAACGCATTTCCGTTCCATAGAAATGTAGGAGTTCCTACAAATCCGCCGAAACAATTTTCCTTGCAAAAAGTTTGATTTTCTGATATAGGAAAATTTGCCCGAAATTTCCCACAAGGCCCGCCACCTCCACCCAAAATCGGGCGGGGGCCATCTTTTGAATTACGGAAAATGTAGGAACTACGACAAAATGAGATTCTATTATAACTTTTGGATCTCTTCGTACAATCTTTCCGCCGCGCCTCGACCTTGTTGAACAAACTCCGAGTTCTGTTTTCGGATCTTAGCGATTTTTTCCTGAGGAAAATTCAAAATTCTTAATATATCCTCCGGTTTGGAGACAACAAACAAACCTCCGGTTTTGTTTAAGATCGTCGCCTCCGGAGAATTGGAAATTTTAGGACCTGTCATCAGAGGAAGGCCGAAGGTCGCCGGTTCCAAAACATTGTGGACACGGTTGTGAAGCGCCCCGCCGACATAGGCAAAGTCCACTGCTTGATACGCAAACGCCAGAATTCCCAAAACGTCAAAGACGATCGTTTGAGCGCTCATCTTCTCGTAAGGAGTGGAAGTCCAGGTCTGGTACTCCATCTTTGCGTCCTGCAATCTGTGTTCTATGGAAGTGATTCTCTCGGGGGAGGTTTTGTGGGGGAATATCCAGAAGGCAAATTCGTTTAACAAATTCGGTTGTTTTTCTCTCGCGAGTTTGTAAAAGGAAACAAGAAGTTCTTCGCAGGGTTCGTAAGTGGATGCAAATAGTATGATTTTCGAATATGGATAATTTTTAGGTCTTGAAAATTCCTTTTTGTTGTCCTCTATTTTTTTTAGAACCGTATCGAACCTTGTATCGCCTAAAACTTTTACGGGAATTCTTTCCGGCACAAGGGAACGAAACGAATCGTAAAAACTTTCGTGAGAAGGATAGATTCCGCTTAAACGCTGAAAAACGGATTTTGTCAACATTCCTAAAATTCCTTTTTTACGGCTTCCTATTACGGCCGAACCTAAAACGACCTTGGTTCCCGATCGATTCGCGGATAAAATCAGATTCGGCCAAGTGTCCCAGGCCATAAGAACAAGAACCTTGGGATGAAAGTGTCGTAAGATCCAGTTGTATCCAAAGGGAGTATCGATCGGAAGACGAAAGGTTTCGTCTGCGGGAAAGGCTTCCAACTGAGAATCTCTTACGCTCTCTGAAAAAACGGATTGAATCAAAAATGCGGAAGGATCTTTTTTCCGAAATTCAAGAGCCAAGGCTCTGCACTGATCCAGTTCTCCAACCGAAGCCGCGTGGAGCCAAATCACTTTTTTTCCTTGAGACTCAAAGGGTTTGGAAAGAATTCTTTTTCGATCTTCCTTTCTCTTTTTTAGGAAAATTCTTCCGGCAGGAAATAACAGAAAAAGAGGAACGATAAAGATACGAAGAAAGATCGTCAGGATTTGATAGAGAAAAATCATTGGTTTATGAGCGGAGTTCTATTTGCTTTTGATCTGATGGATACCTTGATCAAGGATCCCTTTCATTCTGCACTTTATAAAATACTTCCCAGCGAATCGAGAGAAAAATTCATTCAGGGAAGAGAAAGAAACGCCTTTATCGAATTTGAAAAAGGGCATATCGAAGAAGAAGAATTTTTCGAAAGATTCTATCTTCCCGAATATAGGGAAACCGATCTCCCGGACCCTCGCAAGATCAAAGAATTGATGTTCCACAAAGTTCGGTTGATTTCGGAAAGTGTGAGCATCGTAAAACTACTGAAGGCGAACGGAAACAAACTCGTTCTCGCGAGTAACTATTCCATCTGGTATAAGGAACTTCAAAAATTTCCCGAAATGCAGGAAGTTTTTTCCCAATTCGATCAACTCTATTTTTCCTGCGAACTCGGAACCCGAAAACCCGCGGAAGAATACTTTCAGTGGATCCAAACAGATTATCCGGGAATGCGTTACGTTTTGATCGATGATAACGCGACTAACGTGGAAGCCGCGGGTTATATGGGTTGGGACACGTTTCGATTTAGTCCGAAAACTCCATCGGAGCTCGAGGAATTTTTTAAAAACCAGTACCCCAATTATCTTTGATCTCGGCTCCCGGATACGCTTCGTCCCTCGTATCGATGAGAAGTCCCATCCGATCGATGTAGAAAACAAATTCTCCCTTTTTTTGAAAAGGTCCGGGGATCAATCGGATCGCCGCAATTTCGAACGGATAACGCAGACTTCGATTGAGTCTTGTGTTTCTCGCCGGAATCTCCAACTTCTTCTCGATCCTTTTCCAACCGTCAAAACTCAAATCCGAAAGTTCGATCACGATTTCTTTGGAGCGATATTGATGGAGGACCAATTCAATCTTTGCATTTTGGGAAGAAGCATACATCCAAAAAAAGATCCGAGTAGGAGCGCCGATTGGAAGACGAATCTTTTCCTTTGGACGAATCTCCAGATGCGCGTGTTTTGGATTTTCAAAAAAGGTCTGTACCATCATCGATCGATAGTCGTTTGCCGGAGCGAGCGTTGGATAACATTCTCTTTCTTTCAAAAAAGCGGAATTGGAAGGGATCTGAGAATTGAAACGGATCTCGTTTAAAAAAGAAACACCTCGATAGATTTCCCAGGGCCTTTCTCCATCGAAGGAATCCACAAGAAAAAGATTGTATTGCTTCCAATCGGAGAGTATCTTTTCCAAGATCAGAACCCGGCTGATTTCGTCTTCGTCTCTTTTGACGGGAGCCGAAGGAAGATCCGTAAGACTTCCGAAGAGGCTCAGAGCCAGAATGGAGAATAGGGAGAGACGAAAAAAACGGCGGTTCACAGGTTTCTATTCGGTGAAATTGAGACTTAAAAAGAGATACTTATCCCGTTTTCCCTTCCCTTTTTCGAAGGAAAAAACCGATATTCTAAAAAGGTATGCCCATGAGACGAGACCAGTTGAAAATCTTACTTTCCGGAATTTTAGTTTTACTCTTAGGATCCTTGATCCTCTACAGTTATCTCTTTCGGGAAGACATCTCCAAATTCTTAAAAAAGAAAGAAGGCGAAGAAGTCTCAAACAATTCTAAAACGGATCGGGTCATCCTAAGTCCCGAGATGAATACCGAACCTCCGCTTTCGCCAAACGACTTAAATACGCTTCCGACCGAAGAAAAAAATTCCAAAGCTCCAGAAGAATCTTCAGGAATGGAAAAAGAGAAATCTCCATCCAAGGAAACCAAAAGTCTCAAAGAAGAATGGCCCGAGGAAAAGAAGACAACTTCTCCCTCAAAACCGGAAAAAGAAAAATACCCGGAAGAAAAATGGAATCCTCCCAAGGACGACACGAGCTCTTATAAAGACGAAGAACCCAAATCCAAAAAAGAAAGAATGAAAGAAGACAAAACGGATTGGGAAGACAAAGCGGAAAGAAAACATTCCGTAAAAAAGAAAAGGCATCCAAAAAAACATTCTTCTCTCAAAACCGGAAAACGAATTCGTTCCTTGGAAACAAGAGTCAATCGATTGGAAAAAAAATTGGGAATCTCTTCTTCCAAAAAAAAGGGTAAAACCAAAAAGGCTTCTTCCAAACGAAGTCTGGAAAAACGAGTGGAAAAACTCGAAAGAGAAATGAAGAACTTAAAATCCAAAGAATGATATGGGGATCCGAGAACGTTATTTTCAAATCCAAGAAGAACTCACAAGGTTAAGACCGGAGAAACCTCCCACGCTCATCGCGGTTTCCAAGTTTCAAACCCTGGAAGCCGTTCGAGAAGCGGTAAACGGAGGAGTTCTTCACTTCGGTGAAAATCGAATCCAGGAAGGATTGGAAAAGTTTGAAGAATGGTTGAAAGAAAAAAATTCTCCATTGGTTCTGCATCATATAGGGCCGGTTCAGAGCGGAACCCTTCGTAAATTATTCTTAGGTTATTCGTATGCGCACGGAGTCGGTAGTATCGGAACCGTGGAAGAACTTTTGAATCGAGCGCAAAAAGAACAAAAAAAAATACGCTACTTTCTACAGGCCAATCTCACGGAAGAAGAAAGCAAACACGGATTCGACAAAAAAGAACTGCTCGAAATTCTTTCCAAAAAGGAAACTCTTTCCAACGAGTTTTGTAAACTCGAAGGGATGATGGTGATGGGGCCTTCGGACGGAGAACCCAACAAAACGAGAGAAGTTTTTCGAGAACTCGCAAACATCCGAAAAGAATATTACCCCGAAGGAAAATTATCGATGGGAATGTCCGGAGATTATAAAATCGCGATCGAAGAGGGAAGCGACTTTGTAAGGATCGGAAGCGCCATCTTTGGAGAAAGGAATTAATCATGAAACATACGATTGGAATCGCAGGTTGTGGAAATATGGGAGGAGCGATCTATCTCTCTCTGAAGAAACGTTATCCGACACAGGTTCTTGGATACGATCCCTACATGACCTCGAATAAAAAGATAGAACTCGTTTCTTCCTGGGAAGAATTTTCTTCGCAAGCGGATCTGATCATCGTATGTGTAAAACCGGGAAAGGTAGTCGAACTCTTAAAACGAATCACTTCTCAAAAAATGATCCTCTCCGTCGCGGCGGGAATCAGTACACAAACGATTCGAAACTCTCTTCCTTCCGGATCCAAGGTTGTTCGAATCATGCCGAACCTTCCGCTTCTTGTTGGAGAATCCGCAATCGGTTACTACGGAGACGACGAACTCTACGAAACCGTAGAGGAAATTTTCCAATCTCTCGGCCATTCACTCCCCTTAAGTTCCGAGTCTTTGATGGACGCTGTGACCGGACTTTCCGGATCGGGACCCGCTTATGTTTTTAAATTCATCCAAGCGCTCGCAGAAGGAGGGGTTCTTTCCGGTCTCGGTTATCAAGAAGCTCTCGATTTGAGCATACAAACCGTCATCGGTTCCGCCGAACTTCTTAGAAAAGAAAGAAAAAAAGATCCACAAACCCATCCCGAGGTTTGGAAGAATAAAGTGACTTCTCCGGGAGGAACCACGATCGCCGGACTTGCGGAGCTTGAAAAACACGGATTTACACACGCCGTTCTCGAGGCGGTCCAAGCCGCGGCCAGACGTTCCCAAGAACTCGGAAATTAATGCGAAATTGGAATTCAATTTAAACTCAAGACTTCCTCTTGAAACCTTCTTGAGGAAATAAGAATCATAGTTCTTTCTGATTAATTCGTATAACAAGAAGAGACTAACGTTGAAGTGCGAGTAAACATTCACGTTCGTTTTTAGAAAAAGGACGCAAACTTCGCTCAATATGCAGTTATATTGGAAAACAAGGCAGGAATGGAAAAATTTATCTTGAAAAGAAAGAGGGAAGGATTAAAACACTAGCGCGGACAGGATTCGAACCTATGACCTTTGGGTTATGAGCCCAACGAGCTACCAGCTGCTCCACCGCGCGGTGTATGTAGGTCAGTATTTGTGCTGAACCCTCGAAAGCAAGAATAAATCGACAA
This sequence comes from Leptospira tipperaryensis, assembly GCF_001729245.1. Lineage (NCBI taxonomy): Bacteria > Pseudomonadati > Spirochaetota > Leptospiria > Leptospirales > Leptospiraceae > Leptospira > Leptospira tipperaryensis. Next base: position 2,642,183 of record NZ_CP015217.1, on the reverse strand, counting down.
AAAGAATTGATTTTTAAAGAAAAATTAGATCTTATATCCTTTGGTATAAGAGATTCATTTCGAATGAAAAAGAAAGCCGTTCAAAACTTCGGCAATAAATTGGAAAAGGCTCCTTTCGTATCTATAGACACCGGAGAACCAACCGTTTGATCAGTAAAGAAAATGATCCCTTGATGATAGAGTATCTGGAAAAGAAAATCTATGATCAAAAGCAATTATTAGAAATCAGCAAAGCTCTCAATTCCACTTTAGATTATAAATATCTAATGGATGCAATTCTTAATATTTGTCTCGCGCAGTTACAAACCTTACAGGCCGCCATTTATGTCAGCCCGGAAGCGGATTCCGATTTTTTTGAATTGGATCCGAGTTACAAAGGTTTTGATCTTTCTGAAAATGAAAAATCATTCCGTATAAAAACGGACGCTGCCCTCATTCAGTTTTTAGAAACCAGAATGAAAGCGATGACTGTAAATCAGATTGAAGAGAGCATGGGCCGATCCGTAACCGAAATCGATTTTCTCCGGGGAATCGGAGCCGACCTCATCATACCTTTGAACGCAAAGGGAAAGGTGAACGGTCTTCTCGTGCTCGGAGAAAAGATGACCATGAACGAGGTTCAAGAAGAGGACCGAGATTTTTTAACGACTCTTTCCACACTTGCGGGAATCGCCGTCGAGAACTCTCGTCTGTACGAACTCGCGACCGTGGACATGATGACCGGTCTCAAAGTGCATCACTACTTCCAGACAAAACTCAAAGAAGAGATGGATCGTTGTCGAAAGAAGAAGTCTCATCTGACTCTTCTTTTTACGGACGTGGACAACTTTAAGAAGTTCAATGATACGCACGGGCACCAAGCCGGGGATCAGGTTCTGATCGAAGTCGCGAGACAATTGATTCGAAACGCGGGCAAACACGATACACCGGCTCGTTACGGCGGGGAAGAATTTTGCCTCGTGATGCCGGGAGCGGATCTGGAAAGAGGATACGAGATGGGAGAAAAAATTCGCGCAGCGGTGGAAGCCAGTAGCGTGAAGAATCCGAACGGTGGTCCCGATCTCAAAGTCACTCTTTCCGTGGGAGTTTCCGAGTTTTGGCCGAAAGATAAAAATAACCGAGATCTGATTGAAAGAGCGGATAAGGCCCTTTATATGGCGAAACATTCCGGAAAAAATCAGACCATTTGTTATAAAGAAACTTAAGAAAACCTTTTTCTTTTTTCGGAATTTGCCGATCAGTACAGCATGGAAAAGAATCTCCTGCTGTACCAAGTTCCTCTGACTCAAATCGAAGAAAGAGAACTCACAAAACGGATCCAAGACCGAGCGCTCGGGAAAGAAAAATTTGATTTTTCTCCGTATTCGTGTTTTATAGAATACAAACCAGCGGACCCGGTGACAGGCATTCAATACAGGGACTGCGTGATAGACTACACACGATGTTCCAATCAGAAATGTATCAAAAAATTGATCTGAGGTTTTTCCTTACACTTTTTCTTTTTGCATTTCTATCCTGCTCCCTTCTTCCCTCGAAAACACAGGTCACTGTAGTTTCCGGGGGAGTTGAAATCATTCTTCCCTTTTTTGAAAAACACGGTTTTCGTTTTATACAGCTTTCCTTGAGTCCCGAGGAAAAACCCCTTCGCTTCTTAGTGGATACCGGTTCTCGATTCTCCTTTTTGGATGAAAAATTTTTCACAGAACAGGATTCCAAACGAAGGATCGCGGTCACGTATCCCGGAGGAAAAGACGATTCTTACCGAAAAGTGAGAACGATTCAGCTTTTTTCCAAATCTCATTCCATCTTCAAAGATCTCATCGTACATTCTCATACCTTTTCCGGGAATCTCGAACTCGACGGAATCATCGGCATGGACGCACTCTATGAGAAAATTCTAATCTTAGAATATCCGACTCAGATCCGTTTTTTAGAAAGCGCAGGTGGAGAATTTACCGAGGCCATGCTTTCTCCCTTTCCGGGTTTGGCTCAGAATACGGAACCGCTCCGATTTTTTTCCGGACATCCGGTTTTAGAAATCGAATATGGAACCCAAGACAAAGCGCTTCTTCTCATGGACACGGGCGCGGACTTAAGTCTTTTGGAATTGCCAAATGTGATCCCCGGTTTTGTGGAAGAGACTTCCTCGAGTCGTCCCGTTCAGATTCTTAACTTCCAAGGAAAGGTTTTGAACGTGAGAACGCGTTTTGTTCGTAAACTTTGTATTCTCATGACGTCCAATTGTGTAAACGATCTCGAAATTCTACCTTCGGGGCTTCCGGTCGATTTCGCCGGGGTTTCGACCGGAGTTCGGATTCAGGGAATTCTCGGCGTAAACTGGTTGAACGAGCATAGAATTCTCTTGGACATGAAACGGAGTCTTATAGGTATAGTAGGGAAAGACGGCGGGAAGTAAGATGAGCAAGGGTAAAATCATAGTAGCCATGAGCGGCGGAGTGGACAGCGCCGTAACCGCGGGACTTCTTATGGAAGAAGGCTACGAAGTCATAGGGGTCAACCTCCGAACCTGGGAATACGAGGCGCCTGCTTGCGACACCACTAAAAAATCCTGTTGTTCTCCCGAAGACATCCGGGACGCGAGAGACGTAGGTCTTTCGCTCAAAATTCCATTCTACGTCGTGAAGATGGAAAAGGTCTTTCAAGAGAAAGTCATCGATCGTTTTATAGACGACTATCAACACGGAAAAACTCCGAACCCTTGTGTGGAATGTAATACCTTCGTCAAGTTCGGCGCGCTCTTTGAAAAAGCAAAGGCCCTTGGAATCGACAAGATCGCGACGGGCCACTACGCTCGGATCGCACAGAACGGAGATCGTTACGCGATCGCAAACGGTCTCGACATGGGTAAAAATCAGGCTTATTATTTATACGGACTCTCTCAGGAGAATCTCAAAAACGTAATCTTTCCTTTGGGTGAAATGACAAAACCCGAAGTCAGAGAAATCGCAAGAAGAATGGGACTTCCCGTCGCTGAGAAAGCGGAGTCGCAAGAAATCTGTTTTATCCCCGAGAACGATTATAGAAAATTCTTAGAAAAGAAAAAAGTGGAATTTACTCCCGGTTTTTTCAAACTCAGAGACGGAAGGATCATCGGCAAACACAAGGGAAGAGAGAACTTTACGATCGGTCAGCGAAAGGGACTCGGGATCGCATGGAAAAATCCGTTGTATGTCATCGCGATCGAAGATGATGGATCCGTAATATTAGGAGAAGAGAATGAAACCTACACGGGCTCCTTCTCCGTAATCGATTATAACTACCAAGGTTTGGCTCCTCTTTCGGAAGGGGAATCCTTGGAATGCCGCGTGCAAGTCCGTTATAGACATTCGCCGATCCGTTGTACGATCACAAAACGAAAGGACGATCTTGTAGTCGAACCTCTCGAAGACGTAAGAGGTGTTACCCCCGGACAATCCGCGGTATTCTATCCGGTCGATTCCGACTATCTTTTGTTAGGCGGGATCATCAGGAAGGGAAGTATCGAAATGCAAATCCGAGAAACGATCCCGGCCGTGGCTCTTCAGAACTAACTAGGACTTTCTTTTTTGTCAGTGAATCACAAAATCACCGGGAAAACCATAATGATCGTGGGTGGGGGACTTCTTCAGGTTCCTATCATCCAAACCGCGAGAATGATGAAACTCACGACCGTAGTCGCCGACATGAACGGAGACGCTCCGGGAATGAAGATCTGCGATATTCCGATGGTGATGAGCACGAAGGACATCGAAGGTATGGTGCGAGAATCCAAAAAACTCGCGACCAAGATCAAGATCGACGGAGTCATCACCGCAGGAACCGACGCGAGTATGACGGTGGCGGCCGTCGCAAACGCACTTGATCTTCCCGGCATTCGTTATGTGGACGCGGAAGCCGCTTCCAACAAGGTCAAGATGCGTGAGCGTTTGAAAAAAGCGGGCATTCCACTTCCCGGTTTCGCTCCCGTCTGGAGCCTCGCCGATACGAGAGAAGCATTAGAATTTTTGAAATTTCCTCTTGTGATGAAACCCGCTGACAATATGGGCGCCAGGGGAGTGATCAAAGTCGAGAACAGAGAAGAATTACAAGCCGCCTTCAAACACGCAAAAAAATATTCTCCCACAGGGGAAATGATTCTCGAAGAATATATGCCCGGCCCGGAAGTCTCCGTAGACGCCTTAACATGGAACGGAAATTTCGTGATTACGGGAATCGCCGATCGAATCATCGAAAGGGAACCTTTTTTTATCGAGATGGGACACAACATGCCTTCCGCTTTGAGTCCTTCCGTTTTGAAAGAAGTGGAAGACGTGATGTTTCGAAGTATGAAGGCTCTTGGGATCAACTTAGGCGCCGGCAAAGGAGACATCAAGGTGACTCCGGACGGTGTCAAGGTCGGAGAAATCGCAGCAAGACTTTCGGGCGGTTTTATGTCCGCGTTTACGTTTCCTCTTTCTTCGGGGATCAACTTAAATCGTGCGGCCATTCTCATTGCGCTCGGAGAAGAGCCGGACAATCTCACGCCTACGGTCGAGAGAGTTTCCATCGAACGTTGTCTTTTGGCTCCGAGAGGAAAGTTACTCGCCATTGACGGACTCGAAGACGCGCGCAAAATCGAAGGAGTCAACGATCTCTTCTTTATGAATAAGATCGGAGACATCATCCAAGAACCAACGAATAACATCGAAAAGACGGGACACGTCATCATCAGCGCGGACACTCTACAAAACGCGGAATCGATTTTTGAAAAAGTCAAAAACACGATTCGTTTTACCTGCGACGAACTCTATTCTATCTCCGAAAAAGAAATCCAACAAAACGCAAGAATTCGTTTTGGAAAAGAAGTCTGTTGGGTCTGTAAGGTCTGCGACGGAACCGATTGCGCTTCGGGAGTTCCCGGTATGGGCGGTTTGGGAAGAATGCTTACGTTCCAAGACAACGTCGCCGCGCTTCAGGAATATTCCATTCTTCCCCGTTATATTCGGGAACATACAAATGCGAACGTTGATACGACATTCTTAGGCAAAAAATTAAAAACTCCGATGATGGCGGCGCCTATGACCGGAGCCGTCACAAACATGAACGGAGCTATGGACGAGTTTACGTTCGCCGCGACTCTTCTGGAAGGTTGTCAATCCGCAGGCACCTTAGCGTGGTTAGGCGACGGCGCGAGTCCGGATAAATATCTGATCATGCTCGAAGCGATTCGTAAAACAAAGGCGGAAGCGATTCTTATCTGTAAGCCGAGAGAGGATGAAGGTCTTTTAAAAGAACGTTTTCAAGAATCGGAAAACGCCGGGCTTTTTGCGATCGGGATGGACGTGGACGCGGTCAATTTCAAAACGATGACCATGAAAAACATTTCCTCGGTGACGAGAAACGCATCCAAGCTCGCAAAGATCCGCTCTCTCACCAAACTTCCGTTTATCGTAAAGGGAGTGATGACACCCGAAGACGCTCAACTCGCGATCGATGCGGGCGCTGATTGTATTGTTGTTTCCAATCACGGAGGAAGAGTTCTCGACGATATGCCCGGGACCGCGAGGGTTCTTTCTGGAATTCGAAAAGCGGTTGGAGAATCGTTTCCGATCGCGGTTGACGGAGGCGTTCGAAGTGGAATGGACATCTTTAAGATGCTCGCACTCGGAGCCGATACGGTCCTCGTGGGAAGGCCGATGGCGATCTTTGCCGTGGGCGGTGGAGTCGCTGGAATTCGTTTTCTGATTTCTCAATATACTGAAAATTTATTACAATCCATGAATGTTACCGGAGTGGAAAATTTAAAAGGAATTGGGATGGATCTCCTTTTTCGGAAAAAAATTGACGAAGAAAATTCCGGCCCCTGATGAGAAAATCGTTTTACTAACTCGACTTTTCAGATTGAATATTCAAACTTACGATCGTCAGTTTATAGAATCCGATACTAAAATGGATTTTATATAGTAACAATAGAATCATGGATAAACTCATCAACGACCCGGAAGGGATTCACAAAATTCTACAGTCTCTTTTTACGAGACTTCCCGTTGCGATCGTTGTGGGGAATCGTCCTCTTCCCGTAAGAGTTGTCGGACTTAAGGACGCAATCCGTCTCGTGGTGACGCTTCCCGCCGGAACAACTCCGGAGCCGAATCGAAAGTTATATCTGATTCATAACAATCATCGTTTTGCGGCGAACTTTGCCGTCGAAATGCACAATCCTTCCAACGGAGTCGAGTTGTTGCTTGCGACTTCGATTCAAGTCACGATCGCTCAAAGAACGGAAGAACGAATCCGTGTCGATGCGTCTTCCGGATCTCAGACGATGCTTACAAACATTATCAATCAGGGGAATCTTAGAAAGACATTAGCATTTGCTGATAAAAAGATCGACGAGATCGTAAAAAAACACGCGAAACTTCTCAGGGAAAAATATCCGAATTCCACAATATTCTTTTCCGATCGAATGGACAATCGTCTGCGATTGATGTATAACTTCGATCAGTCGATTTATGTTTTGGATCGTTATTCAAAAGGGGATGGGAGCGGAGGTTTTCAGTTTCTTCCGTTTCCGGAATATCAAAAATTGCTTACGGTCCATAAATTAGAATCCGGTATCACCTCTGAAGTATCGATCATGATTCGTTACAAAGGTTATACTCCGCTCGGTTACGTTCAGATTCTTTCCGAAAATGAATTGAATACGAACGATTTCAACGCGGCCAATATTTCAGCGAGCGCGGTTTCCAAGGACGTCATCGCTTCCGGTTTCTTTCAGGAATCCAAAGAGAAATGTACGGTGGATAACGTTTCACTGCAAGGTCTCGGTTTTTTTCATCCTCAGTCCATCTTCTTCTCAAGAAGTTTTACCGTCGGTGAAACGATTCTTTTCGATCTGAATCTTTCGTCCGAAAGCAAAGGAACCTTTCGAGCCGTGATCCGAAACATCAACAACACGGATAAGATGTTTCGTATCGGTTGCGAATTCTTCAACCTGAATGAAAAAGAAGAATCGATGATTCAGAGTTATATCGATTCCAAGGAACAGGCGTCCTGAATCCGATTTTAATCGCGCCTTCTCAAATCTTGGAACCGGAAGAATCTGAGTCTGAGTCTTTGCAAATTACGATTCGTGCCGAGGATTCTTCCGTCAGACTCGATCATTTTCTATCCAGAAAATTCACTTATCATTCAAGGACCGTTTGGCAAAAAGAAATTTCAGCCGGCAGAATTCTTCTCTCCGGCAAAAAAGTAAAACCGGGTATCATCCTACGAGAAGGAGACCAAGTCGTTTATCAAATTGAAAACAAAACGGAACCTCCCGTAAGGACCGATTACAAAATTCTGTTTGAGGACGAATGGCTCGTTGCCGTGGATAAACCGGGAGATCTTCCCGTACATCCGGCGGGAATCTACAGAAAGGGAAATCTTCTCACTCTTTTGCAAGAATCCGGTAGGTTTCAAGAACTCTATACGATTCATCGTCTGGATCGAGAGACTTCGGGTGTGATCCTTTTTGCAAAAAATCAAAAGACCGCGTCCAAACTTTCCGGACTCTTTAGCAGCGGGAATATTCAAAAATTCTATATTACAAAAGTATGGGGTAGTTTTCCAGCCTCTGTGTCGGGTTATGGAATTCTAAAATTCGACGACAAATCTAAGATCCGCAAAAAGAGAAAGTTTTTACCCTTGGAAAAAAAGAAATTTATATCGAAACAAAATCTGCTTCTGGAGACGGAAACTTCCTTAGAGGAAGAGGTTAGCTTGACCTATTTTCGCAGAATAAAATCAGATCGGATCGAAACATCAAATCATTATAATATATCTTCGTATGTTCTTTGTAAGCCGATTACGGGAAGAATGCATCAAATCCGCGCGACTCTTTACGGCCTCGGTTATCCTTTGTTCGGCGATAAACTCTACGGCAAAGACGAAGAAGTTTTTTTAGAATTCATAGAAGGAAAAAAACCCGATCTGGTCAAAAGATTGGGAATGGAAAGACAGGCCTTACACGCGTATGCGGTTTGTTTTTTGCATCCGGATACAAATCAGAAGATGAAAATTAGATCTCCGTTACCGGAGGATTTTTTGTGAGAATCATTCAACCCGGCTTGTTTGAATCGATCATCCCGGTTTTTGTTTTGGTCTTGGGCCTTGGATACGCAGGCGTTGTATTCGGAAACGGAACCGTGGACGGACCCGCTCAGATGCTTTTGATTTTATCGGGGACGGTCGCGAGTTTACTCGGACTTCGTCTCGGAGTAAAATGGGAAACCTTAGAAGATCAGATCTTAGAATCACTGAAGAATGTTTTAAAACCGGTACTCATCCTTTTGTTGATCGGTTCCTTGATCGGGGTTTGGATCTGGTCCGGGATCGTTCCTTCGATGATCGTCTGGGGTTTAAAAATTTTACATCCTTCTTACTTCTTGATCACGGCCTGTCTTCTTTCTTCCGTGGTTTCTTTGATCACGGGAAGTTCTTGGTCCACCGCCGGTACGGTAGGTGTCGCTCTGATGGGAATCGGAACCACCTTGGGAATCCCACCCGGAATTTCCGCGGGCGCAATCGTTTCCGGAGCTTACTTCGGAGATAAACTTTCTCCCTTTTCGGAGACTACCAATCTCGCTTCTTCGATCGCGGGAACACCACTTTTTACGCATATTCAACATATGTTATATACAACGATTCCGGCGCTTTGTGTGGCGCTCGTTGCATTTGCCTGGATCGGTTTTGGAGAATTTTCCGGACCCGTTTCCAATCAAAAGACCGAAGAGGTCATTCGTTTACTCGAGTCTTCCTTTCGGATTCATCCGGCGTTGCTCTTTCCACCCGTTCTCACCTTTGTTTTGATCTACTTTAAGATTCCCGCAATTCCTTCCATCTTGGCGGGAATTCTTTCCGGAATCCTCTCCGGTATTTTTTTACAACATCCTGATTTGAGTTTTCAAGAAGCCTATAGACAGATTTTGAATGCGGCTTCGAAAGGAAATTCTATGGAGACAGGAAATACTCTCACAAACGCCCTTCTTTCGAGGGGAGGGATGGCCTCGATGCTTCCTACGGTCTGGCTTATTTTTTCGGCGATGTTTTTTGCGGGTGCGATGGAAGGTGCCGGATTTATTCAGAAGATAACGACTGCGATCCTAAGATTCGCGACAACCGATCGTTCTCTTTTGACGGGAACGATTCTTACGAGTTTTGCCGCGAACCTACTTTCCTCCGATCAGTATCTTTCGATTCTTGTTCCGGGAAAGATGTTTAAAAAAGCCTATGAAGAAAGAGGGTTGGATCCGAAAAATCTTTCAAGAGCGCTGGAAGATTCCGGGACAATGACTTCCGCGCTTGTTCCTTGGAATACCTGCGGTTCGTTTATGGCGGCCACGTTAGGCGTTCCTGTGATCGTATTTCTTCCCTATGCCTTTTTGAATTTGAGCAGTCCCATCATTTCTTTGATCTGCGCTTGGACGGGATGGACGATCCGTAAGAAAGAATCCGAAACCTAAATCAACACTTTCAAAATGATGAATATACTCAAATTGATTCCGCCTAAGATATAAAACCATTGAAAACTCGGAGACGAGATCGTTTCCAAAATCGCGAAGTCGATCGTTTTTTTGAGGGCGTTTTGTAAGGTTTCGGAATTCGGATTTTCCTGATCGGGAATTTTCGCGGAAATTTCTTTCAGAAGAGTTTCGACTTTTAGTTTTTGTGCAAGTCTTGAAACGAGAGCCGTGAGAGGAAAGGGAAGGTTGTCTAACTTTGTCAGATAATAGGGAAGATTCTGAATCTGTTGCGCGATAGAAAAACTTTTCCCTTTTGCATTGTCCGTTTCGACTTTTTTACGGATGGATTCTTCCAGACGTTCCGAAAGGTATTCGCTGATGATCCCGCGGTTGTCACCGAGGAGTTGATAGAGCGCTTTTGTGACCGCATATTTTTTTCCAAAAAGGAAATGGAGTCCTGGAAATACGATTCCAAAACCTAACACGATTAAGGTGACCGGCCAAAGTTCGATCAGGATAAAAACGAGAGCGATGGCGGCTCCGATTCCTCCAGCTCTTGCGGCCGGAACACCGCCTAAATTGGAAGACAGAGTTTTCATCTCGGGAAAAAGAAACGCAAGAAGAATCCAGTTGAAAGTAAGTCCAATTAAGGTAAAGAAAGCTATGTTAAAAAGGCCGGTGAAAGAGGCTTTGGCGGTCGATTTTAGCAGGGTTATTTTGTCTATTTTCATAGAGATACGTCTCTCCTTTCCCGGTCGGAATGGAATCTCAGAAAATCATTTCTATAAATTTGAGTCTATAAATTATTAAGGAAAAGAGAAGAATGGATCTCGAAAATTCGGAAGAATCGATTTAGGATCCGCGTTTCGCAGAACACCAACGCGGCCGGAAGAAAGAAGAGACACCGGTATTGAATATCATTCTTGCTACCTTTCGTCAAATCGAAGTTTAACGGAACGATTCTACTGTTTTTATATTGCCAATTCTCGAGAAAACTTATCCGAAGCAAAGTTTGGATCGTTAGTCGCTTTGTTTAGATTTTCGTTGCTGTTATCCAGCAAACCGTCTATTTTGCATCGTCCACTTGGGATCCGTTTTTCAGAGCGATCCTAAGATCGATCTTTTCGATTTTTAAAAAAGGACTCGGAGAAAAACCTTTTTAACTCGGAAAACAACGGGGTCAAAATCGGAATTTCGAGCTTTTTTTGCCTTGGAAAAAGGGGGGAAGGCCGATATAAAAAGGTAGAGAAAGCCATGGTTTCCAGAATTCAAACAGCACTGATCGTACTCATCTCCCTTTCCGGCGGCCTTTTGTGGGCTGTATCTCCGGATCAAACCAATCTCGGGATATTGATTGGCGAAAATAAAATCAATCTGAAGTTTATCAATATCTGCGTGAGTAACCTTTCACCGCCTCTCGAAGAGGGAGCCGCCGGAGAAAAAACGCCGCCAAACAGTACGAAGGCGGAAGCGGGAACTCAAGCCCAGACCGGAAACACGGCTGGAAACGAAGAGCAGTATAAAAAATTAAACGCGCTTCCTTCTTATACGAGTTTGAAAAAAGCAAATCAGTTCGACTTTAACGGGAACATGTGGTATTATCAGAGCAATTATAGTCTTTCTTTTAAAAATCTTCGCGGCGCTCAAGGCGAGATGAAAGATCTTTATCAAGCCACACACGAACAATATCTTCAAAATTCACGGGTGATTTTAGAATACGCTTCTCCCTTAATCGTGAGAAGTAACGATAAGATCGCGCAACATCTCCTTCGTCTCGGATTTCGAGATCTTAAAAGTTCCGAAGATCATTTTACGACGGCCTACAATTCAGCACCTTATCAGTTTCGTTATAAACTTTTACTTCATAGCGAAGGAATCAAGATTGCGAGAAGGGCGAGAAGATTCGCGTTACTCGCTATGATCGCGTCTAAAACACCGGCCGAGGATAAACCGGAATATCAGTTTGTAAACCTCGACGATATTAGGGCGGCCGCCGAAAAAGAAAGTATTTCCGATTATGAAAGAATTCGCAATACTCTGATCAATTATATCGATAACGATCTCATTCAAAGAAAAATCGTTCCTCCGGGCGAATCCAAGGATAAACCCATCGATATATTAGAAATTCATGATGATAATTATTCTTTTATCACCTCCGGAAGAGTTTCTTTTATGGATATGAGTAACGACGAAATCAAAACCGACGATATGATTCAGAAGGAAACTCTTCCTCCGATTCCTGCAAAAACCGGAAACTAAAATTCGATTTTCATCAGGAAATAGATTTATGAATCGATCCAAAAAATATTTCTTTATTTGTTTAATCAGCTTTTTCGTTTTTCAAAGTTTTGCAGACGCGGGAACTCTTTCCTTTCGAGAAAAGAAAAAATCGATCGAAAGAAAGATCAAAATTTTGGAAGATTCTAAAAAGGCGATTCCTTATAACAAACAAGACGAGAACTGGTCGAAACTTCAAAATCTAAAAGAACGTTTTCAAAACTTTGCACGTTCCGGAAGTATTCAAGAAAGAGAGGAATCCTTGCTCCTTCTGGAGAGAGCTGTTCCTCAGATCACCTCCGAGTTTGCCGCGGAAGGAAAAGTATCCGCGAAAAATCTCATCGTACGTTATTCCGAAGTATACTTACAAAAAAAGAATCATCCTGAGGAAACTCCGCTTAACGTCAAAGACGAGGAAAAATCTTCGAACTACTTTCGTATGGCAAAAGAAGAATTCAATCAAGCCGAGAAGTTTGATCGAGATCGAAATGACTTCTACGCGCTTGTTCTTTATGGAAGATCCATTCAATATTCTTTAAAAGCGATGGATTCTCTTTCTTTAGATCCTCCAAAGGGTTACGAAGGAATTCTTAAAAAGAAAATCAAATCGTAATTAGGCGATTAGTTTTCTTCCTTTTTGGTTTCCGATTTTGGATCGGGTTCCTGAGGAGATCTTGCGTCAGATTCTTTTTTAACCTCGTTTTCCTCGTCATCCAAACCTGAGATCTCGATCGAGACAGCGGCCGTAATCGCATAATCATACAATCTATGTTCTTCTCCTCGAAAGAGAGGATAACGATAGGCGAGGTTGAAGTTGAGTTTTTCCGAAACGTTTGCGGAGAATCCGACGCTGACTTCTCTAAAGATCGAAGGGACTTTTCCTTGATCGGTCCTTTTGAGATCCACTCCTTCGTAAGGAGTTCTATAAAGATATCCCGTAAAAAAAGAAAGCCCCGGTTTCCAAAGCCAAGTTACGTAACCCGAGAGCAGAGTTGTTTTTTTGAGTAAATACGTTTCTTCCGGGGGAGAGGAAGACGGATCGCGAAGCCAATATACGATTCCGTCGTTGTCTTGTAAGTTGTTTGGTTGCGATCGAGTAAGAGGAAAAATTCCGCTGAGTCTCGTCACGAAGCTGAACTTTCCCAAAAGATAACCGAGAGTGAGCCCCGGAATTCCGGAATAATAATTTCCACCCGTGAACTTATCCGTGTCGGGTCCGGAAGGAAAACCTACGTTCGCGCTGAGCACGACAAAATAATTTTTTTGAAAGTCGATCAGAGGAAGATACTTCATTCCGATGTATGTCTTTCCTATTCGAGCCGCGTCCGATCGATCTTTTTGTTCATAGTAGGTATAAGGCGTGCTTAGATTGAGCGCGAACATTCCGTTTTTAAGATTCATTTCGCCGTAGAACGTGGTCGTATGGATGTTGCTGTTTTCGGCGGTCTGTTTGTAGAAGTCCTGAGTCAACACAAAGTAGTTTGCCGGTTTTTCCCTCTTTCCCGTAAAAGGATCCACAAAACGGGTGGAGGATTGATCACTTCCCGCCATTCCTGTGTGATGGGCGAGAGCTGAACGTGACGATAAAAAAATAGAAAAGATCAATAAAATTAGAATATTCAGTTTCATTAAAATAGACTGCATCCCGTCTGATACAAAACCCTGTCCTGTTGTTGAAAATTCGCCAAGATCAGATTGTAAAGTGTTCCGTTCTGATATGGATTGATGTTAAAAGTTCCGGCAGCGGGAATCGAACCCAAGAGGGAAGTCCCGCCTTGATCCTGTAGAATTCCCGTCAAGTTCCAAGTCACCGGAAAACTACCGAGCTTTTCCGGGACGATATCGAATCTGCATCTTGGAAACAATTCTACTACGAAGGGAGCCAGTTGGATTCTTACCGTAGTGTTGATGGGTCCGGGGGCGGTGATCTGAAAGGTTAGATCTAACGATTGCACCTTATATTTCACCGAAGCAAGATAACCGGAAGGAATCCCTTGGACACGAGGAACGACGGAAGAATGAACGTCCCCCGTAAGAATCGATCCGTTGACTACTTCCAGACTCAAGTCCGTAAAGGAAGGAGTTCCGTATTCAACTCCATAAGGAGAAGTCACCGGCAAATCCAACGGAACGGTATAAGGAGTGTGAGAAGCTGCGGAATGTTCGTCCTTGCCTATCGTTCTCGATTGATTCGGAACTGTAGGAACCGGATTGGGATTGACTCGAACGCCGACTCCGTCCCAAACGATCTTAGATCCGGCTAACAACTGTAAGTTGTAAGTCGTCGCGCCGGATACAAGACTAAAGGTACCGATGTTTGCGTCTTGCTGATCGTCCGTAAAATAGATCCCAGTTTGAAAGGTGGAAGGCCTTTGATTAAAAAGAGTCAAAAGTCTCTGCAACATCTTAGCTTCTTCTTTTTCCGAGTCTCCAACCGAGCCGAACGTGCACGATTCGAGAAGGGAAAAGATACAGAATAGACTAAAAAGGATCGCTGTTTTTCGCATTGTTCACAAATTCCGTATCGGTTAAACTTTTGAGAAAGTTCACGAGGTCCGTTTTTTCACCCGCGGTAAGTCCGATCGCAAAGACGAAGTTGTTCTTGTTGGGATTGGTCCTTCCGTCTCCGGTATTGGGTCCGGTTGTGATGTTTCTTCCACCGGCGTTATAGTGTTCCACGATATTCTCAAGAGTGTCGATCGAACCGTCGTGCATATAAGGCGCGGTCAATTCTATATTACGAATCGATGGTGCTCTAAATTTTCCCTTATCGGATGCAACACCCGTGAATTCAAAAAGACCTTGGTTGCCTGTGGGATAACTTCCGGTTCCGCCGATATTGTAGAGTCCGTTGTTGTGAAAGGTGACTTCCTCCAAAACGGTTCCTACGTGAACGCTGGTCGCCGCGAGATTAAAACCTCCGTGACAGTGAAAACATTCTCCTTTTTCGGAAAAAAAGATCTGGGCTCCTCTTAGGATGGAAGCCCTCTGCGTGGAATTTCCAAGAGCTGAGACGTCCCCGTCGTAGAGATACTTATCATAAGGAGAACGTCCCGAGATCAGAGTTCTTTCAAAACTTGCAATCGCCTTTACCACGTTAGCCGTCGAAAAAGGATCTCCTCCCGGAAAGGCGCTTGCAAACATCGCCTGATAACGGTTATCCGAACGAAGACGATCCAACATTTCGTTTTCCCTATTGGCAAGTCCGAGTTCCACCGGATGTTCCCCGAAAATCGGAACCAACATCTGATCCTCTAAATTTTTCAGATTCGGGTTAACCCAAGTTTGGCGAATGTTGTAGGCGACGTTGATAATTCCTTGAGAATTTCTAGGATGAATATCTCCCGTAGAACCTACCGCCGTAACGAATCCGTCCGTAAACGCTTTCGATTGTTTGTGACAAGATCCGCAGGACTGAGTTTGATTTCCGGAAATTCGTTTATCATAAAATAAGAATCTTCCGAGATCCACCTTTTCCTGAGTCATCGGATTGGAGGCCGGGACGAGTGGAACCGGAAATCCGGGAGGAAGGTTCCAAACATAGGAATTCTGAGGCAGGAGCAACAGAAGGAGCGCGTCGTCGTTATTGGATTCTTTCTTTTTGAAAGGATCGATCGGAAGAATTCCGGAACCACAATTCAAAAAAAATAGTATAAAAATAGAATATACAAAAAGTTTCATGTTTTTATCCCCAGTAAGCCCGATAAATCGGACTTTTTTGGAATTAATTCTTCGGAATGACGGTAAACACGGTTTGAGTCGGAGTGATCGGTAGTCCGGTCGTAAGGTTCAAGCCGATATTCGGAAAGATGGTTGCACAACCCGCATCCGCAAGTCCGGACATGCAGAGCGCGTTATTCGCGTTTGCTGTCAGATCGATTCCTTGTAATAAGCTTTGGACGTTGATCTTGATCGCCTGGGTCACCGGGTTAAAACCTCCGTCGGGAGTGAGAGAAACGGTAACACGATTGGGTCTTGTGCAAGTGCTCGTACTTCCGGTGCCAGTGCAAGTTCCGGATCCGATATGAACCGAGGTTCCTCCCGCTCCGGTTTCGGCCGTTTCAAAATCTAATTTGAAAAATTTGTAACCTCCGGTCCAACCCCAGAACATACCGCTTAGATTCATTGGAGAAGGTTGGTTGTCCGCGTCTAAGTGATTCTTATTTTCCGGAACTCCGACGATAAACTTGATACCTTTGTAGGCTCCGGGTGGGATCGCGGCCATAACGAGGTTGTTGGTCTCCGTAGTTCCAGTACACTTTCCGGTCTTGTCTTCAAAGTCCAAAAGTGTCACGTTTCCATTTTGAAACTTTCCGTCTTGGGTCAAAGTGAGAGGAATTTCGTTTCCGTCCGCTCCGATAAGAGTGACTCCGTGAACATAAAGTCTAAAGTCATGTAACTGAAACGTCGTACTCTCCGCGATATGAGCCGTAGGAATAAAGGGAAGCGATTCTAAAGTCAAGGCGTGACCTTTGAGAGTCTGTCCGCATTCTAACTTTTGAGATCCTGCATATGCGGAAAATTGAATCCCCGGCGCACCGCCTAACGCGACGATTGCGGCGAGCGCGGTCATATCGTCGTCGTTCTTTTTTTTGTCCCAAGGACAGTGAATGAAAGTAAAACCTATAAATACAATTGTCAAAACGACTAATAATTTTTTAGTCATGAGAATTCTCCTGAAATATAAATACCGATTTAAAAACTTAGAAAATCTTCGGTGAGGGTTCCTAAGCGGATTTAAAATTTAGGAGAATTGAGGGGGTTTGAGAAGGGAAAAAGAAGAATGGATGCCAGTATTCAAATCTTTGAATACGATGATTTCTAAAAGATCGGAAACGGGTTCTACGATCCAAAAGGTTGCCGGATTAAAAAGAACGGAGTGGAAAGCGCTGAGTTGAGAAGCCTTGTTTTCCGATTTTTTACAAGCGCAGGCGTGTGTTTCACCCGACTTTGCGGAATGGCAATCCGGAAGTTTTTTAGAAACGTGGGACGTTTCGGATTTAGAACGAACGACCTTTGAAAAACGATCGTCTTCTTTGTTGGAATGTTTTTGAACCCGGCTTCCATGATTACACTCGCAGATCTTGGCTTGTTCCGCCAATACACAACCGAAAAGACCGCTGGAAAATACGACGGCTTGAAAGAGGATTGTGATCGAGAGATAAAAGGAAAGAAGGAGTTTCATCCCAAATTGATCTTGAGTTTGGAAAGCACGAGTTGCAATCCTTCGCTCAATTTAACTTCCGAGATTTGAATTTCTTCCTTCTTTAAGTCGGAGATTAATTTTAGAATTCGGTTGAGGACCATAGAAGGAATCGCAACGACCGGGGTGAGATCCAAAAGCACAGAATTCGGACGAACTTCACGGATCTGAGAAAGGATGATTTCGATTTCTTCGGATTCCACGGAACAGATATTCTTACGAAATACTACGCGGAACTGATTTTTATCGGGGTAGATTGTGGATTCTTCCAGTTGTTGCATAAAAGGGAACTTCTATACAACTATTTCAGAGGTGAGTTTTTCCTGGAAACAAAAAAATCCACTTTCGGGATAAGAATCTAAATTCAAACCGAAAGTGATCCATTTTATCGTTTCGGAAAAAATCCTTTTGAATTTCTGTATCCTTATGCAAAACCAGAAGCGAAATCCATTCTTCATTCCTTTGCAGATTTCTTCCACGAAGATCGCATTTTGGATTGGATTTTCCATCTTGCTCCTACTTCCTCTTTTGAGCTTCTATCCCTGGAAGTATAGAATCGCTTTCACAGTTTTGATGTTTGTCTTTGTTCTTATCGACTTGTTTTCTCCGTTAGTCGCCACAGCGATTCTCGCGAGTACCGGCGTTTTATTCGGGAATCATCCCGGAGGAAGATTTTTAGAACTCCAAGATTCTTTTTGGATCTATTGGTCTCTTCGTGGAATCATCGAACTCAAGTTTTCCGGAACTTCCGTTTTTTCTTTGGAATTTTGGAAACGTCCGATCGGAATTCTTCTTCTTTGTTTTTTTGCTTCGGGGATCGTGAGCCTTCTCGCCAATCCGGAACTCGTATCCGATATCCGTTTTTATCAAAAAGGATGGTTCTGGTTTTTGCATTCCACGGAGTTGGAACCTTGGTATCCGATCAAACTTTTGGGAATCGGAATTCTATTTTGGATCGGATTACACGCGAGAAGGGAATGGTTAGGTGAAACTCGAAAACCGGATCGGCTTTTGTATTTTTTTGCGGTCGGAATCGTTATCGGTCTATCGATCTCCGTCTTTGTGGGATGGATGGAATATTTTTTTCCTTTCGCAAAATCGAAGTTAGACGCGTATCACTTCTGGCTCGACGGATACAAACTGATCGCGCTTCCTCATTCTTATTTTTCGTGGATGGAAGATTTGCAGAACCAGTTTGCGATTCAATCCTTGTTTTGGAATCGAAGTTGGTTTGCAGTGTATCTCATCTCCGGTCTTCCTTTTTTATTCTATGTTCTTTTTCAAAACAAGGACGATTCGTTTGCAGACGATCGATCGGATACAAACTCAAAGACATTCAAGAGTAAGAATCGAATCCGACTTTTTTTGTTATTGGGTGCTTTTATCGTTTTGAGTCTGACCTTTGTGTGGATCGGAGCGAGAGGAGGAATGCTTTCGTTTTTGGTTCTTTGGATCAGCGCGGGAGTTTACTTTCTCTTCTTCCGATTGGTAAAAAAAGAATCCATTCAAAAAGGGGCGATTCGTTTTGGAATCGTGTTCCTCATTCTTTGCGGAATTGGATTTCCAATCCTTGTAATCTATACAAAACTCGGAGCCGGTGATCCCGAACGCCTTTCTCATTTTCTGGGAGGTTGGAAACTTTTTTTGAGTAAGCCGCTTTTTGGGGGAGGTTTTGAATCCTATGGCTGGTACAACGAATGTTGTCTGACGCAAAGCGGAAAAGAAAGTCCGTATCACACGACTCACAATCAGTGGATCCAAATTTTTTCGGGACTGGGAATTTTCGGTGCATTCTTTTATGCCCTTCTCTGGGGATTTCTTTTGGATTCGATTGCGTTTGCAAAAAAGGAAAATAAAGAATCCATCGGGGCTCGCGCCTTGTATTTCGGTTCCGTCGTCGCGATTTTTATCTATTCCTTTTTTCAAGAATGGTTTTATCTACGCGCGGTTTATCTTCAGTGGATCGCTTTGTTTGCCTATTTCGGAGCAAGAAATTCGTTATGGGAAAATGTTGTTTTTAGAATATTCCAAAAAAAGAATGTTTTAAAGTTTTTATTTTCTCTGGCAATTCTACTTTTTTTCTCCCTCTATTTATTTCCCACGAAAATGTTTCGATCCGGAGTTTACTTTCCTCCCGGCGGGGACAAGTTTACGGCTTGGATTTTGGAAGGTCATAGTCGGATCGTATTAGTCTCGAAGCCCGACATTTATTCCGTAGGCTTCAACTCGGATTTTCCAAACGGAATTTCCAAGATCGATATAGAAGGCGGATATCGTCAGATTTATCCATTTTTGAAGACGATGATCCCTAAAGACGATATCGACTTTCGAACAATCGAAGGTGATAATATTCTAAAATTTGAATGTTCTATAAGTGAGCAGAACAGCGGATGGAAGCAAATTTTTTTCTGGAGTCCTGAAGTTTTGGATCCGGAGCCTCGAAAGCTTTGCGGGCAAATTACGATTCGAAAAAGTCTTTTATGAATTCTCTCCCGATCACAGTAATCATCCCCACTTACAATCGAGAGCAAAAAGTTTTAAATGCGATCGAGAGTGTTCTAAAACAAACTCAATTGCCTGCAGAGATTCTAATCGTGGACGACGGTTCTATGGACGAGACGGTCGCAAACATTCGAGAACGATTTTCAAATTCTATTCAAAGAATTCAGATTCTTTCCAAAGAACATAAGGGCGTGAGTTCCGCGCGCAATCTCGGAGTGGAAAAAGCCAGATCCAACTGGATCGCATTTCTTGATTCGGACGACGAATGGCTTCCTTTGAAGCTGGAAAGACAATGGAAATATCTTCAGGAACATCCGGAGATAAGAATTCTTCAATCCTTAGAGGTCTGGATTCGAAACGGGAAAAGGGTCAATCCTCCGATTTATTTACAAAAAAAAGGCGGATCGATTTTTTCGGAAAGCCTCGAGTTCTGCGCCATCACTCCTTCTTCGGTGATCCTAGAAAAAGAACTCTATGTGCTAAGCGGCGGAATGGACGAGGATCTTCCCGCGTGTGAAGACTACGACCTCTGGTTAAGGATCAGTTCTCAAAACGAGGTCGCGTTGTTAAGCGAAGAACTTTTGATTCGTTACGGTGGTCACGAAGATCAGCTTTCGTTTCAGTTCCCGGTCATGGATCGATTTCGAATTTACTCCATTCTAAAATTATTAAATACGCAACGATTGACCGACGCGCAAAAAGAGCAGGCGAAGGCAATTCTGTTTATAAAGTGGAATGTATTAAAACAAGGAAGACTCAAAAGAAATACTTGGAATGAAACATTGGATCTTCTCTGGAATGAAACAATACGAGATGGTTTCCTTTCTCCTTCCGGAGAATCCTTGCGAAAGTTTTTGCTCGCGAGTGAAAACTGGACTCGCGCTTAATCAAGTTCGTTTCGTTTTTTAACTCTGAATAGATTTCTGGTTTTCTTTTTATTCATGATCTGAAATATAATTCCCACTTGGATCGTTTTATGTTAAAATCGAGATCCGCTGGAGAATTTTAGATGCTCAAAGGTTTTCAAGAACTCATTCATAGAAAAAGAATGCTCGTGATGGATGCACTTTCTTTTGAAGTTTTAAAAAGTGAAATCGTTCGTACGCGGATTTTGTTCCGTTTCTTTTTTGTCGCGAGTCTCGTGGTAGGCACGGTCTATTTTTTGCTTGGGGATAGAATGACAAAAGAAGTCGGAGTTCGTCTTCCATTTGAAGCGATTGTTCTTACCGGCCTCGGCATTTCCTTATACGAATACATCGTTTATAGAATTTTTCAATCGTATCAGAGAAAACGAAAGGTCGTTTTTCCACCCGCAAGATTTGGAAACGCTTTTGTCGAAATTTCCTTTGTCACTTTGCTTTTGTGGCTGAATATCAACTCTTTTGATTCTCCTCTGATTCCTCTTTATTCTCCGGCGCCTTATATTTATTTTATCTTTATCATTCTTTCCGTTCTTCGTCTTGAGTTTTCTCTGAGCGTTTTTACGGGTTTAGTGGCGGGGGTTCAGTTGTTCGGTCTCGCGTTTTTTTACATTCCAGCGAGCCAAGTGAAGCTTGAACTCCAGTTTTTTAATTCCTTTATGCCCTTTTTTGGAAAGGGATGTCTTTTGGTGACGGGCGGTTTTGTTTCCGGTTTGGTTGCGGTTCAGTTAAAAAAGACCTTGGTTTCTGCGACGGATGCGGTTCAAGAAAAGAATAAGGTAATTGGAATGTTCGGTCAGTATGTTTCACCGGAAGTTGTGGATCGTTTGCTCGAGCAGAAGAACGAAAATTTTTCCGAGTTCAAACACGTTTGTGTGATGTTTTTGGATATCCGTAACTTTACGAGATTCTCCGAAAAAAGATCACCCGGTGAAGTGATCGATTATCTCAACTATCTTTTTACCCACTTGATCGATATCGTAAACATGCACAACGGGATGATCAATAAATTTCTTGGCGATGGCTTTATGGCTGTTTTTGGAGCTCCGATCTCGGACGGCGCGAACGATATTCACAACGCGGTGAATGCTTCCTTGGCTCTTCTTAAAAAAGTGGAACAGCTCAACTTGGAGGGAAAAATTCCGGAGACAAATATCGGCATCGGTTTACATTCGGGCGAGGCGATGACGGGTAACGTAGGTTCCGAAGCGAGAAAGGAATATACGATCATAGGTGACGTCGTCAACCTTGCGTCCCGCGTCGAGCAATTGAATAAGGAATTCGGAACCAAGTTTTTAGTCACACAGGCCGTGTATGACAATGTAAAAGAGAAGGTTCCGGGAAGACATCTTTCTTCCATTCACGTAAAGGGAAGGGAAGAGCCGGTGGACGTTTACGAATTGGCGAAACTCTAAAGCCAGAATTCGAATTCTTTCTGATATTTTACCGGATTCCATTCTATGATTTGGTATTCGGCAACTCCGTTTAGATAAAAGGGATCTTGATGGCAGAATGCCTCAAGGTCCTTTCTTGATTCTGCTCTTGCGATTAAAATCCCGCCGCTTCTGGGTTCTTGTGGTCCGGATGCGAGAAGAATTTTTTGTTCGTATCCCTTGGAAAGAAAGGCTCTGTGTTCGATGACGTGTTGGTCTACGATTTCGATGGGAGTGAGATAGCGGAGGACTACGATAAACTGTTTCATTTTTGTTTCCTAAAAAAATCTCCAATTACAATTTCAAAATTTAGAAATGTTCTTTCGTGTCCATTGTTTTAATGAGATAGAATTTTAAAACTTTCTAATAAAAACTTCCGACTCCATTTAGGATTTTACCTTGTTCTTTTTGGTTCGGAGAAGACGTGTTAGAAAGATAACAAACGCGGCGCCCAACAATGGGATCCAGACAAAAAGAAGTTCCGATCGTAAAACCACAAGTCCTCTCGCAGTTAAGAAGTTTTTGATTCCGATCGGAGAAACACGGATCGGTCTATAATCAAAGAAAAATCTTTCCGAAGAAAAGGGAACGAGAAATCCGACGCCCAGACCTCCACTCGTCATCGCGTCCAAGAGTCCGTGAGATAGAATCGAAATGAATAAAAACGGAATGAGAACGCGGCCCTTTACTTGAAACCATCGGACGAGAATGCAGGCGAGAATGGAAAGTGAAAATGCAAACAGGATGGAATGGCTGAAACCTCTGTGACCCAGATCTGCTTCATAAGGAATTCCTAATTTAAAAGCGGTTACGTCCGCGTCGGGAAGAACGCAGAAGATAATTCCCAAAATCAATATTCTAAAAGGAATCGTCTTTTTACCAAATGCGATCCAGAGCGAAATGGGAACCGCGGTATGAGTCATGATCGTCGGCATTCAAGTTACTCCTCGGATTCGATAGAAATCATTTTTGGATAAGACTTCACGTTATGAAGCCATTTGCTGACTGAAGGAAAATCTTCCAAGGAAAACCCCCCGTCTTCGGCGACGTGTGAATAGGCGTATAACGCAAGATCTGCGATCGTAAGACGGTTTCCCACAAAAAAATTCTTATCTTTTAGATGGGCTTCCATTACGGAAAACGCCTTCATTCCCTTTGTATGATTGTTTTTGATTTGTTGCGGATCGACGTCGCCCGAAGTAAATTTGAGAAGCCAGCGATTGACCGCTACAAAAGGTTCGTGGCTGTATTGTTCGAAAAAAAGCCATTCTAAGATTCGAGTTTGTTCCAAAAGATCCTGGGAAAAGAATTTTGTATCCCTTGCAAGATAATAGAGAATCGCGTTACTTTCCGGAATGTTGATTTCGTCGTTCCATTGAAGAACCGGAATCTTTCCGTTTGGATTGATCTTCAAAAACTCTTCAGTTTTAGTTTCTCCCTTTCGAGTGTCCAATTCGATCCATTCAAAAGGTAGATCCAAAAGCGTGAGAATGGATTTTACTTTATGGCAATTTCCGGAAACTTTCATTCCAAACACTTTGTACATATTTTCCAAGTTAGATTCTCCGTATGATTCTAAGATCGTTTTTGAAATCCGTAAAAATTTATTTTTCGCAAAAGCGTTTTGTCTCGATGGATCGGATCCTTCGGAAACATCTTTTTGACTCCTCGAAGTCTGTATTTCTTTTTTTAAACGGAAGACTCAATATTTAAGAATCGGAAATACTGATATCGTTTTCGAGCTTTTCCATTTGACTCAAGATAGAGTTCGTTAAACTGTAATTACAATAACCGGTCTCAAGCTCGGAATCTTTTTTTGATTCATACAGAACGGAAAGCTTTCTTACGGTCAAGAGATAGGTTTTTATAGGATCCACAATATGAGCGATAACTTAAAAAAGAGAAGTTCCATGACTACGGATGGGGACAATCGGGCGCCGAATCGCGCGATGCTCCGTGCGGTCGGATTTACAGACGAAGACTTTCGTAAACCGATGATCGGTATCGCTTCCACTTGGAGCGAAGTCACTCCTTGCAATATTCATATCAATAAACTCGCCGAGAAAGTCAAAGAAGGAGTTCGCGCCGCCGGCGGGATGCCTCAAATTTACGGAACGATCACGGTCTCGGACGGAATTACGATGGGTCACGAAGGAATGCATTATTCTCTTCCTTCCAGAGAAGTGAT
The DNA here is from genome assembly GCF_001729245.1 of Leptospira tipperaryensis. Taxonomy (NCBI): domain Bacteria; kingdom Pseudomonadati; phylum Spirochaetota; class Leptospiria; order Leptospirales; family Leptospiraceae; genus Leptospira; species Leptospira tipperaryensis. The sequence goes on along the minus strand of NZ_CP015217.1, from coordinate 2,618,175 downwards.
CGCGGATTCGATCGAGATCGTTTCCAACGCGATGAGACACGACGGAGTGATTGCGATCGGCGGTTGTGATAAAAACATGCCCGGTTGTTTGATGGCTCTTTGCAGAGTCAACGTTCCTTCCATCTTTGTTTACGGAGGAACGATTCTTCCGGGACATTGCGACGGTCACGACGTGGATATCGTTTCGATCTTCGAGGCAGTGGGTAAGTTCAACGCAGGCAAAATTTCAAGAGAAGAATTTATCAGGATCGAAGAGAACGCCTGTCCCGGCGCAGGAAGTTGTGGAGGGATGTATACCGCCAACACGATGTCTTCCGCGATCGAAGCGTTGGGAATGAGTCAGCCCGGTTCCGCTTCTATGCCCGCAGTGAGTTCCAGAAAATCGAATGATTGTTACGAGGCCGGGAAAGCGCTGATCGAATTGATTCGAAAAGATATCACTCCGAAAATGATTCTTACAAAAAAGGCGTTTGAAAACGCGATCACCGTTGTTCTCGTGTTAGGCGGTTCTACGAACGCGGTTCTTCACCTGATCGCGATCGCAAAAGAGATCGGAGTCGATCTGACCTTGGAAGACTTTGATAGAATCAGCAAAAAAACTCCTCACCTCGCGGACTTAAAACCGGGCGGAAAATACGCGATGACCGATCTCGACAAAGTCGGCGGAGTTCAAGGAGTGATGAAATATCTTTTGAAAGAGGGAATGCTTCACGGAGATTGTCTGACCGTTACCGGAAAAACACTTGCAGAAAATTTAATGGATATGCCCGATCTCGTCGCCGGTCAAACGATCGTTAAGAAGAAATCGGAAGCTCTTCATCCTTCCGGTCCTCTCGTAATTTTAAAAGGAAACCTGGCCCCGGACGGAGCCGTTGCAAAAATTTCCGGACTTAAAAAAATTTCGATCACCGGACCCGCTAAGGTTTTTGAATCCGAAGACGATTGTTTTAACGCGATCATGAATAATCAGATTCAGGCCGGTGACGTGATCATCATCCGTTACGAAGGTCCAAAGGGCGGTCCCGGAATGAGAGAGATGCTCGCCGTGACTTCGGCCCTCGTCGGCAAGGGACTCGGAGAAGACGTGGGACTTATGACCGACGGTCGTTTTAGCGGCGGAACTCACGGTCTTGTGGTCGGACACATTTCTCCGGAAGCGTTCGAGGGCGGTCCGATCGCGATCGTTCAGAACGGAGACAGCGTTACCATCGATTCTACGAAAAATCTGCTTCAAGTCGAAATCTCTCAGGAAGAAATTGATAAACGACTTAAAAACTGGAAACCGATTGAACCCAGATATAAATCCGGGGTGCTTGCCAAGTATGCGAAGTTGGTCCAATCGGCGACTAACGGAGCGATTACGAATCTGCTTTGAAAACGATCTATCTCGCAGGACCTGAAGTTTTTTTACCCGAAGCGATTTCGGTTCTGCAGGAGAGAAAGTCTCTCTGTAGAGCCAAAGGTTTTATGGCACTTTCTCCTTTTGATTCCGAAATCCAGAACGACTTGGAAAGAAATCAGGATCTCGCACGGAAAATCTTTTTTGGAAATTTGGAATTGATTCAAAGATCCGATATCGTATTAGCCAATTGTAATTCGTTTCGAGGGCCGCTCGTGGACGACGGAACCGCGTTTGAGATCGGTTATGCATACTCGCTTGGAAAAAAGATTTACGGTTATGCGAAATCCCTTCTTCCTTTGCCTGAAAACGTCAAAAGATCGATTTTCACTTCGCCTCATTCTTCCGGGTATGAGATCGACAAGGAAGGCTATTTGCTAAACGAAGACTTTGGCAATTCTCTCAACCTGATGTTGCAGTATGCGATCGAAAGTAGTGGAGTTTTGATCGAGGGAGAATTTGAGGACGTTTTAAAAGAAATCGTTACCCGAGAACAAAACGAATAAAAGTGCGTCAGTCGTTGTTGACTACGATTTCCTTTTCCACTTTTCCCATACTCTTAAAGTAGAACCTTGTGCTAAATAGACTTCCATCGACATAGATATAAATCCATTCGGAAACGTAACTGGTCTGCGGAACGGATTGTGAAGCAGAAATTAGTTTTTCATTTTCCAAAACGTATTGTGTGGAGCAAATTTCCTGATTGATCGAGTCTACAGAACAATCCAAAATTCTATAAAAACGTTTATCTTGGGAAGGTGTGACCGTATAGTATCGTTTGAATTCGATATCCCCGTTTTTCGCCAATCGAATCGATTCGAGTAGTTTTGCATCGTTGGATTTACCGGAGATACGAACTCCCGTGATGAATATTTCTTCGGAACGATAGTGGATGTCTTTGGTTCCGTTTTCGATTTGATTCTGAACCGATCCGTTTTTTAAAAACGTTCTCTCCACATTTTCATAATATTCTAATTTAGAATCGTCCCAGAGAATTCGGTTGGATAGAAATTCGGAGTATTGGAGAGAGGTTTCCTTTTCTAAACGTAAATATTGATCGGCGAGATCCTGGTCCTTTTTGGACAATTGGACCGGTTTCGCCTTGGGATGATACCATTCAAATTTTCTAAAATACGCGTCGAGTCGTTGGTTTTTAAACTTATGGCCTTGTTTAGCGAAGAGCTCGTTTCTTTTGAGAATGATTTCCTCGATCTTTGAATTTTCGGTTTCGGATGTGATCGAAGAAATTGCAATCAACAGTAAGGATAAGAATAGGATGATTCGGTGCATAGAAAGGGTGGTCCTTGGAAATCGCCTTGTCAAAAGATCGAAAATTTCTTTTTAAAAGGCGTTCCTTTTACAACAAACCAACTGACAAACGTTGTGCGAAATCGGTAGGTTCGTAGTTTTTTTTACATACTTCTACGATATTGTCCGCCGACCTCGTAGAGAGAATGGGTCATTTGACCAAGAGACGCTACTTTGGAGGTTTCCATCAATTCCTGAAATATATTCCCGTTGGTAAGACTTGCTTTTTTCAATTGTTCCAGACGGGACTCGCTCACGTTTTTATTTCTATCTTGAAACTCTCTCAGTGCCTTGATCTGGTCCTGTTTTTCGGCGTCGGTCGAACGAATCACTTCTTCGGGAATGATCGTAGGAGAACCTTCCTTGCTTAAGAACGTGTTTACTCCGATTACGGGGAATTCTCCGTTGTGCTTTAGAGATTCGTAATAGAGAGATTCTTCTTGGATCTTGTTTCTCTGATACATCATCTCCATCGCTCCGAGAACTCCGCCTCTTTCCGAAATTCTATGGAATTCTTCCAGGATCGCTTGTTCAACCAAGTCGGTCAGCTCTTCGATGATAAAGGCGCCTTGTCCCGGGTTTTCATTTTTGGCGAGTCCGAGTTCCCGGTTGATGATAAGCTGAATCGCCATCGCTCTTCGAACCGATTCTTCGGTCGGGGTCGTTATCGCTTCGTCATAAGCGTTCGTGTGTAAGGAGTTGCAGTTGTCGAAAATTGCGTATAACGCTTGTAAGGTGGTTCGGATATCGTTGAACGCGATTTCCTGCGCGTGTAAGGATCTTCCCGATGTCTGAATATGATACTTGAGCATCGAAGAACGTTCGTTGGCTCCGTATTTGTATTTCATCGCCTTAGCCCAGATTCTTCTCGCAACTCGTCCGATGACCGCGTATTCCGGATCGATCCCGTTCGAAAAGAAGAAAGACAAGTTCGGGGCGAAGTCGTCGATTTTCATTCCTCTGCTCAGGAAATATTCGACGTAGGTCAGTCCGTTTGCGAGCGTGAAGGCTACCTGAGTGATCGGATTGGCTCCCGCTTCCGCGATATGATAACCCGAGATCGAAACCGAATAAAAGTTTCTGATCTGTTTTGTGATAAAGAATTCCTGAATGTCTCCCATCATCTTCAACGCAAATTCCGTCGAGAAGATACAAGTGTTTTGAGCCTGATCTTCTTTGAGAATGTCGGCTTGCACCGTTCCTCTGACTACTTTGAGAGTTTCTTCTTTGATCTTCTCGTAAACTTCCTTTTCCAAAACCTGATCTCCCGTGACTCCGAGGAGCATCAAACCGAGTCCGTCGTTTCCTTCGGGAATGACCGCGTTGTATTTAGGAACCGGAAGTTTTTTTTCTTTATAGATAGTTTCTATCTTTTTACGAACCTCCGTTTCGATTCCTTGCGCTTTGATATATTTTTCGCAGGCTTGATCGACGGCGGTATTCATAAAAAATGCGAGGACCATCGGAGCCGGACCGTTGATCGTCATCGAAACCGAAGTAGTAGGGTTGCAGAGATCAAAACCGGAATAGAGTTTTTTAGCGTCGTCGAGCGTCGCGATGCTCACTCCCGAGTTTCCTATCTTTCCATAGATATCGGGTCTTTCTCCCGGGTCTTCTCCGTAGAGGGTCACCGAATCGAAGGCGGTGGAAAGACGTTGTGCGGGCATTCCCAAACTTACGTAGTGAAAACGGGCGTTTGTTCTTTCGGGACCACCTTCTCCCGCAAACATACGAGTCGGATCCTCTCCGGTTCTTTTAAAAGGAAAGACCCCGGCCGTGTAAGGAAATTCTCCGGGGAAGTTTTCTTGAAACGACCAACGAACAATTTCTCCCCAGTCTTTGAACTTAGGAGTCGCCACCTTTGGAATTTTTAAATGACTCAGAGATTCCGTTTTGTTTGCGACCTTGATCTCTTTGTCTCGGACCTTATAAGTAAAACTTTCTCCCTGATAGTTTTTCAGTTTGGATTCCCATGTCGCGAGAATCTGTTTTGCCTCCGCGCTCAGAGAACTTTCAATTTTAGAATATTCTAATTCTATAATTTTTGTGTCCTGACCTGCGGATTTTAGAACTTCCTGGGCGCCCGCGAGTTGAAAGAGTTTTCTCGCTTTAGTCGATTCCTTTTCGGTCATCTGATCGTAACGATTGCATTCTTCTCTGATTTCCGCGAGATAACGGACGCGATCCGGAGGAATGATAAAAATCTTTTCGCTCATTCCCGCTTCTTTTCCGTAGGTGCTCGTCCATCCGAGTTCTAACTTTTCGGAAACCGCGTGAATGACGTTGCTATAAAGGCTGTTTGTTCCCGGATCGTTGAACTGAGAAGCGATGGTTCCAAAGACGGGCATCGTATCCACGTTCTCTTGAAACAACTGTCTGGATCTTTGGTATTGTTTTTTTACGTCTCGGATCGCGTCGAGTGCGCCTCGTTTGTCGAACTTGTTGATCGCGATTAAGTCCGCGTAGTCGATCATGTCGATCTTTTCGAGCTGGGTAGCGGCTCCGTATTCGGGGGTCATCACGTAAAGAGAGACGTCGGCGACCTCGGTGATTTCGGAATCGCTCTGACCGATCCCCGCGGTTTCTACGATGATCAGATCAAAACCCGCACTTTTTAAAACTTCGATGCTTCGTTTAACGTTTTTGTTAAGCGCAATGTTTGCTTCTCTCGTAGCGAAGGATCTCATATAAACCCTTTCGTGAGAAATCGAATTCATTCGAATCCTATCCCCAAGAAGTGCCCCTCCGGTTTTTCTTTTGGAAGGATCCACGGAAAGGATCGCGATCGTTTTATCCGGAAAGTCGATTAAGAATCTTCGAACCAGTTCGTCCGTAAGAGAGGACTTTCCCGCACCGCCGGTTCCGGTGATTCCCAGGATCGGAACTTTTTTTGAGGTAGGAGGAAACTGAAGTTTTTCGGTGAGAGCCGACTTTTCCAATCCTTCTCTTTCAAAAGTGTTCTCGACCAAGGTGATCGTTTGCGCGATTGCTAATGGATTTTTTTCTTTGAGAGATGCGTGTAGGGTTCCGTTGAAGGTGAGGGGAGGAATGAAGTCGGACTTGGAGATGAGGTCGTTGATCATTCCTTGCAATCCGAGTTCTCTTCCGTCGTCCGGAGAATAAATTCTCGTGACTCCATAGGCTTCGAGTTCTTTGATCTCGGATGGAAGAATGGTTCCTCCTCCTCCTCCGAATACCTTGATATGACCCGCGCCTTTTTCTTTCAAAAGGTCTATCATATATTTGAAATATTCTACGTGACCGCCTTGATAACTCGTGATTGCGATTCCCTGCGCGTCTTCCTGGATCGCACACTCCACGATTTCTTTTACGGAACGGTTGTGCCCGAGGTGGATGACTTCCACTCCGGAGGCCTGAAGAATTCTCCGCATGATATTGATCGACGCGTCGTGTCCGTCGAAGAGGGAGGCCGCCGTGATAAAGCGAACCTTGTATTTGGGAGTGTAGATTTGTGTTTCCATATTGATTCTTCTATAATAGATTCAAAAAATTGAATTTAGCTTTCGGGAGAATCGATGAGTTTTCTCACGCGGTTCTCCAATTCTTCTGTAACCATCTTCGCCGCTTTTTTGAGAGGTTCTTTTGGAAACTGATCCGGAAAGATGGGCTTTCCGATATTGTAAGTGATCTTGGAGCCGAAGGCTTTTCCGGTGAGAAAGGCTTCCGGTTTCATCATTCTCCAGGCGCCTTTGATCCCGCTCGGGATGATCGGAACACCCGCGCGGATCGCGAGTTTTGCGGACAAGGCTTTGAAGGATCCCGGCTCCACGTTTTCAACTCTCGTTCCCTGAGGATAGACCGAAATGAGTTCTCCTTTTTGGATGAGCTCCACCATATAGTTTTCCAACTCTTCATAATACAGCGCGGCGGACTTCGCGTCTTTCACGTTATGCGCTCTTAGGATCGGATGACCTCCCCAGTGCATCAGTTGTTTTCCCTGCATATCTCCGAGCGCGTTGAGTGCAACCACGAGGGTTTGTTTCATCAGACTTAAAGGGAAAGTGTTCAAGGGAGAATTGGGATCGTTTAGAAGTTCGAGGACGGTTTCCTGGGGATGAAACAATTCGTATTTTCCAAGATAAATCACTTTTCTTAAAACCGACGTCCCTTGTACGATTACATCCAGGTTGTCCGTGTGATTCGAAATGAGAACGGCTCCGCCGGTCTCCGGAATATTTTCAAGGCCCGTAACTTCCACGGAATATACGAGGTGAAGCAATGTTTTTAGGAATTGTTTTACGGATTCTCTGGGAATGAGAAAGAGGCTTTCAAGAAGGTCGGATTCTGTTTGGGTTTCCATGCAAAGTCTGCTTTTCGAACAAGTGTTCAATAATTATAGGATTTAGAATTCATTGTACCGAATGGAATCGAATCCATCAAGTTGGATTTTTTACGGAGACTTGTTCTTTATAATAAGTAAGTTAGGAGAAAGGGTGAAAATATGAGTTGGTTTCAAGACTCCTTTTGGTTTGGGAATGGCTTTTTAGAAACGTTGCGTGGAACCTCTCTGGATCCGGTCTTGGGTTGGACGAGTCTATTGTTTCATCATCTGGGCGGGAATCTTTTCTTTATGATTCTTCTTTCCAGCGTTTATATTTTTTGGGATCGTAAACTCGGGATACGACTCGGAGTTGGACTCTTAACATCCGGCATCGTGAATGGATTGGCGAAAGCTTTTTTTGAAAGTCCGAGGCCGTTGCTTGCTTGGAACGGTCCCGGAAGTTTAACGGAATTTGCATACGGATTTCCATCGGGTCATGTGCAGTCTTCGGTCGTAATATGGGGACTCGTTTTTCTAAATGCAAAATCGAGACCGCTTCGATGGCTCGCGGGAATCATCATTCTTCTGATGCCTTTTTCCAGAATGTATGCGGGAGTTCATTTCCCGGGAGACGTATTGGGAGGATTTGTGCTGGGACTTCTCGGACTTTTATCGATTCAACTTTTGTTTCGATACGTTCCCGAGATCGAAGCTTCGCATCCTTTTCCGGGACAGAATCTTTCCAACACAAAAACTTTTTCTTTGATCATCGTCGTAGTAACTCTTCCCTCGGTTCTTTTGCATTCGGATAGGATCGGAATCGAAAAAGCAAAATCCTATGAGCAGGTGATATCGGCTTGTGGAGCGCTCGCCGGTTTTGCGATCGGAATTCTCATTTCAAAATATCATTCCTTGGATTGGAAGCCGATGAAGACTCTGGATGAAAGCTTAAAAAGAGCGGGAATCTTGATCGTGGGAGTTTTGCTCTTTTACTTTTTACCGGGTTATCTCGTGCAAAAACTCTTACCAGAAAATCCGGTTGCAAGATACCTTAGGTACGGGATCGTTAGCAGTTACATCGGTTTTTTCTCCGTATATCTACTGTCGCTTTGGAGAGAGAAAACAGATTTCAAAAAATAGAATGTTAAAACTTTCGGGGAAGTTGAAAAAAGTTTCGAACCTCTTGGTTCAATTCCGGAGATCCGGAATGTTCAAATCTTCCCTGTTTGTGAGCATCTCTAAAGCGATCTCTTCCTTACTCAATCTCGTGTTTATGGTCTACTCCGTAAACATACTCACAAAAAGCGAGAACGGACTCTTTCAATACTACGCCGGCTTTTTGCCCGTGCTTCTCGCGATCGCAGAATTCGGACTTCCCGCCGCTCTCGTAAAATTTCTCGCGCCCGTAACCGGAGACAAACAAAAGATCGGAGTTCTTTTGTCCTCATCGATGTGGATCAAGCTGGGGGCCTTGGGCGCGCTTGCGCTTATCAGTCTGATCGGAGCTGTACTTTTGAGAGAAAGTTCGATCGTGGTCGCACTTTTGGTCTTAGGAAGTTTTGTTCTCTCGTTCAATTCCTTTTTTGAAAGTATCTTTATCTGTTTTGGAAATTATATCTCTCTTTCATTTTGGAATCCTCTTCCGAATCTAATTCGACTCCTTGTCTTGTATGCGGCGGATCATCTCTCACAAAGGGCGCTCGGACATCTGGACATACTCGCGATCTTTACCGCGTCTCCGCTTTTTGTATTGGTATTGTTCTTCTTTGTGTTTCCGAGAAATCAACTCTACTGGAGCGGAGCGAAAGATCAGGTCAAAGAGATGACGTCCACGCTGACTTCGTTTAACGGATACGCTTTTTTGGCGTCCATCTTTGCGATGATCTCGGATCGGATGGAAATTTTCTTTTTAAAGTGGTATCATTCCCAGGAATCGGCGGCCGTGTATGGAACCGCCTTACAGCTGTTCAGCGGATTCGTGATCTTATTTTCGGTGATCAATTCTCTCATCTATCCAAAACTATCACGTCTCGTAGATTCGGAAGAATTTCCAAAGTTTCTCTGGAAGTCGATGCTCCTCGCGGTTGGAATGGCGGTTTTATTATCGCCCGGATTTTTTCTCGCGGAATGGATCTTAAATCTATTGTTTCGGGGAAAGTATGCGGATTCGATCGGAGTTTTCCAGATATTGTATCCGAATTATATGTTGCAGCTCGTATTCTCCCCCTTGGGAATTGCGTTATTCGCGCTTGGACAACCCAGGATGCTCGCGTTTTTGGCGTTATTACGATTGGTCTGCGGACTTGTTCTTGCCAATCTATTGATTCCGGAATACGGACCGACGGGCGCGGCTTCTTCTTATTTTTTGGGTCAGATCGTATCCTGGCTCATATTGACCGGATACTTCCTTGCATTCTTCCGAAGATGAAAAACGGACCTTTAGAGAAGTTCAGGTTCGGGGCGGTTCCGCTTCGCGGACCGGGCTCTCAGCTCCGATCAATAAATTCAAAATTCCTAATTTAGAGAATCTGAATCTAAAAATCAATTTATTGATCCCGCCTCGATCCCTACCGCGAAAAAAAAACGGAAAACGATTTTTACAAAAACTCATCTTTCTATTTTGTATCGTTTCACCGATCGCAACCGCGATTGCGGAATCCTTTCCGGAATACCGGCTGGATGATCTTTTACTCTTAGAGGAAGGAAAAAGAGATCTCAAAGGAAAGGGAAGATTTACGTTTCCCAAAAAAGAAACTTCCGATTCTTCTTCTTTTTATGTAAACGCTACCTTGCTCTACAGGGGATTGACTCAGAACGGAGGAAAGAGAGAGGAACAGGCCGATCGAAGTTTCTCCAGGGGAATTGCAAGTCCGGAGTTTGGTTGGTCTCAAAAGGGAGAACGATTCTATCAACAGATTCTAATTTCGCCCTTTTTGCAATACGAGGAATCCATCATCGGAACAAAAACGACGACGAGAGGCGCCGACGGAGAACTTTTGTATCTGAGCGGATGGGAAACTCCTTTCTGGAAACTCGGAATGGAAGCGGGAAGGGGATATCAGAGACTGGATCGAAACGGATTTCTTTTCGTAGGATTTTTAAACTACGGAGAATTTATAGCGCAGTGGAAACCGATGGGACTTTCCTTTTCCGCGATCGGAGCCCAGATGCAGAATTCGATTTTGTATTCCGAAAGAAATGCCGACGAATCGGCGCGAAGGATCTCCGGAGGAAGCCTTTCCATCAGCGAAAAATACGGACTTGAGAATTTTAGAATATTCTACTATTTGTATCAAGAGTCGAGACAAGATTCCGTCAAGGGGGACTTGTTTCTGAAAGAAAGTCCGTTTCGTCCCGGCGGTCGTTATCAATACTATGGATTTGAGTTTTCCTCGGCGAAAGTTTTCGGATTGAGTCTGGACCTGGACGGAATTGCAGTGAGCGGTTCCCGAGAATACGGAATCAACGCGTTTCAGAGTTACCGGACTTCTCTGTCGACTTTTGGAACTCTACTCGGATCGAAGCTAAACTGGGAAAGACCGGAAGCGACGTATTTCCTTGGAGGCCTTTATACCTCGAAGGATCCAAATCTGAGAACGGATTCTGACTCGAACGGATATTCCGGAATTCGAACCGACCCGAGAGGATACGGAGGGAAAACTTCCTTTCTTTTGATGGAGAGTCTTTTGCTCCAAGAAGGAACCGTGTTCCACGAGGACGGAACTACTTCCCGACCGAACTACGAAAACAAAGGGATTCAACTCTTTCAAGCGGGCGCCCGTAAAACCTGGGAAAAACGATGGACCGCTCAGGCGATGATCCTCACTTCCTCTTCTCCTTTGGGAAGGGGATGGGAAGGCATTGGGACCGCCGGATTTCAATCAGAACATTCTTATATTCTAATAAGCTTATCTTATGCGGTTGTGGATCCTCAAAGACAGGAAAAGATTTTATTCGACGAATGGGCAAAAAAAGCCGACAAAAAGGAATATTCTCGGATCTATCTTTCAGCCGGTGTTTACTTTTGATTTGGCTTCGATCGCTTTTTTTAAGGTTTTGCTAAAACGAACTTCGTTTCCGATTTCGTTATAGATCAATTCGTCCACGTTCATTCTTACCAAAAAAATTCCTCTTCCGGAAAGGTGACTCGCGTTCGGATCGGTGACAGGATCCGGAACCTTAGAAGGATCAAAGCCGGCGCCGTGGTCCTTGAGAGAAACGTAAATTTTCTGATTTTCAAAACTGATTTCCAACTGCACGACTTCGTTTAGGGCGTCGCAGATCTTATCCACGTGATCGAAGTAGTTTATATCGGACGAGAGGAGTTTGGATTTTTTCTCGTAGTTGATTCCCGCGGACCCGTGTTCGATCGAGTTGCCGAGGAGTTCATACAACGCGAGTTTGATCCCTAAAATATCGTCCGTATGAATTCCGGGGATCAAGGAAATGGAACGCATTACGAGATTCACGTATTGATTCAGATTTTTGAGACTGGGTTTGATTGCAAATTGTTGTCTGGATTCCGTAAGCTGAAAGTGATTCTTACTGATCAACTCCTGGCTGGAGATAAAAAGATTTTCAAACTTCTGAAGAGAATGACGGATCGCGTCCATTCGAAACGGTTTGATAAAAAAGTCAACGGCTCCGAGACGAAGCGCGCGAATGGAAACGTCGATGTCTTGGTTTCCTGTGATAACGATAAAAGGAGTGTCCACTCCCATGTCTCTCAGTCTGGAAATGAAGTCGATTCCGCTCATCTTAGGAAGGCGTACGTCGGTAACAATCAGATCAAAAGCGTGATTTTTGCAGATTTCGAGGGCTTCTTCGGCGGTTCCCGCCAAAGTCAGATCATGCAAGGAACCGAATATTTCTCGAAATAGATCTCGGATTACTTCTTCATCATCTAAGAATAGGATTCGCATGGGATTATTCCGGAATCAAAAATTACATTTTCGGAATAGATCCGTCAAGAGATTATCAGTCCAAATTATTGAGTTTGTCCAGATTATAGTTTGAAATAATTTTCTGATTTAGGGTTCGCAATTGTTCTTTTTGGAACGTCGCGATCCGATTTCCCGAAAAACGGAAGACAACATATTCGTCTTTACTCTCATTTAAGATTTCCTTTAAATCCGTAAGAGAACGCACACGTTTGTCGTTTACGGACTCTAAGATCTGATCTTGAAAATCGTGAAATCCCTGATTTTCCGCGTCCGGAAACACTCTGCTGATAAAGACGAGACGGTTCTTTTCGGGATGCGATTTTTTATTGTAGGATTCGTAGAGATAAAGAAGTTTTTTATCCGAGTTTTCTCTGTATTTATCACCGGATTCTTTCAAATACGCACCGGTAAGTTCGGTGAAAAATAGACCGCCGGAAATAAGATACGAAGGAGGTTTGGTCCCCGACTTGGAAGGAATAAAAAAGAATTCTTCGGAATACGGTTTTAAACCGTAGGAGATTTCTCTTCTTTTTCCCGCGCGAAAAACTCCTAAGGTGACTTGAGTTCCGGGAGGAGAATGGTGATGATTGTGGGAAAGAATTCTCGAATAGATTTCCTGACGACTCGGAGGTGAGGAAAATCCCTGACCGTTGATGCTATAGATCGCGTCGCCCGGAAATAAATTATGAACCGGCCCGATTCCTGGAAGCACTTCCGAAACGACGATCCCGTAAGAAGAATCCGGAAAATAGAAATTCTTTTCCGGAACCGTAAGAGCGTCGTCGAAATAAAAACCCGGATGAGTGATCGGATTACTCGAAGGGCTGTGGAGAAAATAACTAAGATATTCCGCGGGCACGTTCCATCTACCGTCGGAATATCCACAGATTATATTTTTTGAATATAAGAACTTTCTTTCACTCGATTCTTCCCTTTGGTGTTTGCTCATACGAAGGATCGAATTGGAAAAGTCAGGATTGGCCCATTCTAACTTTGGAAAAAAATGAGAACAGCCGGCTTGGTGCGCGCCGGCAAAATTAGGATGAACCCTCCGTTTTCCTGAAAACTTTCCTCTGTGAGAAAAAAGGGCGAGTCCGGTTTCAGGATCGTGTTTGAAAATATACAAACGAGTTCCCGGAGCCGTCTCCGGATTCATCTCCGAAAAAAGAGGAAGTTCTCCCGGAGGAAGTAGCGCGAGAATAAAATCCGAATTTGCTATGATCGCAGGAACTTTTTTCTCATAGTGAGTTCCCTTCTGCCACGGATTCTGGTGTGAAAACTTACGGAAGTGAACTAGGATCGTTTCGGAGCGTAACGGTCCTCCGAAGAATGGGGATAAAAAAAGTAGGAGTAAAATTCCTCCGCGTAAAAATAAGAATAAAGACTTCGATACCATCATTCGTCCGCCTCCGCGTCGAAGCGTTTTTTAATGCGAACATTGATCTTATCCACGGTTTCCTGATCGAGAACGATGGGAAGGTTGATCCCTCGAAACTTCAGACTGATCGTTCCTCCGTAGAATTTTTTCCAGAGAGATTTAAAATCTTCCAAACTCGAAGGAGTTCGATCGTTGATCGACTCTAAAATTTTATAACGATAACCCGCGTATTTCGAGTTCAGCGGATCCGGATAAACCCCGGAAAGAATGATATCCCGATCCGTAAATCGATAGAGCTCGTCTTGGATATAATAACTGTAGTGATAACGAAGAGAACTCTCCAGACGTCTCGAATCTCCACCCGCCAAGGCGCGGTTCACGGGTTGAAACAAAAAACCGGCGGAAAGAAAACTTGTAACACTTCCTTGTTGTCTGTAAAGATTCAGAGAAGGGACTTGTTTGAGAGTGCCTTCCACTTTATAGTTTTTTCCGTTTCGATAAAAGAATACTTTTACCGGATCTCCGATAAACTTGTTCTCGATCATCTCTCCGATAAAAATTCCGCTCGGATCCAAAACTCCGCCTTCGTCGTTTAGATACGCTTCGTCGATTTTATAGACGAAGTCTTCCGGTTTTAAAAGATCCGAAAAAGAAGAATCCGGATACACTGTATTGATGAGAATTCCGTTCAAACCCTCCGGAATCTTGAGATAGTTTTTTAGAGAAGAGGAATAACCGTTTTGAAAACTAAAACCCGGAAAAGGAAATCCGTGATAGGTCTCGTCTTCCACGTCTTTTAAAAAATGATTTATGATTTCCGGAGGAATCAAATACGCAACGTTCCCTTGAGACTGACTGATTTGAAACGTCACACCGGAAACTTTCCCGTTTTGGATCGCGGGCCCTCCGGAATAACCGGGAACTATGTTTGCGTTTACTCGAATCGCCTTTCTATAATCCAAACCTGTAAAAGAATAACGCACCCTTTCGATTCTGGAAACATTCCCGTTTTCTAATGTAATATTATCGTCGCCTCCGGGATAACCGAGGATCAGAAGATTACTACCGAGAGCGGGGGAGGAATCTGCGATTTCCAAGGGTTCGATTCCGTTAAAAAATTCTTCCTCCTCGACTTTTAAGATCGCGAGGTCGCAGTCGAAGCCGAGATATTGAACGCTGGCCTTGTAAAACTTGCTGGAATTAAAATGTTTTATCTTGAGATAGCTCGAGTTGGAAACCACGTGAGCGTTTGTAAGAATCCGATTCCCCGCGATTACCATACCGGTTCCAGCGTCTCGATTGATGGACTTTTCGGAATAACCGGACGGTTCTTCCTTTTCGGAAAAAGTGTCGCTACGTATGATCACGACGCTGTCGAGGAGAGCCTTGAGATCCGCGGAGTTTCCGTTTTGAGCCGAGACGGAGGAACCCGAAAGGATACTTAATAAAAGTAGAATATTCTGAAATGTAATTTTATTCATTGTAGATTTCCGCTTCTTGCCAGACGATTTTGTCCGGTTCGATGGAATGTATTTTCAATTTTCCGAGATATTTCGCGCCTTCCTGAATCTGATCCGTATCCTTGTCGTCCAAACGAATCTTTCCTAAAAAATCCGATTTGATACGAATGTAAGAATACGGAGAAGAAGGAATACAACTCGCCTGAAACGAATAATACGTCGCCTTATCCCAGTAAAAGTCGGAATCCTTTTTTAAAAAGATCAGAGGACAGGAAGAATCAAAGAAGATTTCTTTGCCGGAATCCAGGCTTCGTTTCGCCGGATGTTTGGCGATGCTTAGAAAATACTGAAGCCCGAAGTTGTCCTTATAGTCTTTTGGAGGACGGCTTTTTTCAGAATGAGTTTCTTTGTTGGGTTTCTTTTTCGGATCCCAAGAAGAATGTTCTTCCACTCCCAGGTCATAGGAAGGTTTTACTTCGAGATAGACCTTCTTACCGATTTTTAAAACTTCACCCAGAGAAATTCTTTCGGGATTGTTTTTCCAAGAAGTCCACTGGGAACCGAGATAGATAAAACCCGGAAATTTTTCTTCTTTGCAACTGTAAGTAAGATAGATGACTTTTTCAAAACGACTGGATTCTTCAAAGACACAAGGACTTACGGGAACTGAATTGTGTTTTCTTCGAAAAGATATAGCTAAAAACTCCGAAGGGCTTTTCTGAAATTCTTTGAGAAAGAGTTTGAATTCCTCCTGTGCGGATCGTGTCGGATCCGGCTCGGCGGGAATTCTTCCCGAGCTCAGAACGAGAAAGAAGAGAATCCAGACGAGGAGGACGCATTTCTTCCGAAACATTTTCGAAAAAAACGATCTCTGAGTACAGTCTTTCCTGAATTCTCTTATCATTGTTAAGAATATCGGTCTTTGCACCCCCGGATGTTAAATCCTCTTGGACAAAGAGAACGTCGAATCGCTTTCCGATTCTTTTTTTAGAAAAGAATTCTTAGATTCTTCCCCTTTGTTGTTTCCAAGGAAGCAAAGACGAGGTCGATTTTTATTTTACTCTTATGTCCCAAAATTCTGATCTTTTTTAAAAAAAAGTACATCGGAAATCTCAGGCTAAAAATAATGGTTAAATCCAAAGAATAAGACTCATTTCGATAGATAGGGTAGGTTAGCTTGTCCAGCTGGAATTTTATTAAAACAGATCTCAACGATAAAGACTTTTTGATCGATTGTCGCTCGTCGGCGGGTTATCAAGAATCTACTCTGAGAGGTGCGTATAGCTTTCCTTTTATTAAGAAGGCGTTTGCGTCGGATCCGGAATCGCAAAAGAAGATGACCGGTCCCATAGAAGAAATTTTGAAACTCATACAGAAAGAAGGAGCGACCCGTGTCATCGTCTTTGACGAAGGGATGGGAATGTTCGCTTCGAGAATGGTTTTCCTTTTGAGAGCCGCGGGATATCAAAACGCGTTTCTCTATGGGAATCGTTGGCCCTCTCAAGGTGTGGCTCTGGAAAAAGGTTCTAAAGAAATGGAACTCGGCCCCGGAGACAAACCGAAAAAACTCGAAGGTGTCGTAGACAAAGCCTTCTTGGAAAAGAATCTAACGCGTCTTCAGATCTTCGATACGAGAACTCAAGAAGAATATGAAGGAAAACTTCCCAGACTCACCGCGCCGGAACCGGGTTCCTTGTGTGGTCGTCTTCCGGGATCCTTTCTTTGGGATTGGAGAATTCTCTACGACGGTCAAGGCAATCTGATCGAAAAAACTCAGTTTAATAAAAAACTCAGATCCTTTCCATTCATGCCGGAACGTACGACCGTGATCTATGATTACAACGGCGCTCGATCTTCCCTCCTCGCTCTGATGTTACGCGAAGTCGGTTATCTGGACGTTCACACGTATCAAGGTTCTTGGTTTGAATGGAGAAGATCCAGTCTTCCAAAACAAGCGGTTTCGGTTTATGGACAAAGCGGATCCAGCGCCGCGGCTCCTCGAGTGGGCGGAACCGATCGTAAATCCTAAGAAGAATTTTTTAAGAACGTTTCGAGCGAGCTAAAAGTTTCCTCGCGTTGACGTATTATAAAAAAGTAAAAAGGGATTCGGAAACGAATCCTTTTTTTTTAAGAATTTTATGTCTTTGCGTGTTTCTTGATTCTATCGTTGTCATCGCTCATCCTAAACTCGGTATTGAAAATGGATCCTCTTTCTTGGAATCAAGGACCTTTTGGAAACGAAGCTTGGAAAGAAATAAGAACTGGATTTTTAAGCGAGATCCATTACTTCAGGTAGTATCTTTTTAGTAGGGAGCTTTCATGTTCTTACGATCGTTTTGGATTCTCACGCTTTTCTTTTGTTTCTCTTTTTGTAATAGTCCTTTTGCAAATTATACAAAACTCTCCCTTCCTGCTGAAAAGTCGTTCTCCTTTGGAAAGGGATTCCAAGCGAACCAAAGGGAAGACGTTTTGGAAATTCGTTCTTCTCAAGGAATCTTTCTCGAACTCTCCTTAAAAACTCCTTTTTTATCCGCGGCCAAGGGAGAACAAAAAGTAAAATCGAAATTTGCTTCTTTTGAAATCAAAGATCAAATCCAAGTTCGCTGCGATTCTCAGAGCATCGATGCGATTTTTTCCAATGAAAAGGAACTCAAAATTTCCGGAAAACTCGAAGGAGAAAATTGTAAGAGCGACTATGAGATTCGTTTTGTTCCGTTAGACGAAACGGCCCTGGAATTTAAGGTAGTATTCTCGGATTCTTCTTTGAATCGTTCTTACATACGGATCCTTTCGGAAGAGACTGAAAATATCTTCGGACTCGGAGAACAATTCTCCCATTTTAATCTAAAGGGAAAAACTCCGTTTTTGTTTACCGAAGAACAAGGTTTGGGAAGGGGAGATCAACCCATCACCGCAGGAGCCAATCTGATGGCGGGTGCGGGAGGAAACGAATATTCCACTTATACCCCGATTCCATTCTTTCTGACTTCCAAAAATCGTTCTCTTTATTTTGAAAACACTTCGTATTCTATATTCGATTTTTCTAAACCCGAAGAGATCACGATCTCGTTTCGAGAGAACGGTCTCAACGGAACGATCTGGAAAGAAGTTTCTCCCGTAAAACTCGTTCAGAAATTTACTCTGAAAACGGGGAAGGCTCCGATACTTCCGGATTGGGCCTATGGAACTTGGCTTGGAGTCCAAGGCGGAAAGGAAGTCGTATTAAAACATATCGAAGAGGCAAAAAAAGCCGGAAACCCTATCACGGCTCTTTGGATTCAGGATTGGGTGGGAAGAAGAAAAACGAGTTTTGGTTCCCAGCTCTGGTGGAAATGGATCGCGGATGAAAAGTCCTATCCCGATTTTAAAAAATTCTGTTCTGACTTAAACGCACAAGGAATTTCTGTATTAGGATATTTGAATCCTTTTTTGGCAAACGAAGGACCTCTTTTCGAAGAGGCGGTTAAAAAGAATTATCTCGTAAAAAACAAAAACGGAAAGGACTATGAGATCGCGACTGCGGGATTTCCGGCTTACTTGCTCGATCTTACAAGCCCGGAAGCCGTGAAATGGATTCAGGGAATCATCCAAAAAAATATGATCGGAGCCGGGCTTTCAGGATGGATGGCCGATTTTGGAGAATGGTTGCCTCTCGACGCGGTTTTGTATTCGGGCGTAAACGCTGAAAGCTATCATAATGTGTATCCGGTCGAATGGGCCCGAATCAATCGAGAAGCGATCCGGCAAGCTGGCAAGGAAGGAAAGATCGTATTCTTTACAAGAGCCGGTTACAGCGAATCGATGAAACATTCCACTCTCTTTTGGGAAGGGGATCAGATGGTGAGTTGGGGAGAACACGACGGTCTTATCTCCGTTCTTACGGGTCTTTTATCCGGGGGCCTTAGCGGAATTTCTCTCAATCACAGCGATATCGGCGGTTATACGACGATCAACAATCCTCTAAAAAATTATCACCGCTCCAAGGAACTGTTTTTGCGTTGGGCGGAATTGAACGTCTTTAGTCCCGTCTTTCGAACACACGAAGGAAATCGTCCCGAAAAAAACCATCAGGCCTTCAGCGACGAAGAAACGATTCGAGAATTTGCGAGATATGGAAAGATGCACTTTGTGTTGAAAGAATATCTGCAAGCCCTCGTAAAAGAAGCTTCTCTCACCGGACTACCCGTGGTTCGGCCGTTGTATCTACACTATCCAAACGACCTCCGAACACACGAGATCAAAAACGAATTTTTATTGGGAGAAGATCTTTTGGTTTTACCGGTTTTAGAAAAAGGAGAATCTTCCGTGGAAGGTTATTTACCCGAAGGAGAATGGGAACATCTCTGGACCGGAAAGATTTTTACGGGCAGACAAGATATCGAGGTGGAAAGTCCTTTGGGTAGTCCCGCGATCTTTTTAAAGAAGAATGGAACTTGGTTTCCGAAGTTGAAAAACGCGCTTCTTCCTTTCAGACGATAAACAATGAAAACGAAAAACAAAGGTAACAGTCGGATCATTAGACAAAGAATCCGTAAAATCGAGGTTTTTTGTTGAAATCGATTTATAGAATATTCAAAAAATTGAATTCATTTTGTATGAGAAATTCAATCGAGAAGTTCGGTCCCGATTTTTGGATAGGTTTTTATAAGAATCCGCTTTTTTTATGCATTCTTTTTTCTTCCGTATTGTCTGCTCAGGAATTTAGAACCGGAGTTCACTTGATCAATCGAGACAAAGTATCTCATACGATCGTTTATACGGAGAGTATGAGCCCGTCTTCTAAGATCTGTTTTGTGAGAAAGTCGACCAAGGCAATGAAAAACGGAATCGTCCCGGTTTCTCTGAGGGAGAACGTAAAAGGTTTTCGGATTCTTTCTCGGGAGAACGATTCGAAAAAATTTCAAACGATGACTACGGCGGTGATTGAGGCGGGAACGACCCTTTCTTGTCTGAGTATGGAACTCGATTCTATTTCTTTTGGAAAAGAAAGATGGAATCAAAAAATCAAGGATCAAACCCTGATTATAGAAAACGGAAGTCTCAGCTTTCAAAAAAAGTAGAAACCTTGGTATAATTATCCAAGGAAGAAGCGACTTGATTCTCCCATTGACAACGAAAAGCGAGTTGCAAAGAGTCTAAAGAATGATGGATTCCATTTTCGAGAAACAAAAAACTCCGATCGTATTCTTTGACGGTGTATGCAATCTCTGCAACGGAGCCGTCTTATTCTTCTTGGATCATAACCCCGAAAAGAACCTTCGATTTGCGAGTCTTCAATCGAAGACGGCGGAACACATTCTTGGAAAAAAAGTTCTTCCGAACGATTCTCCATCCTCTGTTCTCTTTTTGGAGAATGGGGTTCTTTATGAAAAGTCGACTGCGGTTTTGAAAATCGCGATTCATCTTTCCTTTCCCTGGAACCTGGCCCCGATCTTTCGATGGATTCCCGCGTCTTTACGGGACGTCGTCTATGATTGGATCGCAAAAAATCGGTATCGGTGGTTTGGAAAGAGCGAAGCCTGTAGAATTCCGAGTCCGGAATACAAATCCCGCTTTTTAGAATCCTAAAAACAGAACGCTTGTCTCGTTCTTTTTGCAACGCATAAATTCAAAAAGAAGAATGGGGTGTTTTTTCGTTTTTCTTTTTCTTCCTCGGGAAGAATTTCTTTTTCTCCCTTGTCAAGCAGGAAGGTCGGAGAGAAAAGTAGGAACTCCTTCTTTCCTAATTAAGAATCAAATCTCAATAGCAGGGAGGCGGAGCCGAAAAAGGAGCCAATTTACCCAAATTGGACGTAATTCTTCTAATTCTTTTAAAAAATAGGTAGAATCTTTCTTTATCGTTCATTCTTGCTTTGGGAATCGAGCCGAAAAATTCTTGAATGGAATCCCCAAACGAGAAGACTGACTTCAGAAGTTGTTTTCCGTTGCCGACCTTTGGAATAGGCCTCGGGCTCCGAGGTTTTGTTGGCGACATATTTGGGAATCTACAATATGAAAAGAAAAACTGGCTACATTCTGGCGGGATTGCTTGTTCTTGGGCTACTGTTCAGCATCAAATCCTTCGCCAATACAAATTTAGAAGAAATCAAATTGGACAATCAGTATCTTCAGACCTACAGAGGTTCTGAGGGGATCTGGATCGTTCCTAATCGTGTGAAGGAATCCGTTGGCGACCTGGTTCACAACTTTGGAACCACGGAACACGAGATCAAACGGGTCAACGGAATCCCGGACAACGAAAGAATTCCAGTCAACGAACCCGTATTCTTCCCTTACAATGATAATTTTACCCGGAGCTTGCTCCTCGAAGACAAAGGAAGAGAAATTCTTCGTACCGATCAGAGAGAATTTATCTGGCCGATCAGCTTCAAACATTCTTTCGTAACTTCTCGTCTGGGAAGAAGATGGAACGCGATGCATTCCGGAGTGGATATCGCCTGTCCTACCGGATCGATCGTCATCGCGGCGGCGGACGGAGTGGTTCTGGAATCCAAAAAGGATGGGGGATATGGAAATAAAATTCTTCTTTCCCATCCCGGAATCAATCAGATCAACACTCTCTACGCTCACAATTCTCTTCTTTATGTAAAGGAAGGGGATAAGGTCAAAAAAGGGCAGATCATCGCTCTTTCCGGAAACACGGGACATACAACCGGTCCTCACCTTCACTTCGAAGTTCGCTATCAAAACGTAGTTTTAAATCCGGAACACTACCTTCCGGTCTTTCAATCATCTTCCGAGGGTCGTGTTGCGATCGCGCGGGAAACAATCGAACCCTAAAGTGTCCATTCGCCGGGATTTTTGGAATCCGGATCTCTACGAAACTCTTTCCCGGCTTTCTCCCGGGAAAGCTGCATTCGATTTTGATAATACTCTTGTAAGAAACGATTTCGGGGAAGCCGTGATGGAGCTTTTTCTTTCGCAAGGAGTTCCGGCTTATCGGGAAGACATCGTATCTTTTTTTTCGGAGAAGAATCGGGAACGAATTCTCTCCGCAAGATTCAAAGATCCTCTTTTGTTCCGTTCTCTCGTCTTGGAAGAATACGACTTGATCCAAAGAGAGTCGGGTTTGGAAGCTTCCTATCGTTGGAGTTCCTGGATCTTTTCCGGACATTCTCCCGAGGAATTAAAGGCGATTTCTCGGTCCCTCTGGAATCAGCACTCTACGGATTCCGATTCACTTTCCGTAAAGATCTACGAACCTATGAAAGAATTGGTACGTCACCTACAATCTTCCGGTTGGGACGTTTGGATCGTGACCGCTTCTCCTCAAGAAATCATACAATCGGTTTCGACCCTTTTTGAAATTCCGGAAGAGAAGGTTTTAGGAATGCAACTTTCACTTCGGGATGGAATTCATTCTTCTCAAATTTTAGAACCGTTTACGTATGGAAAGGGGAAGGTGGAACGTTTTCAAAACGCAGTCGGTGCGTTGCCCGATCTCGCCTTTGGAGATTCCGTAAACGACTTTCCTCTTTTGGAATCTGCGAAGCTCGGAGTTTTTTTGGATCGAGAAAAAGGAAGCGTCCCTCCGCAGGGAACGAGGATCCAAAGTCTTCGAGGATGGAACGTTCTCGAAGGAGTTTCGATCTGAAGTATGAATGCGGATCCGAAAGGAGTTTTGGTTCTTGTTTCCGTCTCTCTCGGAAATCCCGACGATATAACACAGAGAGCCAAAGAACTATTAGAACATTCTGATATACTCATAGGGGAAGAATCCAGAACAACTTCCACTCTTCTCAAATCCCTTTCCGTTCGGAAAGAATTTTTACTTTGTAACGAACATTCCACTCCCGAAGACATCCGAAGTTTGGGAGAAAAGGTCATCGGCGCGGATCTGACCGTTTTGATTTCGGACGCGGGCACTCCCGGAATCGAAGACCCGGGCCGGGAACTCGTCCAAGAAGTTTTGAGAAGAGGAGGGACGGTGCAGAGCGCGCCCGGCGCCATCGCTTTTGGAGCGGCCCTGAGTATTTCCGGATTCAAAATTTCTCCGTTTACGTTCTGCGGTTTTCTTTCCAGAGAATCTCCGGAGCGTAGAAAAGAATTGGGTCGTTATTTGAAATTCGGACATACGCTCGTCTTCTATGAAACTCCTTATCGTTACAAGGCCGTCCTTCACGACCTCGACTTTGCTCTGAAAGAAGCAAAGGAAGATCGAAACGTTTTTCTTTGTTTGGATCTTACCTTAGAATCCGAATTTCAATTTCGCGGAAAACTTTCCGAACTTCTGAAAATTCTGGATTCTCTTCCGAAAGGAAATCCTGTGATCGTCGTTTCTCAGAAAAAGGGGGGACCTGCGTCTCAGACGGTTCCAAAATCGTTTCCTAAAAAGAATTCTCAAAAACATAAAAACAAAAAGTAAGATCTTTCCGGTTTCGATTTTTCTGCGTCTGACAAAACGATAAATTAGATTCTAAATTTAGAATATTATAAGTCAGGCATATCTATCGCTTTTAAAAACGAGGCTCGATCGTTGAAGATGGATTCGGTGATCGGAAACGGGAAAATTTCTGAAATTTTTTGACAGCGATCGGAAGGTTTCGAGGAGAACGCGGTCGCATTTTGAGTTTGGATGGCAGGTAAAGAGCCGATTTGTTTGGAACCCGTCTTTGCACTGTTAAAGTTTATAATTAGGATTTTTACTTTTTTATTTTTTAAAACGTTGATTCTAAAATTTCCGTTTGGATCCACGTTTGCATAACTAGTTCCGTAGTAATCGAGCCCGATCGCTTGTGCCGAAAAATTTTGACCATTTTTTAAATCTACTTTTCCCTCAAGACAAGTGAATTCCGGTTTCGGCGTATCGAAATTCCACCAACCGGAGGATTGGATTTCGGGATAAATTTGGAAAGGAAGAAACGATTCGCTTTCCATTTCCATAACTTCCTTCCTCGGGCGAGTCGTATCGGTACCGGTTGAAACCAAATTCCAATTTCCTTTTGAAAAACGATACACATTGGAATCGGTAGGATCCGCCAAAGCTTCCATTTCAACGGTAAGAGATTTTCTGGGTTCGATTCGTTTTCCTTCTTCGTCATAAAAAGCGAGATAGAACATACCCGTTGATTCTAAAAGAAGATTCGAACCGATCTGTGTGGGAATTCCCGCAAAAAAATAATCCGCGTGTTTGTTTAGAATTGTGATTCTTGTTTCCACTTTTTTAGAATTGTAAAACGTTCCCGCGGGGATTTTGAGTCTTAAATTTCCGGCGTCTATAACGGTTTCCTGATAGGAAAGAAAAGATTGTACGAACGGTTTTAAAATAGAAAATCCGAAAGCGCCGGGGTTCGAAGGTGATTTGGAAATTTCCCAACGCTCTTCTTGTTTTGTTAAAATTTTGTTTCTTTCATCTTGACTCAAGGTGGGATCACTCGGATCTTCTTGCGAGTTTATTCCCGAGGTAAGGAATAAGAATAAAGATGCTAAGTAAATTGGAAGTCGATTCATAAGTAAGTTATCGTTTTTTACAAAACAAACTTTAGAGGCGGTTTATTTTCTCACGCGGATTCGATTCTTTTTTTGTTCCTATCGGAGCTTTATTTGAAGAAAGGGATCGATTGAAAGATTGTTTCGAAGCGTTTCCAATCCGACTGGAAACGAATCTTGGAAAAAACTGGGATTTGCTAAAGGCCCCTCGATAGACGAAAAAGATGAGGGGCTTTGAGGTCTCAAAGCATTAGAATTTCTTTAAATACTCGGGCATCTCCGGCAAAGTATTTTCCGTCCAAACCCAGTCTCCGACAAGCGAAACGATAGGGGCCGATTCTCCATCTAAGATGGCGACTAACGCTTTTTTGAGATCGTTCTGTGACGTGAGTCGAAACGGAATGTTCGGGAACCGAGAGGAGAAAGAAGATTCTTCTTGTTTTGCGACGTATTGGAGAAAGAAGTCGGGAAAACTCAGGCCGGATTCTTTTTGAAGTTGGATGAGATCTTGGAGATCCTTGTTTTGAGATTTTTTTCCCATTCTCTGAAGGATGATCGTAATTCCCCGAACGCTCTGGCTAAAAAACGAACCCGCGCGGATGATCTTTCGATGAGACGGTTTTTGAATCGCCCATTCTTCCATTTTTCTTTTGATAAAAGCAAGAGAACCGTAAAAGGGTTGAAGGTGAGGTCTATAATAGTAAGCGGAGTAACCTACACTCAGAGTGGGTTTTAGTTTTTCTTCGATTGCAAGCATCGGATCTAAACAAAATTTTTGCGCGTCTTTGATGTCGCTCTCGGGTGTTTCCGAAACCGGATAACCCAGGTTTCCTCTTGCGGGAGTGTAAACAAAAAGATCGATCTTATCGATCCCGTTCTTCTTCAAACCTTCATACAAAAGTTCTAATGATGCTTTCGGATCGTCCAGATTGATCTTCGTAATCGTAAGATCCGCTTCGGGAAGGGCCGTGTCCTTACTCGTCGTGGCGACAATCTTCCAATTCTCTTTTTTATTCTTTGCGAATTCTCGGACGGCTTCCACCGCGCTTTGGCCGGCGACTCCGCTCGTCCCGATGATGAGTGCATTTTTTGACATGAAAATCTCCGTTCGCAGGAGATAGTCCTCAAGAAGTGTTCTTTGTCTTTCTATTTTATGGAGAATTTAGAAAAAATAGAAGGGTCGATCCAAACTTCGTCCAAGAATTTTTTGAAATCGGCCGGAGGAGGACAAAGAATTTGTTCTTCTTCTCCTTCTTTTTCTTGAAAGGAAACTCCGAGTGCGTGCAAAAGCGAGCGTTTTGATTGTGGAATTTTTTTACCGCCTAACGATAGTTTATCGGACATTCCATAAACTGGATCGCCTACGATCGGATAACCCTTTTCACTCAGATGAAATCGGATCTGATGCCTTCTTCCCGTATGAAGTTTTGCCAGAAGCACGGAATAGTTTTCTTTTGGATTTCGTTTTAAAGTTATAAACTCGGTAACCGCTTTGTCACCTCCGGAGAATACTTTTTTTACTCTTTTATTTCCGTCTTTGAGATAGCAGTTTTCCGTAAAACGATCCTCGGAAACAATTCCCACCGCGATGCAGAGATAGATCTTTGTGGACGTTTTTAAAATCTGATCCGCTTCTTTGTTTTTTTCCGGGTCGGTGCAAAAGAATACGAGGCCGCTCGTATCCAAATCCAAACGATTTACGGTTCTTAAAAAAGGAAGAGCGAGTTGATTTTGAAGAAGATCGGAGAAGTTTTCTCTTTTGGAATCTTTGGTTGCGTGGACCGGAATCCCGGCGGGTTTTTCGGCAAAAAGAAAAGAATCCGATTTGTAGAATATTCTAAAATTGGAATGTTTTTCAGGCATTCTTTTGTCTTAGATCCAAGAGAGAACTTCTGAAATTCTTTTCGTCTTTGAGAATGGAAAAAAAAGTTCGATCGGTGGTTTCCACGATATGAACCGCCTTTGCTACGAGTTCTTTTCCTTCTCCCGTAAGAAAAAGGCAATTGGCTCGGGAGTCTTCCGGATCCGGTTTTCGCGTTAGTAGTTTTTTTGATTCCAGACTCCTAAGAACTTTGGAAGTCATCATCACGTCCGTTTTTGCGTGTTCGGCGAGTCTTACCTGCGTGGCTTTCTGGCCTGCTTCTTCAAACCAAGCCAAACTCGCGAGGAGCACAAATTGAACGTGCGTTAGGTCCAGGGTGAGAAGATCTTCCCGGATTTTTTTCTGCCAGAGATTTGTGATCTGCCAAAATAGAAAGCCAGTACTTTCTTCCGCCCGTTCTTCTTTGAATATGGATTTGGATTTCATAATCTTCTTTTTACCAGTTTCATTCTAATTTTTGAACTCGGGTTGTAAAGTGGGATTGTATGTCTTTTTCGAACGAATTCTCCGGAAGTAAAAAGTAAGAATTCTTGGACCAAGGATCGGAAATCGAAACGTCTTCCAGAGGTTTTTCGAATCCTTTTTTTCTTTCGGTCCTGATTTTTTGTGTTTCATGCTTTTCGGATTTGAATTCTTGCCATAGAATTCTATTTATTTGGAATAGGTCAAAAAGGTCTGATCTGCGCTTGTTACTTTATAAATTTCCCTGAGAAAAGGAATCGGAGTGTTGTTATCTTATAAGAGGCGGATATGAGAAAAGAGATACCGACTATATTTTTGATTCTGCTACTTTCTTCCTGCGCCCAAGCGGATAAGTTTAGTATGGATTCTTCCAATCCCCTGGCGCTTCTGGGTCAGATTGGATGGACCTTGGGATCCATTCCTGCGAACACAGGAACCGGTCTTCAATTTGTGGCTGTGGGAAGCAATTGTTCTTCCTGGACCAGTTCCGATGGGATCAGCTGGAAATATAGTAATGCCCGTTTTTCCGGGTGTGTTGACGGAGCCGTTTCCAGCGTTGCCTTTGGAAATGGAACCTGGGTCGCTGTGGGAACTCTTACCGCAAACGGTGGTTGCGGGATCTGGTCGAGTAAGGACGGAGAAACCTGGGCAAGGTCCAACTGTGCGGCCGGCTTGGTTTCGATCAGTGGAACCCCAACCTCAGTCGTTAAGAATCTTTACACAGTCACTTTCGGCGGAGGTTTCTTTTTTGCCGCCGGGGAACATATCGCCTCTCAGACCGGCGTCGGATTTTACGGACAGATCTCGAGTGACGGAAGCGCTTGGCAATTTCTTTCGATCCCGGATGGATCGACCTATATCGGATCGGATTATTATTTTTCCAGTTCTTACAGTTCCGTACATTCGGAAGTTTATTTTAGCGGTTTTCACAATGTGAATCCGGAAATCGTTCAGATGTCGGTTCCTTCGACCGCGAGTTCTTCGATTTCCATTTCGACGGCTTCTACTTTTAAAACGGGGATTCTCGCGCTCAAGTCCGGAAAAATTTTAGTTTTCGGCGGAGACGACGATACAAATCCGACTGCGAGTATTACAAAAATGGCAACTACGGCTCCGGGGATCGGTGCCAGTTCGATTTTGAATACGGGGGTTCCCGGTTTTATCAATACCGCGGTCGAAGGGAAAGATAAGATCGTAGTCTTTGGAAATCAATGTACATTGGATTTTTACAGCCTCAGTCTTCAGGTTTGGCATCCTCCGATAAGTTCTCCGGCTCCTGAAATGTCCAATTGTTCTCGTCTGGACTGGATGTCTTCCGCATACAATTCGACTTTGGATTTGTTTGTATCGGGGGCCAGAGTTACCGGAAGTGTTCCCACTGCGTTTAGTTATTCCAAAACCGGTCTTCCCGCGGATTGGACCGTGGTCGCTCAGGCGGACGCTGGTTCCCCCGGCCCGAGTATATTAGGAATTGCTACTAAATAGATTTTGAAATTGATTCTTAGTTCTTTATTTTGTTTATTTTGGGATGTTGCGGTTTTGATTTTACGATGACCTATAAAAAATATGTTTCAATTCTGATTTCGATTCTTCTTTCTTTGGTTTCCTGCGCCGAAGCGCATAAATACAGTTTTGATTCTTCCAATCCTCTTGCGATTTTAGGAGAGATTGGTTGGAGTCTCGCGGCCGCAAACAATCTGAAATATCCTTTCGTCGCAGTCGGAGCCTCTTGCGCATCTTGGTATTCGGTCGACGGAAACGATTGGTCTTACAGCTCCACTCGTTTTCCTTCCTGCAACGCAGGGGACATCAATTCCGTTGCTTACGGAAATGGAACCTGGGTTGCCGTAGGAACTTTAACTTCCGGCGCCGGTTGCGGGCTTTGGTCGAGTAAGGACGGAGAAACCTGGACTCGTTCCAATTGTGCAAACAATGGGGGCGGGAATTCTAATTTTCAACTCTACTCTGTGGCTTATGGAAACGGAACCTTCTGGGTGGGCGGAGACAAAGAAGGGGCGGGGACCACCGTTTCCTTTTACGGATTGAAATCTACGGATGGAATTTCTTGGCAATACTTTCCGATCGATACGGGAGGTGCTAACAATATTCCAGATTTTGCAAGTACTACTTCCTTTGATTCCGTAAATTCGATCGCTTATTTCGGTTTTACGAATTCGGTCACCGGAAACATTTCCAAGTTTCGGGTTGGGACGAGCTCTTGGTCTCAAAACGGAGACGGAGATATTCTTCCGAACCTCGCAAGCAGCAAGAAGAACGTCTTTGCTCTGAATTCTGGAAACGTAGTTTCTTACGGAGACGATGCAAACGGCGGCGGAGCGCTCAGTGTGTTTAACGGAACGATTTGGGGCGGGCAGACTGCCACAACAACTTCTTCCAAAATCAACGTGATGGCCGAAGGAAGTGATCGGATCTTTGCATTTGGAAACGCCTGCACCTTGGATTACACTTCCGATCTTACCGGTCTTGCAGGATGGATTGGATTTTCAGGAACTCCGATCATTGTCGGAGGTTGTTCGGGTTTACACTGGAGCGCCGCGACTTACAACGCAAAACTCAAATTGTTCGCCTTGGGTTCCACGGGGACCGGTGGAAGCAATCCTTCCACGTTTGCGGTTTCTTCCACCGGGCTTCCGGGCGATTGGAAATTAATTCCAATCACTCAAAGTGGAATTCCCGGTCCGGCGGTTCTGTCGATCGCAGCCAAAACAAATTGAAGAATTTTTTTCTCTGAAATCCATTTCCAAGCTTTGTTCAAGCTGCTTCTGCGAGTTTTGCGAGATTCTTCATTGCGCCAGGCAATTCTTCCCGAATTTTATTTCCGATCACTCTGGAAAATAAAAAGGAAAGCGGTCCAGAGAACGTTACCGTGTGGACAAACTTAGTTCCGGAATTTGTAGGAATCAGTTCGTGTCTGAATTCTAATTTGCAGAGGGGAAGGTTTGTAAGATCGGAAAATAATTCTTTGTCTTTTACTTCCATCAATCGAAACCAAGTTTTTGGTCCGCCCTTTGGCTTGAGCATTCCCTTACTTCCGACTTTGAATTCTCCTTTCAAAAAAGATTCTTCAATTTCGTGATCCCAGGTTTTCCAATTGGAAACGTCTTGATAGACTTTCCAGAGTTGGGTCGGACTGGCCTTTGTGATTTCTTCGTGTTGGATACGTTTCATTTTGTTCCTCATTCTTAATTATAAATTTAATTATTATAATCGTGATTATAATTTCAAGTCTATTTTTTTCCTGAAGGGAGTTTTGGATTGACAGAATTCTGCTATATTAGACAAAAAAAGAGAAATGAACCCAGCCACGGAAGAATTGGAAGCAGGGAAAGATCTTCCCTCCAGCGAACACATCACTGAAGTCGTTAAAGAAAATCTAAAACTCATCCGCCATACGAAAGGGTTTTCCTTAGACAAACTCGCCTCCCGTTGCGGAGTCAGTCGGGCTATGCTTTCTCAGATCGAACAAGGAAAGAGTGTTCCTACAATTTCCGTTCTTTGGAAGATCGCAAACGGTCTGAATGTTCCTTTTAGTGAACTTCTAAAAGAGAAGGGAACCGAAGGGATTATCGTGATGAAGGCTGAAAACACAAAGGTTTTGTTTTCCAGTTCCAAAGTCTTTTCCAGCCGCGCACTTTTCCCTTATAACGGAAATCGAAAGACTGAATTTTATGAACTCATTTTAAAACCTGGTGGGATCGAGGTTGCGGAATCGCATCAATCGGGAACCACGGAAAACATCGTGGTAGTTTCCGGGAAACTTCGTCTTCGCGTCGGAGAAAAGGTCGTGGAACTCGAACCAAAGGATTCCGTTTTTTTTAGAGCGGACATTCCGCACGAATATTCCAACCCGACCGATCAGGAAACTCTGATGTATCTTGTGATGGATTACAGAGACGAAATCAATTGATTTCTTAAAAAAAGATCTTTCCATTCTCTGTCTGAAAAGGAGAATCCTCCGGATAATCCTTTTAGGACAAACAAAAGAATGCGTTACCAATTTTCCGCTCGGACCGTTTTTCTTTCCGCGATCATCGTTTCTCTTTCACTTGATTCTTTTTTAGAAGCCGAGAGCTTACCCGTCTCGGCGCCCGATCCGGATGCGGTCTATGAAGAACAAATCTCTTGTCATCCTAACGATTGTATTTCCTTAAAACTCGAAGACATTCTCACAGAAGGCGTGAAGTCGAAGATCTCTCAGTTGATGTCCGAGAACGCCGGAAAGATTCTGATCGATACTTCCGGGGCCGCGCGCAAAATCGATTCGGAAGATTTGGACGATATCAGAACCGTTCTGGAAGAAATTTCCAAGAGAGACGGTAAGGTTGCGATCGAAAGGTTGCATATCGCGATTCGTTCTTTTCAAATTCCGGAACCTCCTTTTCTAAAAGACGTCGGTCTTGTCGGCTGGGACGTTTTCAAGAGAATCTATAAAAAGGTCTATTATAGAAGAACTTCCGATTATCACGCGAAGGTTTTGTATCATCCCGAAACTCTTAACATCTTTCTCGTTTATTTTGTTCATCGTAAATACGGCGATATCTGCGATACCGTTTTTGCAAATTGCAATGAGATCGAATATCTGGACGACGATACATTCGACTTACAACTTTCCCAGGCGCTGAAAGAATCTAGGGAGAAGAAAGTTCCCGTTAAGGTTTCCTTTCGTCAGACGGAGGCGATTCTTCCCGAAGTCAAATTAGATATTGATCATATGAAGAATGTAAATCGTTCCACTCGAATCTACAAATGGATGGCGGCCGGAAAGGAGAGAGAAGTCAAACCGGTGACGAAGTCGAGGTTTCTTGTCTTTCAAGCGGTAGTAACTGCGATCGATTATTCTCTCACTGTCTACGATATGATTTCTGCTTTGATCATGTATAAACCCGCTTCGGAGAGAAAGATCGAGATCAATTATATCGATTCGGAAAAAGGAAAGAAGATCGATTCTGTGATCTTTCTTCCGCCGGACGAAGTGAAAAAATAAGAGAGCGATATTATTTTAATATAGAATTATCCTTTTCGAATGTGCAAAGAATGAGTGAAAAATAAATTCGAAGAATGAAAATCAAAGCCATTCTTTTTGACTACGACGATACCCTGGTGCAGACAAGAAAGGTTCGTTACGGAACTCTGAAGAATCTTGCCAAAGAAAAGTTTCAGTTTGAATTGAAGGATTCTCATATCGACGAGGCTTGGGGTTTACCCGGAGACGATTTTTTAAGAAGGGTCTATGGAAAATATTCCGAAGATTTGGAGAGTCTCTGGGAAGTTTACAATTCATTTTGCGAAAGAGATCCGAATCTTACGTTTCCGGGCGTTGAGGACTTCCTACAAAAATACAACTCACATTTTCATTTTGGAATTCTTTCCTCTTCCAGCGGAAGAAGGGTTTTAAAAGAGATCGAAGGCTTTTCTTTTCCCAAAGATTCTTTCTTTGCGATTCAAACCGCCGAAGACACAAACGTCCACAAACCAAATCCAAAAGTATTTCTTCCCATCTTGGAAGAAGCGCAGAAGAGAAAGCTCGATTCGTCTGAGATTCTCTATGTCGGAGATACGATCGGGGATGCTACCGCTTCGATTGGCGCCGGTTTGAAGTTCTTAGGGATGGCTCACGAAGATTCATCTGCGGAGCTCTTTCAAAAAGAAAATTTGGAATTTGTTTCTTCGTTCTTGGAGTTGGAACGCTGGATCGAGTCTTTGTCTTTTTGAAAGCAAACACTTTGCGGTGATTCTACCGGATGCGGACTTTCAGCCCGAAAATAATCTTTTTTTGAGGAAATTTATTTTGTAGGAACTCCTACAGACTTTGTCGTGAAAGACGGCCCCACCCAAATTTTGGGTGGAGGGGAGAGGTGGCGGGAAAACCTCGCGGTGACTTTTCTCTATCAGAAAATCAAACTTTTCGCAAGTAGAATTCTCTCTTCGATTTTTTGTGGGAACTC
This sequence comes from Leptospira tipperaryensis, assembly GCF_001729245.1. NCBI lineage: Bacteria > Pseudomonadati > Spirochaetota > Leptospiria > Leptospirales > Leptospiraceae > Leptospira > Leptospira tipperaryensis. The sequence goes on along the minus strand of NZ_CP015217.1, from coordinate 2,585,666 downwards.
CTACAGTCTTTCCGTGAAACGCGCGCCCCACCCTGAACTTGGGTGGAGGGGAGCGGTGGCGGGAAAAAATCGGCGAACTTTTCTATATCACAAAATTCTAATTTTGCAAGAAAAAATTCCCGCGTAGGAACTCCTACAAAACCCCTCTCAAAAACGAGAGGGGAATCAAGAAAAATCTTTTTAACGGAAGAAGATAAACGTAAGAAGAATAAACGTTGGAATCAGAATCGAAAAGGAATACAGAACGTATCCTCCGAAACTCGGCATCTTTACGTTGTTTTCTTCTGCGACGGATTTCACCATGAAGTTAGGCGCATTCCCGATATAAGTAAGCGCTCCCATAAATACGGCGCCCACTGAAATCGATTTCAAAATACTTTCCGCGTGAGGATCCGCTAAGATTTGTGCGACGTCCGTCATTCCCAGAGTTCCCTTCGCTAAAGATAAGAACGTGAGATAGGTCGGTGCGTTGTCAAGAACCCCCGAGAACAAACCCGTTACCCAAAAGAACTGCCAGGTTTCCGTAACACCCAAATCTTTTCCGTGGTGTTCTAAAAGAATCAGAGCAGGAATCATCGTAATGAAAATCCCGATAAAAAGATACGCGACTTCCTGGATCGGATGAAGGGTAAACTTGTTGTGTTCCCTTACGTGTCCTCTCGTGGTCAACTTAGAAGCCACAATGATTCCGATCAAAACTCCTTCTCTGATAAACGCGAGATAGGGATTCTCTGCAATTTCAGGAATGTAGTTTTGGTTGATAAACGCAACTGACAAGACAACTCCCAAGAGCCAGATAAAATTCACCTGACCTTCGAGGCTGATCGGATGTTTGTGTGCGTGATCTTTTTTAATATCCTTTGTTTCTTCTTTTTTGTAAGCGATCGTATCCCAAATAAAATACGTGACGAGAAGAAGAGTTCCCGCTACGAGCAATTCCGGAAGAAGCTTGAAAGTCCAAGTAAACGGAACTCCGATCAAATAACCCAAGAAAAGAGGAGGATCTCCAAGAGGAGTCAAGGAACCCCCGATGTTCGAAACAAGAAAGATAAAAAAGATAACGGTGTGAACCACGTGTTTTCTTTCCGAGTTTGTTTTTAGGATCGGACGAATCAGAAGCATAGAAGCTCCCGTCGTTCCGATAAAGGAAGCGAGGAAGGTTCCGATGATCAAAAAGATCGTATTGTTTACAGGAGTCGCTTCAATATCGCCTTTCAAACGGATTCCGCCCGAAATATAAAAGAGCGCGCCGAGTAGGATGATAAAGGGCACATACTCAAAAACGAGGGTGTGAACGATCTTTCCAAACCAACCGTGGAAAACCAGGATCGCAAAGGAGACCGCGGCCAAGGCCAGAGCCAAGATCAGCTTATTCGTGTTACTCTCCCACCAATGAGAAGTCGTGTGAGAAACGATCGGAAGAAGCGCGATGCTCAGAAGAATCAGAACAAAGGGAATCACACTCCAATACGGAAGGTCTTCTCCTTGAGCTTCGTGATGACCGCCGGTCGCCGCTTCGTCATGGGAAGAATCGTGATTCTCGGAAGACTGAACCTGAGGTTGTGTTTCACCAGTCGGTTCGTCGGCCAAGAGCGCCACTGCGGGCAGAGTAAGAAGGATCGCCAGAAGGACGGATGTAAGTTTTTGTTTCATAGTTCGTATCATCTGAAGAATTTTTAGACATTTTCAGGATTCAGAAGCAAGAGTAAAAGGAAAAAGAATCTCTTTGTCTTTTTTTTCCGTTTTGTGGCATTCCATTTTGCGAACTTTTTTGGATTGCAGAATTTTTCAAGAAAGAGAATGGTTTCTTAAGCAACTCCGCAAATAAATTGTGCAAAAACGGAGTTTGCGGATGTCAGATGGATAGAAGGTTCTCCCTTTGAAGGGATTACAAAAAGAATGGAAGCGTTGTTTACAAAGAAAGCCTGTCTGACCCCGACCGAGATCGAACAGAGATTGAAGTCTGTTTCCATCCAGCCGACGATGCAGAGAATTTCGATCTGTCAGTATGTTCTCTGTGAAGCAGATCACCCCACGGCAGAAGAAGTAAAAGAATGGGTGGATAGCCGTTCTTTTAAGATGAGTCTTGCGACCGTCTACAATACGTTAAACATTCTTGTGAGCGCGGGACTTTTGAGAGAATTCAAATTCTCCTGTCTTGGAAAGTCGGTCTACGACAGTAATATCGTGGATCACTATCATTTTTTTGACGAGGCTTCCGGAAAGTTTCACGATATCGATCCTTCTCTTCTTTCTCTCAGTTCTCATCTTCCATCACAGTTTCAAGTAAACAAGACCGACATCTTGCTTACCGGAAATCTGGATTCTAATCCTAAAGATTGATCGCTTCTCCCAACGCCACTCCGAAGGATTCCATTACGGTTTCTGAAAGTGTGGGATGGGCAAAAATCGTAGAAGCGATTTCCTTCGCCGTCAATTCCTGAGTGATTCCGAGAGCGACCGCCGGAAGAAGTTCCGTCACACCGGGGCCGATGAGATGCGCGCCTAAGATTTCTCCGGAATTTTTATCCACGATTACTTTTGTAAAACCGCCGGCGTCTCCCATCGCTCGAGCGCGGCCGTTTCCGATAAACGGAAATTTACCGACGCTGATCGTATAACCGAGATCGATCGCTTTTTTTTCCGTGAATCCTATGGAAGCGACTTCGGGATGACAATACGTACAACCGGGGATCGCATTGTAATCGATGGGCGTATAACTGAGGTTATGCGGATTTCCTGCGTGGATCGAAATCGCTTCGGCGGCCTTGATTCCTTCCATGGAAGCGACGTGTGCGAGAAGAGGGGGGCCGTTGCAGTCTCCGATCGCGTAGATATGAGAGACGCTAGTTTTGTATTTTGTATCGGTTTTTACAAAACCTTTTTGTAAAAAAACTCCGATTTCTTCTAAGTTCATCGAATCGGTGTTAGGAATAAGACCGATCGAAACGAGAATTTTTTCAGCCTCTAAGATTTCTCCTGCTTCCGGAAGATTTTTTCCCTTTAAAAGAACTTTGACTTTTCCGTCCTTTAGTTCCGGACTGGAAACTCCAACTCCGGTCAAAACACGGATGCCTCTTTTTAGAAAGGACTTTTCTAAGAATGTCGAAATCTCTTTATCTTCCACGGGAAGAATCTGGTCCAGCATTTCGACTAACGTGATTTTGGTTCCCATCGCGGAATAGAAGTCGGCGAACTCGACCCCGATCGCACCGGCTCCGACGATCAAAAGGGATTCGGGAATTTTTTCCAACACCATCGCGCTTCTCGAAGATAAAACCGTCTTTCCGTCGAAAGGAAGACCCGGAAGTTCGCGGGCTCTCGCACCCGTCGCGATGATAAAATACTTGGAGACGATTTCTTCTTTGGAAGTATCGGGCAGCCAAATCGTATTCGAATCTTTGAATACGGCGGTTCCCTTTTTTCTTGTGATCTTATTTTTATTTAAAAGAAATTCCACACCCGAGGCCATTGTGTCGGCTACGTCCCGGGAACGTTGTACGATCTTTGGAAAATCGGGTTTGGCTCCGTTTGAATCGATCCCGAATTCTTTCGCCGAATGCATTTTTTCCAAAAGATGAGCCGATTCCAAAAGAGCCTTCGTGGGAATACAACCCCAGTTGAGGCAGATTCCTCCCGGTCTTTCCTTTTCGATGATACAAACATTCATTCCCAATTGAGCGCCTCGGATGGCGGCGACGTAACCGCCCGGCCCCGCTCCGATGACGGTAAGATCGTAGGATTCTGGCATAAAATTCTCCCGAGTTATTAGATGAGTCTTTCTCTACGTTGGGCAAGGACTTTTTGAAAGAATCGAATCCTCTTCTTCCTTTTCGAAAAGAAAGAATTCTATTTTTTTGGATGAATTCGGAGCATTTTATTTTCGGAGAAAAGTGAAAACAATTGTCGATCTCGAATCTTGACTTGTTATTTGAATCGGAATTCGATGCGAGATAGAAACGGGAGAATCGATTGAAAAAAGGTCTCAATCCAAAAAAACGGAAAACGCTTGCGATCCTAAAAATCGTCTTTGCGATTCTTCTCTTACTTTTAACAAACTGCGCCACAACCGAATTCAAAATTCATTCCGTAAAATTGGAACGAAAAGAAGCGAACAATCTTTATTTTCGTTTGATCACCGATATCGACTTTTTGGACAAACGAGAATGCAAAGGTCACCACTGTTTTTTTCGTTTTGAATTTTATCCGATCGAAAGAGGAAATCCGAAACGCAAAGTATTCATCGGAAATGCTTTACTGAGAAAGGAATTTCCTTGGGATGAATCCGGAGTGAAGAGGCAATTTGAATTCGCTCGCAATCGTTCCGGGCCAACATTTTCCATTTATAAATCCAATTACTCGGAAGAGGGAATCGCGGAAGAAGAAATGATCACCTCCATTGGTTCTAAATCGGATAAAGAATTCGAATATCTTTTTAAGATACCGTTGGAAATGGGAGATACCGGAGAGAGTTGGGAAGATCCGAGTTTAAACGACGAAAGAGTCGCCGAATACTATAATTTGAAAGCAGGGACTACTTATACGTTCTGGGGAAAAATCGTGGGGCCGACGTTTCCGTTTACGATCGGGTTCACGTATCGGATTTTCCCTTATTTCTTTCTTGGAATCCGATCGCAACTCTATCGTTGGGAAGTGACGATTCCAAAATAAGAAAAGGAACATTTTCAAGGAAAAGGAAACTAAGCGCTTTTTCTTTTTAAAACCAGAATCATTCTTCCGGCGGAATTCTTAAACTTGGTTTCGTTAAAGCCGGAGTAGACGTGCATGATTTCGAATTTATGTCTGAGGATCATCTTTTCGATCTCGGGAAGATAGAAAACGCGCATAACGTGTTTGTCTCTGATTTCACGGGTATTGATCTGATAGATATAGTTGACTTCCACCATCGTCGAGGTATCGGCCCTGACCAGACGAAAACCTCTGTTTCTCTGAATCGTCGCGTTCTGAGATTTGATCTGAGCCACGGGAGTGATCGGTTTTCTTTTGATCGCTCGGAGTGGCTCCGCGTTCCAGACTTCCAAAATGGCAAGACCCGCCGGTTTCAAATTTTGTTCGATGAGCTTGAGAGTGGAATCGATCTCTTCGTTCGTTAAGAGATAGTTAAACGAACCGAAAAGACTGATGACACAATCCAAAAGAAAACCGGATTGATACTTCTGCATGGGAGCAACGTCAAACTTGCAGTGAGAATATCTTTTTTTTGCGACGTCGATCATCCGCGAGGAAGAATCGATTCCCTTGGGTCTGTAGCCGAGGGATTGAAAGTAACGGACGTGTTCTCCGGTTCCGCAGCCCATATCCAAAATCGTCATGATTCTGTGTTTGCGGAAAAGGCGATCTAAAAACTTAGCTTCCGAATCGATCTTACGAGCGGGTTTTTCAATATCAAAGTAGAATTCTGCGAGTTCGTTGTACAACTTCATAAAAATTGGTTCAGAGGTATCGGAATCTGCCCGTTAACTATATTAACGGCACCCAGCTTATGAAAATCCAACATTTCGGAATCATTTTCGTTTTTTTTAATCGATCTCTTTTTGCTCAATCCAAACAGATAAGTCTTTCTCAGGAATTTTTATCGGGAGACACCTTGATTTTGGGAGGAATTTCGATTTCACTTCTCTTCCTCTTCGGATTGGTTCTCAAGGAGAGCGTTCACAAACCGGAAGAAAAAAAGAACCCGGTCGGATCTTCGGAAACGAAGCTCGAATCTTTTTCTGTGATACAACCAAAAACACAATCGGAGAATGCGGTTTTATCGGAACGGTCCGTCGATCGTTTTGTAAATCCGAACAACGTCTCGGCGAGACAAGCCAAATCGCAGATCACATGGAAGAGAGAAGTTCCAACACATCCGGAGTTGATCGTCGCCCATCAAAAATTTTTGGAACAACTTAGCGCTCGGATTCAAAACGCGGAGATCTATTTTTTAAGCGGGGACGTTTCCCTTCTTTTGGCTTCGAAACGGGGAAGAGTTTTTCATCTTCCTGAATCTCCGGAAGAATGGAATCTTTCCGAAAAAACTTTGAAAGAGATCCATCAAGGAAGAATCGGCTTTCAGGAAGAATTTGCTTATATCCCTCTTTCGACCGGAATTCATCCGTTCGGATATCTCAAACTTACCTCAGTGGATTGGAAACTTTTGAATCCGAGAGAATTTCAATCCTGGAAAGAGGAATACGAGGAACAAGTCTCGGTTCAGTTTGAATCTTCCGATTCGGAAACCGGTTTCGGAAATATCCACGCATTCGAAGTCGATAAGATTCGGATTCAAGAGAATATTCTAATTTTTGCAAGTATCTCGACTTCTTCTTCGCTTCCTTACATTCTAAAATGGATGTCTCTATGGACTTCTAAAATTCTTAGAAAACAAATTCGTTTTTATAGAATCCGTCAGGATCGTGTGGCTTTCTTTTTGTCCCCGGAAGACTGGGAACAATTTAGCAAGAACCTAAAAGAACTCATCGAATCCTTACAAAAGGAAAGTCATCCTGTCGATCTGAATCTCGGAGTTTCCATCTTGGAAGAAAGTCGAGAAGAATGGGTTGCAAACGCAAGAAAGGCTCTCGGTCTGTCGATCGAACAAGGACCGAATAGGTATATTTGTCTGTGAGTATCGATCCATTACTCGACGAGAAATTCATTCTTACCATTTCTCAGATCTTTCCGGAATATCTGGATAAGACCTTAAACGTCGCTGCAATACGCGAAGCGTTCGGACCTTCCAAAAACGAAGGACTTTGTTACGAGAACTGTACGATGGTCGAATTCAAAGGTGAGGTCGAGGGAAAATTATTTCTTGCGATGGACGGTTATACGAAGTTGAAATTACTTCCGATGATCGCAAGATCCTTTCACATCGATCCCACCGTTCGAGCGGACGCACCTTCGATTCTTATGGAATTTGCAAATCAGATCTGCGGGTCTTTGATTTCCGAGATGCGTCTGGGAAGATTTGAAACCGAACTCCTTCCTCCCGAAATTCTAAATCACAAACTCGTTTCGATCGATCTCGAAACCTATCGTCAATACATTCTGATTTACTTTCTAAAAGACGCCCGCGAAAAACAATATCTGGGAAGAATCTATCTCATCCTTCTGATGAAAAAGTTTTGAATCACGTTTGAATCTCCGAAATCAAATCGAGTCTTTTCTTAGGCGCGGGCCTTAATTTTATAAAGCCTCTAGTCTTTTTTTCCAAAGGTTTTCACTGCGGATTTTGGATACAAATTCTTAAAACGAGCAACGGATCTTTCGAGAAAGATTTAAAAAATCCGTTCCGGGACTAAAAATTTTTGTAGAGATTTTTACCGCTCCTTAAACCTTAATTTGGAATGAGTTCTTTACACCTTTGGAAAGGCCTTCCGTTTTTAATCGATTACTCCGGTTTCAAAACTCCGAAGGAAGCGCGCATAACGGAAATTTCTCTGAGTATTCCGAATTCTCTTTCTCTGCGAACGAAAATTCTGGAAAAGGAAAACAATCCTTCCGCTCCGATCATCTATCTTCAACACGGAATGAGCGCCCGGGGCATCGACGATCCGAGAATTCTCGCGCTCGGAACAAACCTCGCCAATCGCGGCTTTCGGGTTTATCTTCCGGAACTCCCCGAAGTAAAATCTCTGATCATGACCGCAGAAACCGTCTCTAACATACGATCCGCATTCTTACAAATCCACGCGTTAGAAAAACGTCCCATATCGTATCTTTCCGCGAGTTTTTCCGCGGGAATGGGCTTTGTCGCATTAGCAAACTCGGAATGTCAGAAAATTCTTTCTTCGATACTTTTGGTCGGCTCTTACGCAAACTTCGGACAAACCTTTCCTTATATTCTTAAGAATTACGAAAAGGAAAGTTACGCGGTCAACGTGATGATGTTCAATTACGTTCATCTCATCCGTTCGAACGCCGAACTCTTGAAAGAATATTTTTTTGAATCCGCCTTGGACAACGGGCTTTCGAGAGAGGAAGGTTTGAAAAAAGGTCCTCGGATTTTTCAGGCTCTCAACGCAGACGACCGAAAGTTTGTAAGAGACTTTCTGGAGAATCCCGAGTTTCGAATCAACGCCGCCAAACAATTGAGATCGAGGGTTCCCGAATCTTTTATAGAAGAAACTTCTCCCGCCTTTTTTGCCAATCGTTGTATCAAACCCTGTTTTTTGCTTCACGGAGACAACGATCCGGTCATATCCACCCAGGAATCAAAGGATCTTCAAAATCTAATTTGGAAGAATCAAACGGTTCCCGCAGTCTTTCTCGAAACCAGCCTTTTGACCCATGGCGATCATTTACCGTTTTACTCGCGTTTGACGGAGATTCTTCCTATGGCTGAATTCTGGGGAAGTTATCTTTTTTCCGCATTTAACCAAATTTAGGCGTGGATTGTTCGATCCGACTACGTCTCATAGCCGGCAAAATCGATTTTAATTCTAATTTTCGTATGTGAATACTTGCTCGCAATGTCGCGGAAAGGTGATATGATTTTTGGAAGAAATCGGAGTCCGAATTGTTACTTGATATGAGATCTTCTTTTTATTTATGATTTCATCCTAATATAAGTAAAAAAAAGTTTCAATTCAAGGGAACTTTATATACTACATTTAAGTTCCTTCTCTTTAAGTCGAAATTAGAGAGAGAGAAGAAGTTTGGTCTCTTTGATCAAAGATCGAAATTTATGAATGCGAACGACGAACCAATGAATACACCCACGCCTGAATCTCAAATTTCACCCATTTCGGTGGAGTCGGCAATCAGCATTGCGATTTCTCCCGATCAACTTTCCGCGATCCTTACAGTAAGACCTTACAATCTCAAAGGTGAAACCGTATCCAAGGATAAACTCTGGAGTGTCATCATGGAGTGGGGGATCCATAGAGAAAGAATGTTAACCGACGAAATTCGAAGGATTCTTACTCTATTGGATGAAGCGGGTAAGAAGAATGATTTTACTCCGATCAAAGTGGAAGTCGCTAAAGGTGTCGCTCCCACTCCGGGAGAGAACGGTTGGGTTCGTTTTTATCATCCGATGGCAAAACGTGTTAAACTCCTCGAAGACGGAAGGGCGGATTTTAGAAACATCGATCGATACATCAACGTCAAGATCGGTGAAAAACTCGCGACTAAGTTTGAAGGAACTCCCGGAACACCGGGCTTCGACGTCTTTGGAAATATCATTCCTCCTCCTGCGATCAAAAGACCCAAGCTCGTAGTTGGGAATAATATAGAAGAACGAAATGTTACGGAAGAAGGTAAAGAACTTCAAGAATATCACGCGACGACCAACGGAGTTATCTTTGTCACGGAATCTTCCATCAATGTTTCTCCCGAATTGCAGATCGCCGGGAACGTCGGACTTTCTACGGGAAACATTCAATTCGACGGGAACGTAATTGTTCGAGGAGATATCGAACCGGGCTCCGTTGTGGAATGTTCCGGATCCTTGGTCATCTACGGAAACTTAGAAAGTAATACTGTGAAAGTCGGTCAAGATCTGATTGTTCACGGCGGGATCAAAGGAGGAAGCGAGGACATCATCCAAGTTATAGGAAGGGTCCAGGCTAAGTTCATTGAAAACGCACGCTTGGAAACGGAAGGAGATATCATCATCGAAGGGGCGATTCTCAACTCGACGATCGATACTCTGGGTTCTATCATCCTAAACGGTTCGAACGGAAACCTTGTGTCCAGTAAGGTCAGAACGAACGAGGGAATTTCTTTGAGTTCCCTAGGTTCGAATGCGGAATTGGACGTGAACATCGAACTCGGTTTCCATTTTAAAAACGATCGTTCCTTTCAAGATATCACCCGTAAGATTCAACTCGGTGAGAAGGAGATGGAAAAGATACTTCCGAAAATCCAACAGATCAAACACCTAGTTCAACGTTCGAGAGGGAATCTTCCCGAAGACAAAAAAGCGGCTTTTAAATCCGTCTTCGAAGACTATAATAAGAAATTAAAAATTTTGAATATGCTCAAGTTCAAACAGGATACGCTGAAGGGAGCCCGTTTTAATCCGGGTTCGGTTCGTCTGGCGGTCCAGAAAGGAGCTCATCCCGGTGCGGTGATCCATTATAGAAGGCAGATCGAAAAAATCACAAAGTTTCAATCCGCGTTTATGATGGTTTTTGAACCCGGTCAGGACAAGGCAATGATGGTCTCTCTTCAGAAATAATCGCGCTCAGATTCTTTTTCAAAAATTCATTTCTAAAAAAGTCAAATACCGGATTCGTTCAAGCGAGTTTCGGTATTTTAGGTTACGATTCCTTTTATGAACCGTAAAAAAACTTTCTTCCTTTCGATCCCGATTCTTTTTGGAATCGTACTGTGGAATACTCTCGTCTTTCCCGAAGATCATTTTAAAAAACAAATTCAAGAACCGATCGATTTTCCGAATAATATGGAAATCGAAAAGGTCAAGGATTCTCAGGATCTCGCGGCAAAAGGGATTCAAACTTTGAATTCAAACGTTCCGGCTCAGGACGAGATCTTATTACAAGAAGAACTGAACCGCGCCTTTGTAGCTTCGATCGACGGTTTTATTTGGATCGTGGATCTAAAAACGAATCAGGCTGAACCTTTTGTAAAAACCCCTTTGCTGCCGGGCGGAATGGTCGCGAATCCGAAAAATCCGGATCTGATTTATTTTTGTGCGTCTCGCGGAAATAAAAACGATTCAACCGATCCGGACGGTCCCGGGATCTATGAATTAAGAATTTCTAATAAACAAATTCGAAAGATCGGAACCCGAGTTCCTAAAATTCCGAACTCGGATGAGAAGAATGTAAAAAGTCTTCTTGGAAAATTCTATACGTCCGAAAAACAACCGTCTTTGCGTTTTGATAAAATGACGAACGAGAACAGCAGGGCCGTTGAAAAGTCAGACGATCTCGCTATCAGTAACGACGGAGAAAGAATTTACTTTACCGAACCTTACGATCACGTGGGTGCCATCTTAGGAGTGAGCGTACAATCACGGAGCGAGGCTCTCACCTTGGGCAAAAACGGAAATCTTTGGAAATTTGATTTAAAAGAAAATACCGCGAGTCTGGTCGCTCACAACTATTCGTATCTGGATGGAATTTTACTCGAATATTCGCCCGATCGTACAAAAGAATCTTCGATCCTTGTAAACGAACTTTCCAAGTTCCGATTGATTCGTTTGCACTTGTTAGGCGAAAGGTCCGGTGAAGATGAAATCGTAATCGAAGGTCTGCCCGGTTTTCCCGACGGAATGGATCGGGATCCTCAAGGAAGAATCTGGATCGCCTTAGCCGTGGAAAGATCCAAATTGATCACGTGGTTACACAATCATCCATTTTGGAAAAAGATCGTGTTATATATTCCCGAAAATCTTCAGCCCGTATCTCGAAAGACCGGATTGCTCGTCTTATCAAAAGACGGAACAAAACCTCTGTATTACGTTATGCATAACGGTTCTCTATTTTCTACGCTCATCGTCGTGGTTCCCGGCAAAAAAAGAATTTTTCTTTCGGTTTATGAAAAGAATTACAAAGGATTGAATGTGATTCCTTATCCGATCTAAAAAAAGAAATACAAGGTTAGAAGAATTCCGATTTTTCTCTTGATAAAGTAAAATTCCGTTGAAAGATCATTTTCCGGAATGTGCAAAGAATCGATTTTAATAACCGACATTCAATCTCGAAGCGTCGCTTCGGATTCTAAGATAAGAAACGAATCCTTTCTTTCGAAATTCAAAGTAAGGATCCGGTACTCGAAGTAATTGGACTCTTTTCATAAGGACATTCTTTATCTTTGGAATAGCAGGGTGATGTATGCGACGAACGCGATGCAGACTGACTTTCACGTCCACTACGCGGCGACCTTGGCGATCACCTTGGAAAAAAATATCACGATCGAAACCGAACTCGGAAAGGAAGAATATCGCGTAGCCTTGGTAGGACCGAACACGTATCATAGAACGATTTCCCCCGGAGTGGAAATGATCGCGTTACTCATCGATCCGGAAACGTATGAATACGGATCCATTTCCGATTTTGTAAAAACGGGAGAAGTCAAACGATTGGAAATCGCTGCGTTTCTTCCCTTGATGGAAAGATTGCAATATCTATATAACGGAAATCTAAACAACGAAGAAGCCTGGGATTTACATCTGGATCTTCTCCAGTGTGTGTTCCCTTTTAGAAGACTGGAAAAAAACATAGATGACCGAATCCGAAGGATCGCGTATAAAATTCGAACCGAACTTCCCGATAGCATTCGTATGAAAGAGATTGGAAAAGACTTTTCCATCTCCGAAGACCGACTGATTCGTCTTTTTAAAGAAAATCTGGGGATTCCTCTTAGAAGATATTTGCTCTGGGTTCGGATCTTGAGCACGGTAAAACTTTTAAAAGAAGGAAAAAATTTAACCGAAGCGGCACACGCGGCCGGCTTTTCAGATTCGGCGCATTTCACTCGAACGTTTAAGGAGAATTTCGGATTTGTTCCCTCTCTCTTTTTCGGTCATTTGAAATCGATCGAAGTCAGATTCTGCGAGTCGGATTGATTGTTGAATCGAAAAAAAATCACGGATACCGGAATCATTCAATCCAAACCTTTTCAAATCTGTTAGTCTTTTCTCCATCGAACCTAGGGAAGAAATTATGCCAGTACAAACAGAAAAGGGATTCTTATCCAAACTTTCCTCCAAAATTTCCAGATACAATTCCGAGTCGATTAAAACTCCGAACGAGGAAGAGAAGGCGGGTTTTTTAAAAGCTCAAAGGTTGGCGTATCAATGTGTGACCGAAACTGAAAAAGAAATGCGGGAAGGATGGACCGAGCTTCAAACCGCAAAACGGATGGAAGAATTTTTAAGAGACCACGGAGTTAAGGCCTTTCTTCACCGGCCCTTTGCTTGGTTCGGAGAACACGCGAGGTTTGACGGTTACAAACGTTTCACCCAGTTTCATCCTGGAAAGAAGCGACTAACGTCTCATGAATCTTTTATTCTGGACGTTTCGCCGGTAGTCAACGGTTACATCGGAGATATAGGTTATTCTTCTTCCTTGGTCCCAAATCAGGAATTGGATTTGGGAATGGAATATCTTCTCAAACTTCGAAAAGAAATTCCCGAATACTTTTCATCGTCTATGAGTGCGTCGGAAATTTGGTGGAAGATCGATCGGGACGCAAAAGAGAACGGCTTTGATAACGTACATTCTTTATATCCGTTTGCGGTTTTAGGGCATCGAGTCTATAAAGTGCATCTTCCCAATTTTTCATTTCCCCTGTTGCCGGTCAGTTTTGCGAGTTGGTTTAGTCTGCAAGGGTCATACGAATTCCTGACGCACAAAGTCCTACCGGAACTCCTAACTCCGGACCACGAAGGAGATAAAATCGGATTGTGGGCGATCGAGCCGCATCTCGGCAGAGGAAAAACCGGTTTTAAATTCGAAGAGATTCTCGTGGTCGAAAAAGACAGGGCCTATTGGCTGGACGAAGAAGTTCCTCACGTAAAAAGAGAAAGGAAATTACAGAATTCAATATGAAAGTAAATCATACTATTTTAATATTCTTAATCGTTTTTGTATCTATCGGTTGTAATCCCGGAAAAATAAAAATTGGAGGGGCGGTTTTCCTGGGAGAAGTTTCTCCAAAAATCTTAGAAGTCGAGGCAAAGAAGGACCCTTTTTTGGACGGATTGAAAGTCGAGACGAACGATCTTCCCGGTCACGACGATCTGATCTTTGATTCCGTAAAAAAGGTCGGATACGCGTCCGGAATGGACGGCTGGATTTGGAAACTAGATACAAACACGGGAAAGGCGTCACAATGGATTCGTCCTCCGGTCAATCCTGCGGGGATGCAATACACAAACGAAAAAAAGGACAAGATTCTTGTATGTGCTTCCCGATTGGGCGGAGAATCGTATGACAAAAAAGACCGAGTCGGTTTGTATGAGATCGATATCGCGACAAAAAATCTCAAACCTTTGGTCGTCGATCTCCCAAAAACAGAAAGAGAAATATTCGAAAAAGTTTATACTCTTTCCGAAAGGCGGACCATTCTTTTAAAGGACTTAAATCCGTCGAACTCAAGACCGTTCTCTCTTTGCAATGATCTTGCGATATCTAAGGACGGAAATCGTATCTATATCAGCGAACCCTTTGAACGGGACGACGCGGGCATGGGAAGCGGAGCGGTTCCGGAAGCGATCGGACTCTACCCCCACGGAAAACTCTGGATGTATGACCGGAAACAAGAGTCCATCACACTCGTGTTAGGCGGATTTACGTTTGTGGACGGAATCCTATTGGAAGAAGGAGAAACAAAAGAAGACGAGTCCGTCGTTTTTACCGAAACCACCAAGTTTAGAATCTTACGCGCTTTTTTATCGGGAAGAAACGAAGGAAAATCGGAAGTCCTTTTTGAAAATTTACCCGGTTTAGCTGATGGATTGGAAAGAGACGAGAAGGGAAGAATCTGGGTGGGAATTATTAAACGAAGATCGGGACTGATCAACTTCGTTCATAAAAACCCTTGGATCAAATCTTTTCTTTTGTCTCTTCCTCAGGGAATTTTACCCATCTCCAAAAAAACGGGAATCCTTGTCTTGGACTCGAAGGCAAAACGAGCTTTGTATTATTCGATGCACGACGGTTCTAAGATCGCGGATATTTCGGTCGCAGTTCCCTTTGAAGGTCGGGTTTATTTTCCTACCTTCGACAAAACGTCGAGGGGATTGTATTCTCTTTCGATGGAAGAATTCAAATTAGAAGAATGAAGTTTTATTTTTTAAAAGACGAGTATTCTTTTAAAGATTGTTTTAGAAAGAATCAAAAACTTTAAAAAGCGGGAGCGATTCTTAAGAGCCGAAAACTTTTTTTAGATTTTCTTCCGTAACCGGAGAGATAATTCCTCTTTCGGTGATGATCCCCGTGATCAAAGAAGCGGGTGTCACGTCGAAAGAAGGATTGAGGGCCGGCATTCCTTTGGGAGCGATGACACCCTCGCTCAAAAAAGGTTTTCCATCCGCGTCTTTTAAAAATCCAAAGGAAGTTACTTCTTCTTCCTTTCTCATCTCGATCGGAATATGAGTTCCATCTGGGATTCTAAAATCCATACTCTTTTCCGTCGCGGCTACGTAAAAAGGAACTCCGTGATGTTTGGCGACGATCGCCAAAGGATAAGTTCCGATCTTATTCGCGGTGTCTCCGTTCGATGCGATTCGATCGGCGCCGACTACGACCGCGTCGATCTTACGAGACGCCATGACCCAGCCGGCCATACTATCCGTGATCAGATACGCAGGAATTCCTTCTTCTTTGAGTTCCCAGGCCGTAAGTCTTGCGCCTTGGAGATAAGGTCTGGTTTCATCTGCATATACTGTGAGAGAATGTCCCGCGTCTCGGAGAGATCGTATAACACCTAACGCGGTTCCATGACCCGCCGTTGCAAGAGCTCCGGTATTACAATGAGTGATGATGTTTAAGGAAGAAGGATTTTTTGGAAAGAGACTCAGCGCATTTTTAGAAAGAGCGAGATTGTTATTCAAATCTTCTTCGAGCATAAAGAGCGCGAACTTTTCCGCGCCTCTTTGTAGATCTTCCAACTGAAAAGAGGAATATTCAGTTTCCGGAAAGCGGGATAAAAATTCTTCGATCGCGAGTCTGAGATTTACTGCCGTCGGTCTTGATTCTAAGAGATCTCCGAGTTTTTTTTTCAATTCGGAAAGAGTAGGTTTGGAAGAAAGTCCGTTGAGATAGAGGGCGATTCCAAAAGCCCCCGTAATTGCAATGGCCGGAGCTCCTCGGACTACCATTTCTCGGATTGCAAAAATACAATCTTCCATCGTTTTCGCGATCAAAAACGATGTCGTGCCGGGAAGAACTCTTTGATCCAAAAGGGTGAGTTCTCGGTTTTTCCAAAGAATTGGTTTTAATCCTGATTCTTGCATTTTTTTGTTGCCGGCTATAAAGGATGGGGGCTTTTTTTTCGATTTAAAGAGAGTGATTGAAAATCATTCTCTTTCTCCCGGAGAATGGGGAAACCCGGGGTGATTTTTTGCCCCGGCTTTGCCTGCTTGACTCTCTGACCACAGTTCGTATTCTATCCTATATGGCAAAAAGAAAATACCGAAACGGAATCTCGCTTTTCGGTTATTCCATTTTTCATCCGATCAATCTGTTCCTCTTAGCAAACGTACTCATATACATTCTTCAACTTTTTGCGGGTGGAACTGGAATTCTTGAATACTATTTCGCACTGACTCCCGCCCGTTTTTTTCACGGTGAATATTGGCAGATCTTCACTTACGGATTTTTACACGACGTTCATGGAACTCCTTTCGTTCATCTTTTTTTAAATATGTATGTTTTGGTGATGTTTGGCGGTTTGATCTGCAAATACATTCCCGCTTGGAAATTCTCTGTCATTTATACGGTTTCGATTTTGGTCGGCGGTATTACGGTTGCGTTGGCTCCGGTTCTTCTCCAGGTTTTAGGAATTCCGTATCCGATGGATCTTTTTCAAACGATGACCTTGGGAGCGAGCGGTGGAATCACGGGGCTTCTTGTTCTTTTTGGAATTTTATTTCCTGAGACCGAAGTCTTTCTGATCTTCTTTCGAATGAAAGCCCGTTATGCGCCTTGGATCATCGTCGGAGTGGGTTACACAGCGGACCTCATTTCCATGTATTATTTTCATTCTCCATTTTTTATCAGCAACTCTTGTCACTTAGGCGGAGCGATCGGTGCGACTCTGGTCGCGCCTTGGATCTTAAAAGGAAATCTTTTGGACGCTGGAAAAATCTTTCCAAAACAAACTCAGAGAGAATCCGCTCCGTCGTCCGTTCCAACGGCACGTTCGATGACCGAGGATTTGGATACTCAGAGTCGAAAGAATCGTGATTTGTTAGGCGAACTGGCAAAGATCAATTCCTTTTCCGAGAAGGAAACATTTCTGACTCCTTTGCAACAAACGAACGTGAATTTGTGTCCTCCGCCGACTTTTCAACCGGAAGATCCTTTTTGTCTTCGTTGCGAGTGGCTACCAAACTGCGCGCTGAGAAGGAATCAAATGGAGCAGAATTCAGGGAATTAATTGTTTCCAATTCTTTCAAACTTGTTGTTCCCTCCGAAAACCTTCGTTTTTTATAATAAAAAACGTCTCATGAACTGTTAGTAATGGACGGGATACGTGTATCTTCCGATAAGAATAATAGATTCTTTCCTAAAAACGGAATCCGACCTTTGGTTTTATCGAAGGTTTAGATCTGATTTTGGGTCGGCATAATTAAGCAAGAGATAGGTTTTGATCGTGACTAAGCATAAGAAGAGCGCTTTATTTGATATTTTAAAACGTGAAAAACTTGAGAAGTTGATTAAGGGAAATCAAAACTCCGCTTCCAAGGTCGCCGGTTCGAAAGAAAATCAGAAATCTTCAGGCTCGGAAAATTTCGATGATAAGACTGCTCCAATAGAAAAAAAAGAAGGGCAGGGAATGAAGATTTATAAGGCAATGGACGAAATCAAATTGGATATTCGTTATTATTTTTTGGAAGACGAATACAGAGATAAAGTAGCCGGAATCTATAATAAGAGCGAAGGTCATCTCGACCGTCTCGGAATCGACCCGAGAAAGTATCTGGAATACGCGAGAGAAAGTTTTGATCGTTTCAAACAACTCAATAAAAAAATGCCTCTCGAACCCATGAATAAAAAATCCTGGGATTACGTTGAAAAAAGTTTAAACGAACTGATCGCTAAACTTTTGGAAAAGTTCCTTAAATAATCAGTAAAGAATTCCATCCCGCTTCTCTTTTTCCAAACCTCATCCAAGAAATAAAAAGCCGCAATCACTTGCGGCTTTTTGAATATCGGTTTTTGTAAAATCCGATTAGCTAAAGAATCTTTTGGAAGCTTCTTCCGAAACCGGAATTCCGGTCAATTTTGCTTTTTGAAGAATTTCCCAGAAGTATCTGTAAGTCGCGCGGTCATGAAGATCGCCCGCATACTGAATCGGTCCCCATTCTGCATTTTGAGCTTGGATGAGAATTTCAGACGCAGTTTGCACTTCGCTGTAATCCGGAGCCATCGCGTCGAGGATCGCTTGGATCTGAGTTGGGTAGATGGACCACATTCTTAAAAAGCCGAAATCGTCGTGGGCGCGTTTTGCGTCCTTGTAAGTTTGATACTGATTTTTCAAATCCAGGGTTACGTTGTGAGCTGGAATTACTCCGTTTGCAAGAGCGGCTGCCACTAAGTTAGCCTTTCCTCTTCTTAAGAGTTCGTGGTCGAACTGACCAGGGCTTTTCATACAGGAAGCCGGAATCGCTCCGTGGTGTCCCGAGATAAAGTCCATCAAACCGAAGTCAAGAACTTGCAACCAAGGAAGGGCCGCGATCTTTTCGATTTCTTGAAGGGCTCCGTTGGTTTCGATTAGAACGTGAATCGGAATTTCTCTTTTGATTCCCGCTTTCTGAACCGCTTTTTGAATATAAGAGATCATCTCTTCCACTTGGGCCGCGCGAGTCGGTTTTGGAATTGTGATGTATGCGATTTTTGCGCCAGCGCCCGGAACGATGATGTCTACGTCTTGTTTCCAGTATGCGTTTGTATAATCGTGAATTCTCACGCCGCTCATGTTGTGTTTGTTGAGCTCGCTGTTCTGAAGACGAACGATCAATTCTGCGTGTTCTTTTTCTTTCCCGGTTTGAGCTCCGTCTTCGCAGTCCATTGTAATGTCGAAGAGACCGCCGAGTTTGTTCTGGAGTTCAAGGGCTTTTGTAATTAGCTTTTCGGAACCGGCGAAGTGTTCGCAGGCAGGAATGATAGGGAAAGGCTTTTCTCCTTCGAAGAGCGCCTCTCTTGGATGAGTCAATTTAGACATAGAGATACCTTTAATTCTTATTCGAGCCCGCAAGTGAGGGTGAAAAGGCTCTAAATACAGGTTTCGGAAGCACAGGCCTCTGGTAAACCGATTTTCGGAAAGGTTACGCTTCGAGAAGTTTTAGAATGACTGCTTTTTGAGCGTCCAGACGATTTTCTGCCTGCTGAAAGATGATGGATCTTGGACTCAAGACGACGTCTCTTGTAATCTCATAACCTGCGTGGATCGGCATATCGTGCATGACCTTTGCGTTTGTTTTTTCCATAAGAGAAGAATTGATCTGATACGGCATCATGAGTTCCATTCTTTCTTTTTTCTTATCGGCGTAAGAAGGATCGTTGAAGAATTCCATGTCGAGCCAGGTATCCGTGTAGATATAATCCGCGTCTTTCACTGCCTTCTCGAGATTCTTTTCCCAAGCGAGGGTTCCTTTTGACTTGGCCCTTTCCACGGTGCCTTCGTGGATGTTTTCTTTTTCCGCGATCGGAGTCGCGAGGGTAAGATGAATTCCCAAGGCCGCCGTGATCCCGATGAGGGAGTTGACTACGTTGTTGTGAACTCCGATGTAAGTGAGTTTTACTTGGTTTAAGGGACGATCCGGTTTGTCCAAGGCGATCGTCATGACATCGGCGAGGGATTGACAAGGATGAAACATATTGTCGCAACCGTTGATGACCGGAACCTGAGATCCGTTTCTCATCGCCAAGAGGTCTTCGTGTTTTTTGAGACGAGCCATGATGACGGAGACGTTTCTAGAAAGATATCTCGCTTCCAGATCGATGTCGGAAAGTTGAAAGTTAGACGCCATCCAATCCAGATAGATTCCATGACCTCCCATCTCGGTCATCGCGACCTCAAAGGAAACTCTGGTTCTTGTGGAAGTTTTTTGAAAGAGCATCGCGAGAGTTCTTCCGCTGAGATGACCCGCGTAGTTGACCCGATTCTTTTTTACATGAATTGCAAAGTTGAGCAAATCGACGATTTCAGAATCCGACCAGTCTTCCCAGGAAATCAGATGTTTCACGTTACTTTCAGACATACGAGATATGTACAGAAAACAAAACGGAAGTTGTTTCGTAAATGAAAATAGATGAATGTGGATACGCCGAACTTGCCCGTAGGGAGCGAGGCAGTTTAGGGGGTTGGGATTAAAAAAACGGGGCCAAAAACGCCCCTTTAAGGTTCATGGTTTGTCGGGAACGAATGCAAAAAAGAAAAAAGGAAACTAGGAAGCCAGTTCCAGTGCGATGAGGAGATCCGGATATCTTGTGGTTTGATGAAATTGAATTCCTAAGATAAATCCGTTTTGATCCGGTCTGAGAACCTGTCTTTGTAAACTTCCGTGAAATCGAAACTGAAGGTTTAAGTTGGGGGTAGCGATCTGGCCGCTCAAGGGAGATCCGACGAGGAGGTTCAACTCTTTCTGAGAAGAGATCGTGATTCCGTCTTCTCTGATTTTTAAGATATCGAAAGATTCTTCGAGTCCGTCGATATGAAGTTTCAATCCTTTGAGAACTCTGGATGGAGTGAGGGGAATCCCTTCCATAAAACACCTTTGTCTTTGTAAGATAAAAAAGAATGTAGTCGATTCCTGTTACAATCGATTTACCCGATCAATACGAACGTGAGAAAAAAAGAAAAGTCGGCATTGGAAATTCTTTGAAAGAATCGAGGGAGTTGAAATCAGAAAGGTGCTTCTAAGAATGGAAAAGCGCTGTTGGAGAATTTTGTCGGAGTTCCGACAAAATCTTTGAGGTTCGAAATTTGGTTGCAGAACTTGCTTTTTTGTGATAGAGGAAAGTCTCCCGATTTTTTCCCGCCACCTCTCCTCCTCCACCCCACGCGGGTGGGGCCCGCGTCTTTCACGGAGGAGCGTCGGAACTACGACAATGTGCCACTCTTAGAATACAAGCTCTGATTCTTTCAAACCTTCTATCCAATAAAAGTTCGCTTGTTTCGAATCGGAGTTTAGTTGCTGACACTCCGATTTGAAAGAAAAATCTGGAATTGGGTAGGGCAAATTCTATGAGCGAGACGATAGCGCAGAAACAAAATCAAAGCATAGAAGAAGAAACCCGGCGAAGAAGAACCTTCGCGATCATCGCTCACCCGGATGCAGGGAAAACAACCCTCACTGAAAAACTTCTCCTCTACGGAGGCGCGATCCAACTCGCCGGAGCCGTAAAGGCAAGAAAGAATCGGAAGGCCGCTACTTCCGACTGGATGGAGATGGAAAAAGAGAAAGGAATCTCCATCACATCCGCCGCACTTCAATTTGAATACAGCGGACACGTTCTCAATCTCTTAGATACTCCCGGTCACGAAGACTTCTCCGAAGATACCTACCGAACTCTCATCGCAGCGGATACTGCAGTGATGGTACTCGACGCCGGAAAGGGGGTCGAACCTCAGACGATCAAACTCTTCAAGGTTTGTAGAGACAGAGGAATTCCGATCGTAACCTTTATCAACAAGATGGACAGACCTACAAAGAATCTCTTTGTACTCTTGGATGAGATCGAAAAGGTTCTCGGAATTGCAGCGGTTCCGATGGTATGGCCGATCGGAACTGGAGTTGATTTCAGCGGAGTCTATTCTCGAAAAGATAAATCCATTCTTACCTATGACAAAACTCCCGGAGGAAGTCAAAAATCTTCCTTCCAAACATCCGGAATCAACGACCCCGAGTTGGATTCTCGATTTGAGGATTGGGTCATCAAAGCGTTCCGAGAAGAATTAGAACTCGTAGAAGGCGGCATCTCCGAGTTTAACAAAGAAGACTTTTTAGAATCCAAGATCACACCCGTATTCTTCGGTTCGGCGGTGAACAACTTTGGAATTCAATTGTTCTTGGATGAATTTATAAAAATCGCACCACCTCCGATGTTTTTTCCGCTAAAAGACGGATCCAAACTCGATCCGATTCATACTCCTTTTAGCGGATTTATCTTTAAGGTCCAAGCGAACATGAATCGTCAACATCGGGATCGAATCGCATTCTTAAGAGTTACGTCCGGAAAATTTGAAAGAGGACTCAACGTCCTTCACGGAAGATTAGGAAAATCTGTTAAACTCTCTTCTTCTTTTGCGTTTTTTGGACAGGATCGAAACACGGTCGACGAAGCGTATCCCGGAGATATCATCGGGCTTGTAAATCCCGGAACCTATGCGATCGGAGATATCGTCGCGACTTCCAAGGTTCCGGATCTGAAAGGACTTCCGGTGTTTGCTCCGGAACTCTTTGCAACGATTTCGTCTTCCGATACCGCGAGTATGAAGAGTTTTCGAAAAGGAATCGATCAGCTCGCGGAAGAGGGAATTCTGCATCTCTTTTCTTCGCAGACCGTCGGTGGAGGATTGCCGATCATCGGAGCGATGGGGCAACTCCAGTTCGAAGTTTTTAAGAGAAGACTTATGGACGAATACAACGCACCGTCCACGATCACGATTCTTCCGTATGCGATCTCTTGTTGGATTGCGCAGGAAGATCTTTCGAAAGTTCCTTCTTCGGCGAATCTTGTCTCCGATCGGGGCGGTCGCGCCGCGCTTCTCTTTGATACGGAATGGGACAAAGGATACTTTCAAAAGAAGAATCCGGAAATAACTCTTTTGGATTACCCGCCGGTCTCTTAAAGAATTCCAACTTTTCTCCTTCAACCAAAGTTGACTTTGGAAGCCTAAGCCCTTAGAAGAATTCTCTGAAAAGAGGGGCTTTTCCAGTTTAAGCCCACATTCTTGTCAATAAGTCAGACTTTACTTTGTGACAAACGACTTTCACCGCTATCGAAATCATACCCCCTTGGGGAGAATCGAATTCGATTCTTAAAAAAAAGGGAATTTAGAAAGTAAGAATCTGAATTTTTTCTGAGTCATACAATACGTATTTGCACCAGATGTCTTTGAGGCGAAGAGGTCTTTGACCACTTCGCCTATTTTTTTTTAAACCCATTTGTTCAAACGGGAAGCCCTTTTTTTAAAAGGTTTTTGCGGAATCGTCAAACGGATTCTTTAAAAGTTTTCATCCTCTTCCCAAAGACCCAATAAAAAGGAACCAAAATCCTTTTATGAGAAAGATTTTTAAGTTCAATTCTTAGCACTTTTTTCGAAAGAGATTTCGAATCTGAATCATCGAATGCGGATTTAACCAAGGAACCTTTTTTCTTGTTTCAAAGATCAAGTGATAATCGTTTGCATAGACGGAGTGGGTGAGTTCTGATTTTTTTTGGAGCGTTGTAACCGGAATGATTTTCATAGATTCTCCTGACTTTGTTGGAACTCCAGCGAATCTTTGATTCATCGGGAAATTCAATCTTCCTATAAATCGAAGCGGAGATTTTTTTAGAAAATTATACGTTTCGGCGAAATCTGAAATGAAGGTGAAAAGAATGTTTTGAATGAAATGGAAACAATTTTGTATTTTAGAATATTCTAAAATACTCATTTTTTTTTTTGAAGTAAGTCGATTTTTTTAAGAAAATGTGGGAACTCTTACTTTCGAAGCGACTTCTAAAAGGGATTTATTTTTTCCGACGAACAATCTCTTCCTGAAAAATAACTTGAAATCGGACTTGAAGTCCGTATCCGAGATAATACGAAAAAAAACTCCGTCTCTTTTTAAGAATTCTAAAATGAAAAAAGCTTCAAACGAAGACTTGAAGATGGTTTTCAGAGGAAAGTTTCGATTCTTGGAATCGAAACAATCTAAGAAGAAAATAAAAAAGCCGGCTTTTTTAAGACCGGCTTTTTTAAGACCGGCTTTTTTAACGGTAAATTCTAAGTTAGAATCGTTTAAGCAAGATTGTCCGCGACCAATTCCGCGATGTCTTTTACTTTTACTTCTTCCACTTTTCCTTCGTGTTTCACACCGTCGGTGATCATGGTCACGCAGAAAGGACAAGCCGTGGCGATCGTAGTCGCACCGGTATCCAGAAGTTGTTTTGTTCTCTTGATATTGACTCGATCGTTGTTTTGTTCTTCCATCCACATCTGAGCTCCACCGGCTCCACAACAGAGACCTTTCGAGTGGTGATCGGAAGGTTCGGCGAGTTTTCCACCGGCAACTTTTTTAACAACGTCTCTTGGGTTCTCGTAGTTATCGTTGTAACGACCGATGTAGCACGAATCGTGATAGGTGTATTTTCCGGAAGAAGCGTCTTCCGCCGTTTTTACATCCAGCTTTTTCTCTTTTACGAGATCGTTGATAAACTCGGAATGGTGAACCACTTCGAAGTTTCCTCCGAACTGAGGATATTCATTCTTAATCGTGTTGTAGCAGTGTGGACAAGCGGTCACAACTTTTTTGACGTTGTATCCGTTCATCGTATCCACGTTTGTCTGTGCAAGAGTTTGGTAGAGATATTCGTTACCACCTCTTCTTGCAGAATCTCCGGAACAGTTTTCTTCGGTTCCTAAGATTCCAAACTTCACGTCCGCTTTCTGGAGAATTTTTACGAAAGATTTAGCGATGCTCTTGTTCCTTTCATCAAAGGCTCCGGCGCAACCGACCCAGTAGAGAACGTCTACGTTGGAATCTTCCGCCATGGTTTTTACACCCAGTCCGTCCGCCCAATCCGCTCTCGTGTGAGCTCCTACACCCCAAGGGTTGGAGTTGTTTTCCATGTTCACAAATGCGTTTTGAAGTTCTACTGGGAATTTGGATTCTGCAAGAACCAAGTGTCTTCTCATTTCCAGGATCGCGTTGACTTGGTTGTTTCCAACGGGACAAGCTTCGACACAAGCGTAACAAGTAGTACAACCCCAAAGGGCTTCTTCCGAAAGACCTTCGTAGTTGTTGATCACCGCCGTATCCAGTGCTGCAACTTTTTCAGCGGCAACAGCGGCGTCGGATTCTTCCAGACGAATCTTTGCAACTTCCGGCATTTTTTCAAGAAGTGCGTGTTTGAGTTCTACGATGATTGCTTTTGGGTTTAGAACTTTTCCGGTTCTGTTTGCCGGGCACTGAACTTGACAACGTCCGCACTCGATACAGGACATCCCATCGAGAAGGTTCGGCCAAGGAAAGTCTTCCACACGATTTACTCCCCAGACCACATTCTCATCTTCTAAATTGATTTTAGAAAGAGCTCCTTTTGGAGTATCGGATTGAAGGAAATAGTTGAAAGGTGCGAAGATCAAGTGAGCGTGTTTGGAAGTCGGCACGTAGAGCATAAAGGCGAATACGGAAAGAATGTGGACCCACCAAGTGATTTGAACTACCAGGTCGGCGGTGGAATATTCCACACCGATGGATTTCCAAACGGCTCCGATTCCCGCGGCGATAAAAGAAGCGTTTTCAGTCGGGCTGTCGTAAACCGCACCCACCGCTTTTGCGCCTTCACCCAAAAGGGTGGAAATCATAAGAATGGAGATCATGGAAATTACGACTGCAGACGCGGGAGAATGAACATCCAGTCCTTTTGCTTTTTGAATCCATCTTCTCCAAGCAAAGAATCCAAGACCGATCAAGACAAAAATCGAAACTACTTGAACGATGGATTCATACAAATGTCCGATTGATTCTCCAAAAAGAAAACCGACGAGGGAGAACTTGTAAGGATCATCCATTCCATAACCGATCAAACCAGAGATCATCTGGCTCGTGGTATGGATCGTATAAATTACAAAGCCGTAAAAGATAAACGCGTGCATGATTCCGCGAAGAGGTTCTTTGAAGTTCTTCTTCTGGAGAATCACGTTCTGGATAAAACTGTTGATTCTAAATCCCCAGTTTGGGTTTTCCAGAAAGTTCTCGGTCCCCGCAGCTTTTCTTGCGTTGAAGATCAGTTTAAGGCGATAAAGAATCGCACGGATAAAAACTACATTCGCGATGACGAATAGGATCGTGAAGATCACGTGAAAGGCGATTTGAGAAATTGCCATATTGATGAGTTACCCTTTCTTTTGGATTGGTGATTTGATTTACAGCGTAGGAATCCAGAACCTCCCTGTCGAGGAATTTTCAAATCGAGGATCTAAAGTAGAACGATCGTTCTTGAGATTGAAACTCAATGGTTTTTTAGAAGGATGAGAACTTGTGAGAGTTCCTACTGGATTGGAAGAGGATCGCGAATTGTGGGAACTCTCACGTTTTTGCGGAGTAGATCTTGACTTTGCCGTAAAACATCGGTGTGGGAACTCTTACGTTTTTTACGAAGCCGATCTTGACTTCGGGGTGAAACATCCGGTGTGGGAACTCTCACGTTTTCCCGAAGCAGATCTTGACTTTATAGTGAAACATCCGGTGTGGGAACTCTTACGTTTTCCCGAAGCAGATCTTGACTTTATAGTGAAACATCCGGTGTGGGAACTCTTACGTTTTTGCGAAGCAGATCCTGCGTTCAATTGAGACAAAGTCTCTTTTAGATAAAGAGTCTTGACAGAGTCCATTCTTCCTTTAAAAAAGAAGATGCAAAATAAGGAATCAGTCCAAAGATTGAAGGGCGTACCAATTTCGAAATACGCCTGGAACACAGGAGCACAAGTGGCCTCAATTTTTTCATCTCATCCAACCGATTTGATTTTAGAAAAAGCCTTGGACGGAGTTCGCATTTCTCCGGAAGAAGCTCTCTCTCTTTATAAGGAAGCCGATCACCTTAAGATCATGGCGACTGCCAGAACCCTCAGAGAAAAAATTTTTCCTCACACTCAGGCGAGTTATACGATGTTTCGCGTCGTGAACTACACAAACTTCTGCAACGTGGAATGCAGTTTTTGTTCTTTTATGGATGAGATCGGAAGCGGAAAAGGTTACGTCTTAAGCACCGAAGAAATTTTGGAAAAGATGGATTACGCAGTGAGCGAAGGGGCCGACCAGATGTTTCTCCAAGGTGGAGTTTATCCGGATCTTCCTTTTGATTATTATCTGAACGTCATCTCTTCCGTAAAAAAGAAATATCCGGACATGCATATCCGAGCTTTTTCTCCGGTGGAAATCATCAACTTAGAAACGATCACCGGACTTCCTCTCAAAGAAGTATTGCAGATTCTAAAACAAGCGGGCTTGGATTCGGTTCCCGGAGCGGGAGCGGAGATTCTTACGGATAGAATGCGCAATATCATTTCTCCTAAAAAAGCGACTACGGAAGAATGGGTTCGCGCGATGGAAACCTGTCACGAGGCGGGGCTTCCGGGAAGCGCGAACATCGTCTTCGGTTCCGAAGAAACAAAAGAAGAAGTGATCGAACATTTGAGCGTTGTGCGAAACCTCCAGGACCGAACCGGAGGATTCTTATCCTTTATTCCTTGGACGTTTCAGCCGCAGACAAAACGTTTTAAGGTCCGCGCGGTTTCCACGCAAGAATATCTAAAGGTCCTTGGGATTTGTAGAATTTTCTTAGACAACATTCCTCATATTGAAACCTCCGTGATGGTTCTTGGAAAGGGAGTCGGACAACTTGCTTTGACGAGCGGCGCCGATGACATTTCTTCCGTGGTGATCGAAGAAAATGTACTTCGTTCTTACGGACTCAAGACAGAAAAAGAAGCGATTAAGTTTTTGAAAGAGGGCGGGTTTGTTCCAAAACGAAGAGATCTTCTCTACAACTACGATCGTTACGGAAATGAATTGGCTCAGAGTCTTTAGAAAATTCTTTTTGAATCGATCGTCTTTTTATCTTCTCGAAAAAAGAGGGAAATTTTTATCCGAGGACTGTTCTTCTAAAGGAAAGCGAGATCCGAAAATTTTCGTTTCGTCCTTTGAGATGGATCTCGCCGAATTCTACTTGAGAACGGACTTGAAATCCGGATCAACCTATATTTACAAAAAATAGATTTGTCGGAACAAAGGATGACTCTTCCCCAAGGCTTTCGAGATAAGAATTAAAAAAGGGAAGAATCCGTTTTTAGAAAGAAAAAGGTCTTATAAAGAGAACGTCCTTCCAAATAAAAAGACGATTAGGAGAAAGAGATGAAGATTTTCAATAGCATTCTGGTGTTTACCTTGGCTTTTACTTCCTGTGCTCACGAAGTAAAGGAAAGACTTCACATGGACACAGGCGTTACCGTAAAAACGCTCGGCCCTCATAAATACGAACTCGTCTCAATCGGTCAGGCCTCTTCTTCTTCGGTGGAAGAAAACGATAAATTCAAAATGCAGAATACTTCTTGTACGGCGGCGAAGACGATCGCAACTCGCAAGCTGGAAGAACTGGAACCGGATCAAAAGAACAGACAGTTTTTTTTGGAACTCAAGAATACGAAATATTTAGAAGAGGGAGTTTACTGCGAAATCACGTATCACTACGAACTTCCAACTCCTAAGAAGTAAAGGCTCTCGGATTTTCTTTCGGAAAATAGCGAACGGGTTCTATAAACGAAACTCGATTTCTTCCCTTCTTTTTGGATTCGTAGAGAGCGGAATCGATCGAGTGATAGATATCGTCAAAACTGAATTCTTCTTCCGGGCCGAAAATACAAGCTCCGATCGAGACCGTGATTTTAACCGGATCCCCCGATTTGGTGCGATACGAAAGTTCTTTTTCGGAAACTTCCAGTCTTAGTTTTTCACAGAGTTGAGAAAGGTCTTCTCCCTTAATCGCGTCGAGTAAAATACAAAATTCGTCCCCTCCGATCCGAGAACAGATATCGGTGGCTCTCACTCTCTGTTTCATCACTTCCGAGATCGTTCGTAACGCCTGATCGCCCGCCAAATGTCCATAAGAATCGTTGATGTCTTTTAGATAATCCATATCCAAGATGATCATCGCAAGAGAGAATCGATAACGTTGCGCTCTCTTTAAAAAGAGTTCGAACTGTTCGATCAGATATCTTCTGTTGTAAAGACGAGTGAGTTCGTCCACCTTCGAGATCTTTTCGATCTGAATGTTTTTGTCTCGGAGTTTACTCACCGCCTTCTGCAATTTTTTCTTGGCTCGATGATCCATCACTCTCCAGAAATTGATCAGAAGATTTCCGATCACTCCTGTCGTAAGATAAATCAAGATGATCGCAAAGTCATGCTGAAGGGGCATCGCAAAACCAGTGATTGTCGTACAAACTACGAGAGAAAAATAGAAGAGGGAGTTGAAAAAGATCACCGTGGTTCCCGTAAACCAGAGAAGTATGTTTCCGCTCACGACCAACGCGGTAAAAAAATGAAAGTAAAGTCCCATTCTTTCCGAATCCAAAAAGACAAAGGGAAGAACGGAGAATACGATCGTCCCTGAAGAAAGAATGCTGAACCTCTCGATTCTTCTCCGAAAAAAATGTTTCCATTTTATAAGTAAGAATGCAAAAACCCCTGATAAGAAAACGACCGTAAATCGAGAGTAGATGAGAAGACGGTTTTCTTCTCCAAAAGGATTGGCTCCGTCTGGAACCAAAGCGGAAAGAATGCTGATTCCAATACAGAGAAAGAAATAAATGACGGTCGCTCTTCGGATATCCGGTTGATAGATTTTCAGATAATCATCCGGGAATGGATTGAAAAAAACTCTCCGAGTGAGGAGTTTTATTTTTTGATTATTTCCGAAACTATATCTCATTTATTTTTAACGACGAAACCGGATTTGCTTCCCCATTTTAAAAATGGCTCCGTTTAAACAATCATGATTTGTTCGATATCCCTGGCATAGGAATTCGACCGAATTTGGAAAAAAATAACAGTGTCGAATTTTAAAAAACTACGATCTTTCGGGGATTTTTTGTCAGAACGGAGGGGAGTGGCATTCCTTCTCCGCCGAGAGAACGCACCGATTTTCCGTTGATTCGGAGCTGAACTCCGGAAATCGGAAGATTCTCCATAAGACTGTAGGTGAGTTGGTCGATTCGGTCCTTGAGAATTTCAGGACCGGCGCTTCTTTCCAAATCGCTGCTCAGAGAAACCTGAAGAATTCCGTCTTCGATTCTGTAGTCCGGATCGTAGCTGAGATTGGAAGGGATCGAATTGAGAATTCCTTTTTCTTTTTCGGCGCTGACCGGACCCGCTATGAGCGAGTTTAAGATGAGCTTCACTCGATCTCCACCCTTGGAAAGTCGTAGAACCTTTACAAGTCTGGAATGACTTTTGCTCCCCTTTCCATAGAACTTGAGAAAGTAGAGGGCCAGTTCTCCCTTTTCCGTGGGAAGAGCGGTCGTGGATTCTTTTTTTTGTGTTTCTGAAATCTGAGGATCTAAAACGGGAACAAGGTTTTCTTCGTTTAGATCTTCCTCGATCGAGTTTGAATTTTCGGAAGACGAGGTTTGAACGTCTCCGTTTTGCATGAGTTCTCCGAGAATTTCATCCTCGGCCTGATCCATCATTTCTTTGTGATTGAGATTTCCTCGATTGGAATTTTGAGTTTCCGGATTCATCTTTCCGATGTTTCGAAAACCCTGAAATCCCGTTCCTGAAAGAGAAAATCCCGAGCCGGTACTTTTATCCAAAAGCACTAACGTAAAGATAATCCCTGTTAGAATGAAGATGAGATTTTTTCTTTTTTCCGAATCCGGCACTCTAACATTTTCGGAAAGAATTCGGATTCTATGGAGGCAAAAATCAGAGGAGTTTTGTGAGATCGGAAAGGTTTTTGAGCTCCATCTCGAAGTCCGGAATTTCTCCCGGATTGGCGTGTCCATATGTGCAGAACGCAAAAGGACAGCCGTTTTGACGGGCCGCGTCGTAGTCCGAAAGTCTGTCTCCGATCATGAGAATCTTTTCGGGTTCGAGTCCGTAGAGTTTTACGTATTCTTTGAGAATTCCTCCCTTGGTTTTGATCCTTTCGTTGTCTATGACGAGAATCGGATCAAAGAGGGGAAGCACTCCTGCTACGTCGAGAATGGTTTCTATATAAGGTCTTCTTCCGTTGGAAGCCGCTAAAATACGAAATCCTTTTCTGGAAAGAGACTCGATCGTTTCTTTTACTTGAGGATAAAATTCTCCCTCTCCGTTTCGGATTCTCTGACATAAGAATCGAAGAACGCTGTCTGAGATCGTATCTCTTTGTTCTTCTTCGAGTTGGGGAAGGAGGTTGAGGAAAATGGTTTTGACCGGCTTTCCGATCTCGTCCATGATTCTTTCTCTCGAAGGCAATTCGAGGGGAATTCCGGAGCTTTGCGAAAAATGTTCGATTGAGTCCTTATAAACTTGGAGAATGATTTCCTCCGAAGAAAACAAGGTTCCGTCTACGTCGAAGGCAAGAGCTTGGAGAGAATCGCTGGAAAAGGAAGTCATTTCTGGGGACAGTTTCTGAAAACGGGTCCTTTTGGCATTTTCTTTTTCCCTTTGCTTGATTTTCCCCGGACGCGGAGAAAATAGGAAGTATCTCCTCCATGAAAACTTCGGATCTCAGTCAAACCGGCGCTTCCTCTCCACAAAAGATTTTGCAGAATCGTTCGGAGCTTTTTTCGTCCTTTGCCTGGACCGACTACAAGGCCCAGTTGCAAAATCGCGTCCAAGGTGAAAAACTGGAGCGTTACTTCCAACTGACTCCGAGCGAAAGAATCGGATTACAAGACACGATTCGACTGAACGTCTCGGCTACTCCATATTACATTTCTCTTACAGACCCCGAAGACATAGAAGATCCGATTCGAAAGATGATTCTCCCGAGGGAAGCGGAGACGATCTTTTCTCCGGAAGAATCAAACGATCCTCTTCACGAGGAAAGACTTTCTCCCGTGAAGGGACTCACACACATGTATCCCGATCGAGTTCTTCTTTTTACCAATCACGAGTGTTCGGTCTATTGCAGACATTGTATGCGGGGAAGAAAGGTTTCCGATTCCAAGGAGAGGATGCTTTCCGAAGACCTCGAAGCCTGTTTTGAATACATAGAATCCCATCCTGAAATCAGGGACGTGGTTTTGTCCGGAGGAGATCCTCTGAACTTGAGCGATTCTAAGATCGATTGGATTTTGGAAAGACTCGAAAAGATCGAGCACGTAAAAATCTGCAGGCTCGGAACGAGGAACCCGGTCACACTTCCATTTCGAATCACATACGAACTTTGTAATATAATAGAATCTCACAATACGGACAGGTTGTCCATCTTTTGTAATACACAATTCAATCACTCAAAGGAATGCACCTCCGAAGCGAAGGAAGCGGTCTTAAAACTTCTCAAAGCGGGAGTGAGCGTCGGGAATCAATGTGTTCTCCTAAAAGGAATCAACGATTCCGGAGAAACTATGTTAGAACTTCATAAAAAACTGTTAGAGCTTCGAATCCGTGCGTATTATATGTACGATCCCGAATTGATTCCAGGTTCTCGAGGTTTTAGAACTCCTCTTGCAAAAGGAATCGAGATCGTAGGATATCTTCGGGGAAAAATCGCGGGAATGGGAATTCCTCAGTTCGTAAACGATCTTCCCGGAGGCGGAGGCAAGATCACTCTCACTCCGGATTGGTATCTGGGTTATTATAAACCGGAAAGGATGCACGTATTTCGATCCGCGTTACGCGGAACCTATCACGTCAGTCCGGAACCTCCCGATTCTACGATGGAAGATAGTTATCCTGAGATCACTTTGGAAACCTGGGAAAGAATTTCTCCGGACAGCCTGGGTGCAAAAGAAAAAAAATCCTATGAGTGAGGCGATTTCCACCGTAATCGTCTACGCAGATCTCCACGAGTTTACGGGAGAGTTTCCGGATTCTTACAAACAAGAATGGGAATCTTCCGCTTCCATTGAGAGGATTCTCGAATTGTTAAACGAACTCGGGGAAGTTGCCGAACTCGTGACGACGCCGAAAGATCTATTAGAAAAATTGAATCAATATTCTTCCTTAGGTTTTAAGGATCGACCGGTGATTTTTCATCTGATGGAAGGGTTTCGTTCTCGGAACAGAGAAGCCTTGGTCCCTGCGACGGCCGAATTTTTTGGATTTCCGCACACCGGATCGGACGCATTCGCTCAAAACGTTTCTTTGGATAAGAATTTGACGAAGATCTTTGCCAAGTCTCTAGGAATTCCAGTGGCCCCAGGATTCTCCATTGAATATGAGACTCGAAAGAATTTTGTTCTTTCAAAAGAGGTCGTGTTTCCCTGTTTTTTGAAACCTTCCGGAGAGGGTTCGAGTCTCGGGATCGGAGAAAAAAGTATCGTTCAAAACGAAAAAGAACTTCGTTCGCTGACGCGTGACCTTCCGGAGGAATACTTTCCCTATTTGGTTGAGGGATACTTGAGTGGTTCTGAATATACAATTTCCGTAATGGGTTCATCGAAATCGGGTTATCGCGCGAGTCGCGCGGGGCGTTTGATTCTGAGAGAGGATTTGAAAGTAGAGGAAGTCTATGGAGAAAAAACAAAGTCTAAGAGCGCTATGCCGGAAACTTTGGTCTTTGATTGTCCGGTAGAAAGGGAATTGTTCCTTCAGGAACAGAGTCTTTCTTTTTGTAAGGCCTTGGGAACTTCCGGACCTGCGCGCTTGGATTGGAAATGCGACGATGCGGGTGAACCTTTCTTTTTGGAAATCAACCTGACTCCGGGATTGTCTCCGTTTTATTCTACCTTTCCGATTTGTTATCGTCAGGGCTTAGGGGAGGAAAAATCCTTGTTTTCAGAGATTCTAATGATCGCACGTTCGGAATGGGAATCTCCTCGATTTTTATATTCTAAGTTAAAGACGAATTCCATTCTTTCAAAAAAATAGAACAGAAGTTTATGCAGACGTTTCGCTCATCTCAAACAACCGTTTCTTTTCGAACCGCTCTGGAAGAATCGGTCGTCAATCATCCCGTCTTGACCGCGAATCTTTGGTTGGAATCCAAAGAAAGAAGAATGGAAAAAGAAGACCTTCTTCTTTGGTTACGTCAGGAATACTTCGTGAGTGTCGACTTTGTAAATTGGTTTTTAAACACCGCGGCGATCAGCGACAATCTGGACGCAAAGATCGTACTCGTTCAAAATATCTGGGAAGAATTGGGAGAAGGGAAGGCCGAAGATTCTCACGTTTCCATTCTTAAAAAATTTCTTTCCGATATGGGAGAAGTCGTTTTTGAATCTCATCGTCTGCCGGAGACAAAAGCCTATCTTGATCTCATGCAAAGAATCACGACCACCGATTTTTATTCGGCTCTCGGTGCCCTCGGTCCCGCGAACGAATACTTGCTAAAATTAGAATATTCTAGAATGTTTATGTCTTACAAGGAGCTAAAAGGAAGAGTTTCCTTGCCCGAAGGTAAATTCTTTCAGGTCAACCTGGACGCCGATGAATCTCACTCCGAAAAACTCTTTCGTTTGATAGAGTCAGTAGCAGACACGGATGAAAAAAGAAAAAGAGTTATGGAAGGGAATCGATTGGCCTTGGACGCAAGGCTTGTCTTTTACGAAGGATTATCGACTCTTCAGGGATTTTAGAACATTCATTCCGATCATTCCGAAAATGGGAATCAGGGGAAGATAGAGAAGGGGAGCCACCCAACGAAATCCTCTGAGAGAATGACTGAGTTTTCGAACCGCAAAAAAACCGGGATATCTTCTTCCATCCGCAATCATCTGCACATTTCCTTGTGCGACTTGGATGTTCAAACTGGGATGAATTTCTCTCAGCTCTTTTTCCGAAAATTCTCGAAAGGATTTAAAACGAATCTTCGGATTGAGGTTGTAGAATTGAAGTCTTTGTGCTAGGTCATTACAGAAAGAACAATCCCCATCGTATAAAAAGACTAATGCGTTCATGAGTATTTCTCTTCTTGTCGTATTTCTTCTAAATTCTCTCTGTCGTAGTTCCTACATTTGCCGTGAAACTTTCGCGGCCCCGCCCTGATCTTGGGTGGAGGGGTGAGGAGGCGGGAAAACCTCGGGGCAAATCCCTCTTATCAGAAAAACATACTTTCTGCAAGTAAGATTCTCTCTGTAGGAACTCCTACAAACCTTCCATTTTTAAAATTTACAAAATTCTTTCGTTGGGCAAGCCGACATCAAAAAATATCTACCGACTACTTCGTATTGTTAGACGGCGCTTCTAGATCCTGAGGAAGATTTCTTAGAAACGTGCAGATCGGCTGAATGTGTTCTTCCTTAACTCCAATCCAAAAATAGATCCAGATTCCTTCTTTCTGCATTCCGTCGCAAACTTTCGTATACCATTTGGAAATCGAATTCTCCTTTCTCGCTCTCCAAAAAAGCACGGGAAATCTTTGGACCATCTGATCCCAGATATCTCTCCCCACTCCTTCTCCTCTCGCGATTTCGTCTACCGCGAACTTCGAAAGAAAAAAACCGTAAGGAGTGTTTTTGACCAACGCGCACCCCTTGTATTCTGACTCGAGAAGAATTCCCGCAAATTCCTGATTCCAAAAATTCGGTTTCAAGGATCTCTGAAACGCGGTTTCGATGAGATGATTGATTTTAGGTTTTGGAATAGAATTCAGATCGGAAATAAAGTCGATTCGATTCTTCTTTCGAATGAGCGTCCCGCTTCCCTTGATCGTAAACAATTCTTTCAAAAGAGAAGAGGCGGAGGTGATTGCGATTCCGAATTCGGGGTCCTTTACGTTTTTATAAAGTTCATTGCAAGAATGAAATAGAACCGAATCGATCGGATCCGGTGAAATCGTAGAATCCACGTCGTAGATCGAAACTTTCTCTCCGTTGGAATAAATTCCACCCCGAGGATTTAAGTAGATAAGTTTTTTAGTCTTCAAAGAAGAACAGAGATTAGTAAGAAATTCAAAAAGACCACTTCCTCTTTCTTCAGCGATGAATACCGGAAGTTTATTTTCTGCAAGAGCGGATGCGACCGAAGTCTCCACTTGATTGAAATGACGAAATAGTTTTCCGGGAAGCGTGGAGTCCGTGTCTTCCTTGGTGTGATTTCTATAAAAAAGATTCGTATAAGAAATTCCATCCTTGTCCAAAACGACAACCGGATAGAGTTCGAGTTTGTGAAGAAGTTTGAGATTGTAGAGGAGCGCTTCCGCGGACTCCATCAGAGTTCCCGAATCCGCGTAGATCACCGCAAATTTTTCCGGCTCTATGGAACGAAAGAGTTTTAAAAACTGGAATGAATCCTTCGTATTCTCAGTGACTTCTAAAAGTTTAAGAAGAATTTCCTGATGTTTCATTCCGATTCGATAAGATTATTTGCCCAAGGTATAGGCAACCAATTTTCCTTTCAACTTTCCGATTGTGAGTGACTGCTCCTTGTCTTTCTTGAGTTTTAGAAATCCCAAAAGAGAAGTGTCTCCGCAAACAAGAGCCAAAACGTTACCTGAAAAGTGGTCCTTTAGTTTTTTACCCCAGGCCAAGTAGATTTCTTTGGCTTCTTCTTTGGTTCCCAATCGAACACCGTAAGGAGGATTGGTCACAATAAAGCCGTCTTGAATCCCTTTTTCGTTTTCGGACAGGGTTGCGTCCGCGGTAAAAAATTCAATCAGATGATCCACTCCTGCGTTTCTCGCGTTGAGTTTTGCCAGATTCAAGGCTTTTTCGTCCTGATCGGAAGCGAATATTAGAATTTTTGAAACCTTTCCCGCTTCTTCTTTCAGATTCGGTTCTCCGAAAAGTTTTTTAAACGGAAGGGAAGAATCCAGACTTCTGTAGTTCGTATAACCGCCGTACAAAAGTTTTAAAGCCGCTTCGATGACGATCGTTCCGGATCCGCAGAATGGATCGTATAACACAGATTTGGTGTCCCAGCCGGAATAACGGACCAGGGCGGACGCGAGAATCTCCCGCATCGGAGCGTCGCCTCCGATTCTTCCATGACCTCGCTGTTGGAGGGGTCTTGTATTTAAACCCAGAGAAAGTTTTGCGTGATCGGAATGAGAACGAAGATAGAATAAAAAATCGGGCTCGTCTCTGGAAACCTGCGGAGTTTCTTTTCCCTTCGAGCGAAAACGATCGAACATAGCGTCTTTGAGTTTGTAAGTCGCATAACGCGAGTCTTTGAGAGAATCCTTGGTCGTAGAATCGATCCGAAAGGATTGTTCCGGGCTTATGATTTTTTCAAAAGGGAATTGAAGCGCTTGGTTATAAAGATCCTCGGGACTATCCACTCTCCAGTAGCGCAGAGAAATGCTGATCCCCGAAGCAATTCCGGTTGTGAGAATAAAATCTTTTAACGCCTTGGCGGAGCCTTGAAAGAAAACGCCGCCGCGATTCTCTGCGAGGACGGTAAGCCGAGCCTCTAAGATTTCTTCCCGAAGCAAACCGGAAAGACCGTCCGGGCAAGAAGCGTGGTATTCAAACGTTTCCGGTTTTGAAAAGTCCCATTCCGTTTTGGACGGGACTTCTTTTTCTTTGGAACGATCCGAGGACGAAAATTTTCCCTCGGGCTTTCTTACTTTCAACCTAAGGGATTTTTTGGGAGCGGGGTTTCTAAAATTCGTCACTCGATTTGTTGCGCCAGATAGTTTTCAACGCCGATCTGACGAATGATTTCCTGTTGTGCTTCGATCCAATCCACGTGTTCTTCTTCCGAAACGAGAATTTTTTCAAAAAGTTCGCGAGTTCCGTTGTCATTATTTTTGACGGCGATTGCAATTCCTCTATTGAATCTTTCTATCGCGGCATATTCCAGTTCGAGATCCACTTTGAGAATCTCTTGGATGTTATTGCCGACTCCGACTTTCATGTATCTCTGAAGATCGGGAACTCCCTCCAGATAAAGAATACGATCGATGATTTCATCCGCGTGTTTCATCTCGTCTATAGATTCGTGTTTCATAAAGTCTGCGAGTTTTTTAAAACCCCAGTTCTTGTTCATCTTCGCGTGAATAAAATATTGATTGATTGCTGTGAGTTCGGCGGCAAGAACTTCGCCAAGAATTTCTAGAACTTCTTTGTTTCCTTTCATCGTATTTTCCCCTTCTATCCTTTCAGTATAAAAATCATTCTTAAATTTGCAAGGATAGTTTATAAAGTCCTCTGAAAAGTCGTTCGTCTATCTTTGATTTATTTTTTTTGATTTTCAATCTCACAATTTTCAAAAACATAGACTATAGTGTCTTCATCCGTTTTCATTATCGATTCTCAACTCAGTCGCTTTGGTAAAACTGAACTTGATTATCATTCTCTTTCTTATCAAACCGCGAGTCAACTTCTCAAACGAAATTCTGAGTTTGAACCTCAATTTCTTATTTTCGCGGCTATGGCTCCCGAACGATATACGGGAGAGATTTTTCTTCCCGCAAGAATCAAAGAAAGTTTAGGTCTTAAAAATCTTTTTGTAATTCGTACCGAAACCGCGTCCTCGAGCGGTGCGAGCGCGTTACACACAGCGGCGTATCTTCTGCGATCGGGGGCGTTTCAAAGAGGGATCGTCATCGCAACCGAAGTGATGAGCCGGCTCGAAAGAGAAGAAAACAATCTCCTTTTGGGAAGTGTCTTGTCCGAGCGTCAGAGAGGATTTGCGATGTCCATGGCCCAGGGCGGGGGAATGATCGCCACGCGTTATCTTCACGAATACGGATACGATCGAAAGGATCTTTATTCGCTTTCAAAAAAACTCCACGACAACGGCCTTCAAAACGAAAACGCACATATCCGAAAGAATATTACAGAAGAAGAATATTTTAAATCTCCTCTTTTTACAAGTCCGCTCTGTTTGTATGATATTTCTCCTCTTTCGGACGGAAGTAGCGCCTTGCTCTTGAGTTCGGAAAAAACGAATTCTTCAAAAGAATTGAAGATCGCCGGCATCGGACACGGGATTGGAAATCTTTCTTCGGCTCCGGGGAGTTTGAGTTTTCCTTCGAGTGTCGCTGCGTTTGCAGGCGCTTATAAGGAAGCGAATCTAAAACCGGAGAACATACATATCGCGGAACTTCACGACGCATTCACTCCTTTTGAATTGATCGGAGCGGAGGACGCTGAACTTTTTCCAAAGGGAAAAGCGCTACGTTATGTGAAAGAGGGAAAAACACATCCTGAAGGACAACTTCCGATCAACGCGTCGGGCGGATTGAAAACGAGGGGACATCCGGTCGGAGTATCGGGCTTGGCACAAATCGCCGAGCTTCAGACTTGGATGTACAAAGAAAATCGTTTTCAAAACGGACTCGCCCTTTCCATCGGCGGACTGGGAGTGAACAACTTTGCAACGATTCTTTCCAAAGTATAAGAATGGAATTAGCACGTGACTGAAAAAATACTTTTGATTCAAACCGCGTTCTTAGGCGACTTGATTTTAACTACCGCGTTCTTTCGAGAAGTAAAACGTAAGTATCCAAATTCTCATCTCACTGTTGTCGTCAACAAAGGCACGGACGGTGTTTTGGAGGCGAATCCTCATATCGATCGTCTGATCCCTCTCGATAAAAAAGAATTTAAGAAATCTCTCTGGAAATTTTTTTCTTTCTTATGGAGTTTGCGAAAAGAAAAATTCACCCTTTGTCTTCTTCCGCATTTTTCCTTTCGCTCCACCTTGATGGGATATGCAAGCGGGGCCAAAGTAAGAATCGGATATGAAAGCGCAGGCTTTTCCTTTCTACTTACAAAAAAGATTCCTCGTCCATTGCGAGGGAAACACGAGGTTGAAAAATTATTCTCCTTAATCTATGAGGAGAAAGAATATTCAAATCTTTCCAAACGACCGGAGTTGTTTTGGAAAGAAGAATCCGTTTTTCGAGTTCGGGTCTTGATGAAAGAAAACGGTCTGGAAGCGGGCAACTTCATTCTTCTTGCTCCGAGTTCTGTCTGGGAAACAAAACGAATGCCGGCGTCTCAGTTTCGCACGTTAGGCGAAAGACTCTCGAAAGAATCCGGGAAAAAAATCGTCCTCATCGGATCCAAAGGTGATATTGAACTCTGCGAATCCGTAGGGGCAGGATACGGAATCAATCTCGCAGGAAAGACAAATTTGCAAGAGCTTTCCTTTTTGGTATCCAAGGCCTCCTTGATGGTCAGTAACGATTCTTCTCCGATCCATTTTGCCTCTGCCTTTAACATTCCTACGTTAGCCGTCTTTGGAGCTACCGTTCCGGATTTCGGATATACTCCGTTGGCCGAGCTTTCCTATGTCTCCGGGATTTCGGGACTTTCTTGTCGGCCCTGCGGAATTCACGGAGGAAAGGTTTGCCCGGAGGGACATTTTCGTTGTATGAAAGAACAGGACCCCGACAAATTGTTTTCAATCGCAGTCCAATTAGAAAAGGGAATTCAGCCATGACACATTCTATTTATCGAGACCGAATCACAGAGGTTCAGAAAAAACTCAAAGACGGAGAAGTGTTGATCGTATTCGCCGCTTCTCATCTGATTCGAAATCGGGACGTGGAATATAAGTTTCGTCAGGATTCGGATTATTATTATCTGACCGGTCTGGACGAAGCGGAAGGAATTCTTATATTAAAAAATTCTTATAAATCCATCTTTATGCTTCCGAAGGATAAGGAAAAAGAAATCTGGACCGGAATTCGCGTCGGAAAAGAAAAAGCGAAGTCGCTCCTGGCTCTTGACGAATCCTTTGATACCAACGAATGGGAATCCAAGTTAGACGAAATCCTCGTCAATCAGCATACTCTCTATCATTTTTTCGGAAGGGACTTGGTCCGAGATTCTAAACTTATCCAATGGATCTATTCCCTCAATCAACGTTCGAGAGAAGGGAAGTTCGGTCCAAGAAGAATCGAGTCTCCCGATTTTTTACACTGGATGAGAATGTTCAAAACTCCCTTTGAAATCTCGGCGCTTCAAGAGTCCGCGAGAATCACCGCGCTCGGTCACGAACGTTTGATGATAGAATCCAAGCCTGGAATGTTCGAATACGAACTCGAAGCC
This sequence comes from Leptospira tipperaryensis, assembly GCF_001729245.1. Lineage (NCBI taxonomy): Bacteria > Pseudomonadati > Spirochaetota > Leptospiria > Leptospirales > Leptospiraceae > Leptospira > Leptospira tipperaryensis. The sequence goes on along the minus strand of NZ_CP015217.1, from coordinate 2,545,154 downwards.
ATCTTAGAATCCGAATATCTCAAACAAGGGGCTTGGGGCGGAGGATACGGACATATCGTTGCAACGGGTAGAAACGCGACGATCCTTCACTATACGTCTAACAACTGTCAGTTGAAAGAAGGCGAGCTCGTTTTAGTCGATAGCGGCGCTGAAAAAGGATATTACACCGCGGATGTTACGCGTAACTTTCCGGTCGGCAAAAAGTTCTCACCCGAACAAAAGGCGGTCTACGAAGTCGTTCTAAATGCTCAGAAGGAAGCGGTTTTACATACGAGAGAAGGTGTGGAGTTTGTCGCGATTCATAATCAAGCGGTAAAAACTCTCTGTGAAGGTCTAAAGGATTTGGGAGTATTGGAAGGTTCTTTGGATTCTATTTTGGAGCAGGGAATATTCAAAAAATATTATATGCACAGAACGAGTCATTATTTGGGAATGGACGTTCACGACGTAGGAACGTATTATCAAAGCGGATCTTCCAAAAAATTGGAGAACGGACAGGTGATCACGATTGAGCCCGGATTGTATTTTGATCCGGAAGATCTTGAAATCCCGGAACGTTTTCGTGGAATCGGAATTCGAATCGAAGACGACGTTTTGGTGCAAGGTCAAAATCCGCTCAATCTGACCGAAATGATTCCTAAAGAAATCGGCGAAATCGAATCGAGAAAAAATTAAACCTAAGTCGTCGTTTGCGGCGTAGGAATCGATTTGATTGATGGCTTGTTTTATAAAAAGAAAATCCTCATTCTTAAGAAAGTAAATTTTTCCTTGTCTTAACCGGAATGAGAACGTTAGTTGTATTGATTTTTCGGTTTTGAAGGAGTTCCTACTTTTGTAGGAGCTTTTTGGGAAGTCCGAAGACAGAATGACTTTGGTTCTTCTTTAGAAGAAAGCGAGTAACGTTTTCGATTCCTAAATTTACAAATAGAGTTCTGTCTTTAAAACCAAATAAGAACTAAGGAAGAGTTGTTTTTATGTTTTTATACGAACATGCCCTCGGTCCGGTTTCCAAAAAGAAATTCAATTCCTTTTCTTATACTTTCATCCATCGAATTCGCTTTTTACAAAAGTTTTCGATCTATCATCTTCTCACACTTTTTTTTGTGAGTAGTTTTATCTTTTCTGTTTCCGTGGATTCGGAATCGATTCAAAAAATTTCTTCCTTGGATACGATCACGAGCCTGGATTCCAATGAGGAGCATCACTGGGAGCTCACGACTTCTGAGCTAAATCCGATTTCCTTTTCGCAGTCATATCTGGATGGGAAGAAAAATTCGATTCCTTTCGAAATTTATAAGGCTCCGGGCGTCCATAAGTTAAAGGATGAATCGATTCAAACGGTTTATATCGTTAAAAAATTTATCGCACCAAAGGAGTGGGCCGCTCCGAGTCTTTCCATAAGGTTGGGGACGATCAACGATAAGGATCGAACGTATCTCAACGGAGTTCTCATCGGTGCTACGGGCGATATGAACGGAACTTTTCCGCAGGCTTACGATAAGATTCGAGTCTATCCGATTCCAAACGATCTCATTCGAAGGGGTGAGAAAAATATCATCGTGATTCAAGTTAAGAAATTTTTCGATCGCGAAGTGGGAATCGAACAGGACCGGACAGCTATCGGCGATAACGCCTTGGTTCTAAAGGATCTTCTTCGCGCCGAGTATATTAAAACATTCTTATTGATGATTTATCTCACTGTGGGAGGTTATTTTCTTTTTCTTTATATTAGGCGTCGAGCGGATCAGGAGAATCTCTACTACGGTCTTTTTACGATTTTATTTTTTATTTATCAATTCTTAAGGAACCAGATTAAATACGATCTCGGGATCGAATTTATCTATATGAAAAAAGTGGAATATATCATTCTTACGGTTTTGATTCCTCTATTCGGTAATTTTGTCCGAGTCTATTTTAAATATCCTAGAAATCTAATTTTAAACGTCTTGGACGGCAGTTACGTCGCGTTTACGATCTTCTATCTTTTTTCAAACAACGTCATTCATTACAATATTCTGAACAAACACGCGGTCCAATACGGTTGGATTTTGTATGTTTCCCTCATTTCGTATTATTTGATCCGTAGAATCGTTCAAAAGGATCGAGACGCGTTCTTTATTCTGATCGGAGTTTTGGTCGTCGTGGTCGCCGGAGTTTTGGATACTCTCGGAGCTCGCAACGTGATCGTATTTCCGAGAGTCGTCGGATACGCTTTTCTATTTTTTATTCTAAGCATCGCGACGATTCTTGCGAATAAGTTCGTTCGGTTAAACGAGGAAGTGGAAGACTTAAACGAAGACCTTGAAAAAAAAGTAGAACAAAGAACCGAAGAACTCAAACAATCCTTGGAACAAGTCAATCGTCTCAAGGTGCAACAGGACGCGGATTACTTTCTCACTTCGCTTCTCATCAATCCCCTTTCATCCAATAAGAACACGAGTAAGGTAGTAAGAACCGAATTTTATACAAAGCAGAAAAAGTCCTTCGAGTTCAAGGGGAAAACCTACGAGATCGGAGGAGATATTCTAATTTCCGGAAACGTGGAATTGAGCGGTAAACGTTATGTGGTCTTTGTCAACGGAGACGCGATGGGGAAATCCATCCAAGGCGCGGGTGGCGCCTTGGTTATGGGAACCGTCTTTAATACGATCCTGACTCGATCCGGGATCAGTTCTCAGAAAGACAAATCTCCCGAACGTTGGTTGAAGGAAGCGTTTTTAGAACTTCAGAAAATTTTCGAATCCTTTGACGGATCGATGTATATCTCGATCGTTTTGGGTTTGGTGGAAGAATCTTCCGGTTTATTGTATTATATCAATGCGGAACATCCTTGGACTGTTTTGTATCGGGATCGAGTCGCTTCTTATATCGAAGACGAATTGACTCTTCGTAAGATCGGTATTCCCGAAAACGAACAACACCTTACGATCAAAACCTTTCGAATGCTTCCCGGTGATACGATCGTGATCGGTTCGGACGGAAGAGACGATCTTCTGATCGGAAAGGCTGAAGATCGGATCATCAACGAGGATCAGGAACAGTTTTTAAGAAGGGTAGAAGAAGGATACGGAGATCTCAGAGAAGTATATGATAGAATTGTAAAATTCGGTGCCTTGGTCGATGATTTTACTCTTTTGAAGATTACGTATCATCCTGAAACGTCGTCTCTCCCTTCCTTTCAAACCCTTCCCGTAAATTCGTTTCAAGAGGCCTTGGATCGTGGAAAGGAACTTCTCGAAAAAAATCGAGTGCAAGAAGGGTTGGATATTTTGGAGAAAGCCTTGGAGCTCGATCCGAAAAACGAACAAATCCTAAAAGTTTTGGGAAAATTTTATCTCAAGGCAAAAGATTATGCGAAGTCGATCGGATACTGGGAAACACTTCTGGATCAAAGCGCGGATTCGAGCGACTTTTTATATCACGCGTCTCTCTGTTACAAAATGCTAAAGTTCTATCAAAAAGCTGCGGATTTAGGGGAACGAGCTTATCTACAGGATCCTACCTTAACTCGGAATCTGATCAATCTTGCCGATATATACAGGATTTTGAATGTTCTTCCTCGTGCAAATGATCTCGTGGAAAGAGCTCTTAGCATCGATCCAAAAAATACAAAAGCTCTTCAAGTGAAAAATTCACTCGGAGTCGTTTGATCGTTTCTATATGAATTCCTTGACGGCTCGAGGTATATCCCCGCGATTTGTTGTCGCGGAAGACATGATATTTTAAAGAATTCTAATTTTCCTCAAGATAGATTCGAATCGCCTCTTTTAAGACGGAAAGTCCGATGGAGAGAGAATCTTCGTCGATATCGAATTTGGAGCTGTGATGAGGATGAATGAGTCCTTTGGATTCGTTCATCGAACCCACAAAGAAATAACAACCGGGAACTTTCATAAGAAAAGCAGAAAAATCTTCTCCACCCATGGACTTCGTATGTTCTTCGGTTACGCTGTCCGCGCCGAGAATGTTAAGCGAAGCCTTACGGACGATATTCGCCATAAAAGGATCGTTGATCGTGGGTTGATTGGTTCTTTCATAGTGGATGGAAACCTTGGCTCCGAGCGCGGACGCAATTCCGTTGACTACACGTTCGAGTTTGCCGGGAACTTCTTCAAACATCTTCTTGGAATAGGTTCTTACCGTACCTTTGAGTTCCGCAGTTTCAGGAATCACGTTAAACGCGTTTCCTGAGTGAAAACTTCCAACCGTAACGACGCAAGAATCCAACGGATCCGTGTTTCGAGAAACGATCGTTTGAAGTGCCGTCACGATCTGAGCTCCGACGACGATGGGGTCTACCGTATGTTGCGGCATCGCTCCGTGTCCGCTGATTCCCGTGATCGTAATCGTAAACTCGTCTACGGCGGCCATCATCGGACCGTCTACAACTCCGACCTTTCCCACCGGGATATGATTCCAGACGTGAAGCGCGAGCGCCGCATCAACGTTATATTTTTCTAATATTCCTTCCTCGATCATCTTGTCAGCGCCTTGTCCGCCTTCTTCCGCGGGTTGGAAGACGAGAAGAACTTTCCCTTTGGGAAGAATGGAACGGATGTCTTCTTTGATATCCGAGGCGAGACCCATAAGAATGGAAGTGTGAGCGTCGTGCCCGCAGGCGTGCATGACCCCGTCGTGAACGGATTTGTATTCCGCTTTGGATTCTTCAAAGATTGGGAGTGCGTCCATATCCGCGCGAACGAGAAGCGTTTTGCCCGGTTTGCCGGAATCGACTAACGCGACCACTCCGGTCTTCGCGATCTTATCCTGAAAGGAAAGTCCGAGAGACTTGAGATGATCGATCACAAATCCGGCGGTTTGATTTTCCTCGTAACGGAGTTCGGGATGTTTGTGGATCTGTCTTCTGTAACGAATGAGTTCTCGGGTTCGGCTGTCGGTCACTGTGAGTTTCATACTTCTTCGACCATTCTACAGCGTAGAATCGTTTTCGGAAAGAATTTTAGATCACTCTGGAATACTCCGACAATTCTCTTTTCCAGACCTGGGTTCCGCAGTAGTGGTCGCCTTCCGGACAATAGGGTTTTACTTCGCCTTGAAGTCGAATCCAACAAGGGGCCTTGATCCACTTTGCGATCTCGGGATGCACTTTCATGACGTCCGTGAGTTCGTCTACGGATGCTTGGAAGATTTCTTCTTGGGCGTTGTAACAAGTTCTAGATCTCCATTTGTGATGGAGGTTGAGAAGATCTCCGCTTTCGTAAAAACGGATCGGGAATGCGTTCGGCAAAAGATAGGTCGCGTATTCGGGAGAACCGCCCGCGTCTAAGAATCGGTTTACCTTTTCGAAAATTTGATTCATATCGGAATCGTATTTTTCTTTGAGCTGTGGATATTTTTGAACCACAAGAGGAGTGATGTAATCCGGAGTTCCCGCATACTGAGACATGAGGACCGGTCTTCCACCCGGAACCATTCTATGTCTCTGATCCTGACTGTCTGCGGTGTGGGAGATTCTTTTTTGAAAAGAATACTGAACGTTAAAGAGGGCCCTCGTGATCGGACTCAGGGAACTTTCGTTCAAGGTGGAAGTTAAGTGTTTATTCTTAGACGGATTTAAAACGAGATCGATTGCGTCCTGATCACCGAGAGAAGATTTAGGAATTCCTAATATAGATCGAACCGATCGTGCGAGAATTTCAGGTCCATTGGAAGAATGGGATACTAGTTTCGAATATCTTCCTCCGAGTTCGGAGTCGTATTCTTTTACAAAAGCCTCTGCGGCTTCCGGATGAAATTCTCTCTTTACCGCGCCGAACATAGAATCAAAAAAACGATACTCGGTCGTTTCTTCGAGAGGAAGGGGATCGTCCATCTCGTCCGCGTAGAGAGGATCTACTGCACGGACTTGGTTGACCATTTCGGTGACGACGGCTCTTTGTTCTTCGGGGACGTCGTAAGAATTCATCAGTCGATAGTAACGATGGAGGGTGAGTCCGTTGATGGAATGATAGAGATACGTATAAGTTCCGAGAGGTAGCAGATAACGCGCCACTTCGAGACATTTTTTCTTGATCGGTCCCTGCCATTTGTCCGGATAGTTGGCTCTGGCCTTGTAGATATTAAAATATTCTTCCTGGATAAAAGGATGAAGAATTTCGTTATAAGAAAAATAAGCCTGACTTGCAAAGTCGACTGCGTCCAAATAGAGTTCTAAAAGTTTTCCGCTGAGTCCTGGAGGAACGTAGTAATTCTCCTTTTTGACTTCTACATATCTTTGAGATACTTGTTCCGAGTTATAAAATGGATGAGAGTGTAAGAAGGACCAGACGAATTGTCGGGAGACTTTATCCAAGGTGAAGATGAACTGAGGATGTTGTCTTGTGGTCAAGTGACCGGCTTTTTTTGTAGACTTTGCTACACGATCTCGAATCTCGATGGACTTTTCAGAAGATACCATGTCGGAAGGAAGAAGAATTCCTTTGGAAGAATAGCAGGTTCTTGCCGTTGCGATCGCAAGATTGAAAGGGTCCTTACTGTGATCAAGTAGTGAAACGACTGGTTTTTGGGTTAGCATCGGATCTCCGGGCGGGACTTGGGGATCCCCGGTAGAACAATCCTGAGGGGAGAAACCTGACCGGAAACTCTTTTTTTGGACATAATTCGCGATCCATAGAGAGCGAATTAGCCAAAAGGCCGCGGAGCGTAGCCGTTGGCTCTTTGTCCAAACACAAAGACCGCGATCCATAGAGAGCGAATTAGCCAAAAGGCCGCGGAGCGTAGCCGTTGGCTCTTTGTCCAAACACAAAGACCGCGATCCATAGAGAGCGAATTAGCCAAAAGGCCGCGGAGCGTAGCCGTTGGCTCTTTGTCCAAACACAAAGACCGCGATCCATAGAGAGCGAATTAGCCAAAAGGCCGCGGAGCGTAGCCGTTGGCTCTTTGTCCAAACACAAAGACCGCGATCCATAGAGAGCGAATTAGCCAAAAGGCCGCGGAGCGTAGCCGTTGGCTCTTTGTCCAAACACAAAGACCGCGATCCATAGAGAGCGAATTAGCCAAAAGGCCGCGGAGCGTAGCCGTTGGCTCTTTGTAAAAACAAAGACCGAGAGATCAGAGGAGTGACCATAGAGAGCGAGGTTTGTCGGAGTTCCGACAGAACTGAGAAGAGGCAGATTCTTCTTGCGAGAAGTGATTTTCTGTGATAGAGGAAAGCTTGCCGATTTTTCCCACGAGCCCACCACCTCCACCCAATCAGGGTGGGGCCCCCGCGCTTTCACGGAAGAATGTCGTAGTTCCGACGAAACCCTTTGAAGGAAGTTTTCTTTTGATTTTGTCGTAGTTCCGACAGAACTGAGAAGAGGCAGATTCTTCTTGCGAGAAGTGTTTTTCTGTGATAGAGGAAAGCTTGCCGATTTTTTCCCACGAGCCCACCACCTCCACCCAATCAGGGTGGGGCGCGCGCTTTCACGGAAGGGCCGTCGTAGTTACGACAAAATCGGTTTTCTAAAAAGCCTTCCTCATTTTTTCTTCTTTGTCTTTTTCGATTTTGTCGGACGAGATTTGGATTCCTTTTCAGAATCTTCTTCTTCAGTTATAATTTCAGTAGCTTCCGCGTGAGAATGCATCCACTCGCTGTTATCGTGTCCGAAGTCTGCGTTGGCTCCAAAGGTCTGTTTTTCTAAGAGTTTTCTTTTTGCGGACTTTTTCTTTTCCTGAGATTCGTAGACGTTCAAAAGATATTCCATTACAATCGGAAGTAAGACCCGGGAGAAAACGGTCGCGACGATCACTCCGAAGATGACCACCGTAGCAAGAGGTCTCTGAACTTCGGCGCCCGCCATCGTCGAGATCGCCATCGGAATAAAACCCACGGCCGCGATGACCTCGGTTGTCATAACAGGACGAAGAGAATGGATTCCCGCAAGATAAACCGCATCCGCGATCGAAGCTCCCTTTTCCAATTCTTCTCGTAGAGTCGAAGCGTAGACGACCCCGTTTAAAACGGCGATCCCGCTCACTGCGATAAAGCCGACGCCCGCAGGAATACTAAACGGAAGACCTCTCAAAACAAGACCTATGATTCCACCGGAAACCGCGAGAGGAACTACTATAAAGACGCCTAACGCGTAATAGATGCTCCCGAAGGCGGCCATCAACATAAAGAAAATAATTGCAAGTGCGATCGGAACTACCATCGCGAGTCTTTCTTTTGCTCGAGTAAAGTTTTCAAACTGACCTCCCCAATCCGTTCTATAACCGGGAGGGAGATTTTTTTCGATCTCTTCGGTGACCTTCTGAGCTTCGTTTACGAAACCTACGAGGTCTCTTCCTCGAATGTTCGTCTCGACCATAATTCTTCTTTTCAAAGATTCTCTATAGATCGCGGCCGGACCTTCTACGAGTTTGATCTCCGCGACTTGTCCGAGAGGAACCGTGGATCCCGAAGAAGTAAAGACCGGAATATTCTCCACCTGTTCCAAATCGGTCGCGTCGATTTTTAAACGAACGACAAGATCAAAACGTTTAAAACCTTCGAACACCTTTCCCGTGTTTCTTCCCAGACGAAGCGCTTCCACGGTCGCGAGAATTTCATCGGCCTGCACACCGTAACGCGCCATGTTCTCCCGATCGACTTTGATCTCAACGAGAGGAAGACCCAAAACTCTCTGCACTCTTAAGTCGGCGACACCTTTGACACCTTTTAATTTTTCTGCAAACTGACCGGCGATGTCCTTGAGTTTGACTAAGTCGTCTCCGTAGATCTTGATTACGACGTCCGCCTTCGAACCCGAAAGAAGGGCGTTCACACGGTTCTCGATCGGTTGCGACAAACTCACAGTACTCGAAGGAATGAATTTAAGAATTTCATCCTTCATCTTTGTCATGAGTTCTTCTCTGTCGTCGGCGCTCACCCATTCCTTGCGGGGTTTGAGTTTTACCATCGCCTCGCCTTCGTCGGTTCCTATCGGCTCCGCCGCCGATTCTCCTCGACCCATCTTCGAGACGACGCTGATCACTTCCGGAAATTTTTTAAGAACGGTTTCCATGTCGGTGTTCGTATCTCTGGAATAGTTGAGAGAAGTGGAAGGAAGACGTTTGATATCTACGGCGATTTCTCCTTCGTCGATTCTTGGTAAGAATTCGGAACCCAGAGTGGAACCCAAAAGAAGCGCGAAGACTACAACTCCTACGCCCGCGTATAAGAATTCCTTCTTGCGAGACATTCCGAAATCCAAAAGCTCTTTGTATTTTTCGGTGATGACGTCCCAATACTTGCTATGATGAAACACGGGTTCTTTGAAAAGAATACTCGCGGCGGCAGGAAACGTAGTGAGTGAGAATAGAAGGGCGGCTCCGAGAGCGAGAGCGACCGTGATCGCCATCGGCTTAAACATTCTTCCTTCCACACCTTCCAAACTCATCAGAGGAAGATAGACGAGCATGATGATCGCGACTGAGAACGTGGCGGCCCGACCGACTCGAACACAAGCGTCCGTAATGATCTCCTCTGCGGCGAGTTCTCTGTCTTCGAGTTTTGTCTGCATCTCATAGAAGGATCGTTTTAAAATAAATCCATGGAGAATGGATTCTAACATCACGATCGTTCCGTCCACGAGAAGACCGAAGTCGAGGGCTCCTAAGGACATCAGGTTTCCCACGATCCCAAAGGCGTTCATAAAAATCGTAGCTACGAGCATCGGAATCGGAATCGCTAAAGCGACGAGTAACGCACCCTTAACGGTTCCAAGCGCGATGATCAAAACGATGATAACAAGAACTGCGGCTTCGGCTAAATTCGTGAAGATGGTGCCTAACGTTCTTCCGATAAATTCGGAACGATCGTAAAAAGTTTCGATTCTCATCCCGGGCGGAAGTCTTTCTCTGATATCTTCGATTCTAACTTTTACTTTCTTAACGACCTCGAGAGAATTCTGACCCATGAGCATCATCGCAGTAGCGCCCACAACTTCTCCCTTACCGTCTTTTGTCACGAGACCAAAACGAAGAGCCGGACCGATTTCAATCTCTGCGATCTGTCCGAGTAAAAGGGGAATTCCATCTCCGGCGGTTGTGACGGCGGTGTTACGTAAGTCTTCGATGGATTTGTACTGACTTTCTCCTCGGATCACGATCTGCTCGGCGCCCTTGGAAATATAACCGCCCCCGATGTTCTGGTTGGCGGATTCTAATTTATCATAGATTTGTGAAAGAGTAAGGTTGTGAACCGCTAGTCTTCTCGGATCGATCTTGACTTGATACTGACGAACCTGACCTCCGATGATGTTTACGTCGATCACACCTTCGACCGACTTTACTTCTCTTGCGAGTTCCCATTCCATATAAGTTCTGAGTTCTTCCGGAGAATGTCGATCGGATGTTAATACGAACTCATAGATATCTCCGAGACCGGTTGCGATCGGAGAAAGCTCCGGTCTTCCGTAACCAGGAGGAATGATGGCTTCGGCTTGTTTGATTCTTTCGTTTACGAGTTGTCTCGCAAAGTAGATATCGGTTCCGTCTTTGAAGATAACCGTAACCGAACTCACACCGGTTCTGGAGATGGAACGAATCTCCGTGACGTTTGGAAGACCTGTAAATTCCATCTCGATCGGATACGTGATAAACTGTTCCACTTCCAGAGGGGAAAGACCCGGAGAAGCGGTGACGGCGGAAACCTGAACGTTGGTCACGTCCGGGATCGCGTCGATGGAAAGATGATAGGCGTTGTAGATCCCCACGAGGGTGATCATAAAGGTGAGAACTAACACCAAGGCTCTGTTCTTAATGGAGGCGCGGATCAGTTTATCAATCATGTGTGTCGAAGAACTCTTAAAAAGACGATATGGACAAAAAACCTCGTTTAGGTCATAGATGAAAGGTTTTTTTAGAAAGAATGTTTTTGAAGAAGTTTATGTGAACCCGACTAAAAAAAGAACCTTTCGGGATCCGTTTAGGTCGCGCTCGAACTCTGTGTAGATGGATTCAGCGATGAGATGAGTTTGTAATCAATATGCAAAAAGAAGAATAGAATTCCATATTCGACACCGATCCACCAAAAAGAATCCCGGAACGGAATCACCGCATAGGTGGAATACGAAACGAGAATCAAAGCCGACCAGACGATAGGAGAGACACTTTTCGAAAAGATGCTAAAAACCAGCAAGGGAAGAATGTACCAAGGATGTAAGGTCGTCGAAAAAAGAAGAAAGATCCAATAGATAGTTTCCGAGGAGCGAAAAAAATCCGCAATCGCCGATTCTTTTTTTCTTCGATAAGAATACGCGAGAATGAAAACTAACGTTGCCCATCCGCAGATCTTTCCCGCGAGATAAAAATTCCCGCCGATTGCTCGCAACGTTTCCCGCAATAAATAATAAATACCGCCGTTGAACTCGAAGAGTTGAAAGAAAACTCCGATCCCGGATTCGCTCTGTTTTTCAAAAAACGATTCCCGAAAAAAGAAAAGACCGACTAACGCGAGCGCCGTCGCAAAAAGGGAAGTTTTAAAAAGGAGAGAGAATCTTTTTCGATCCACTAAAATAAAGACGGTCCAAGGCAAAAGAACAAGAGGAGTGATCTTTGTCAAAATTCCAAGGGACAAAAAGAAAACGTGAAGGAGAAAATCCTTTGTCTTTTGTCTTTCGTTCCATTTCCAAAGAAAATAGACCGCGCCGATCAAAAAGAAAAGAAGAATTGGTTCGGGATGTGAGTTACCCGCAATCTCCAAGATCGCGAGAGGGTTTAGCCAATAGATCAGACTTCTTTGGATCGAAAGACCGTTTTCTCTTAGGATCTTACAAAGAAACCAAAGAACACCCAATTCCGAAAAAATCAAAATGGATTTCCAGATCGCCATTCCGGCCGACACGTTTTGAAACCATAACATCCCTTTGGCGCTGATAAAAAAAAGAAACTGAAGTAGTGGAGGATAAACGGAATAGAATTTCGCCGAGTTCATTTCGTTTAATAATTGAGTCGCGATCAGTTGAACGGACCGGTCGAAAATGGAAAGATCCAATTCTTTAGGAAGAATGGAAAAGGGAGAAATTCCTTCCTGAACCAAAAGTCCGTCCCATAAAAAACGATCCACGTCTTCCGAAAGAATCGGTTTTGAAAAAAACATCAACGTCCTCAATACGAGTCCGAGAAAAATCCAAGTTCGAAAAGAAATCTTAGAGTTCGAAATTTGGGGAAGGAATATTATTAATTTGGAAACTGATTTTTGAGAAAGAGAAAAAAGATCAGTAATCTCCTTTGAAAAGACGACCCAAAAATAGGCGAAAAAGGCGGGAACATTCGCCGCGATCAAAAAAACGAAGTCCTTTCTTTCTCCAAAAAACTGAAATACGACACTAGGAAGAAAGAATAAAAAAAGAATAAACTCCTTGCTCATTTCGTAAATTGAAGTTTCGCGATCGTATAAAGAATTTTCCAACCAGCTCGGATCGATCCGGAAATCGTTCCGCTTACTTTCGAAACCCCGATCCTTTTTTTATAACTGACCGGAACTTCCACACAATCCATTCCGAGTTTGGCGGCTTTGATCTGCATTTCCACAGTCCATCCGAAATTCCGATCCTGCATATTCAATTTTTTGAGAGAATCCAAACGGATCACACGAAACGGACCGAGGTCCGTAAATTTTACACCATACAAAATGCCGATTAAAAACGTGGAGAGCCAGTTCCCGAATTTTTGAACTGGCAAAAGCGAACCCTTTTCCGCCTTACCGAGGGCCCTCGAACCGATCACGAGATCTATATTCGGATTTTGGAATTCGTTTAACAAATCTCTGAGTTCTAAGGGAGAATCCGAATAGTCGGCGTCCACAAAGGCAACCAGATCCGGAGGCGCGGAGGATCGAAAGATTCTTTCCAGACCCTTGAGACAGGCAGCGCCGTAACCTCTCTCCGGTTCTTCTAAAACCACGGCGCCGTTTTGGGAGGCGGTTTTCGCGGTTTGGTCCTTCGAGCCGTTGTCGACGACGATGATTTCTATAATGTTCACGTCGGTAATTTTATTCAAGTCCGCGAGAACGAGGGCGATGGATTTTTCTTCGTTTAACGCCGGTATGACGACGCTTACGGAATGTCGGTTCACAAACCGCCTCGTTTTGAGATTTCCAGTAGGTTCTTCTTGGATGTGAGTTGGATCTTTCCGGTATTCAGATCGGTTTTTGCTTCGTAGAAAACGTTTGCAAAGGGATAGTGAAGTTCGATGTTTTTTATTTTTTTTCCGATTTCAGGGGAGGCGTAGTTTGAATTTTTTTTCATGTGTTCGGCGTTTTCTTTTGTTAAACGAACATGCAAGATTCTTAAAATACCGAATTTAGGCTTTGGGCCGGGCTTTGTATTTAGAACCCAATCGATACTTCGCTTTTCCCCCGATCGGATCCGATTGTCGGAGACGAGTTTTGCCTCCGGATACCATTCCCAGTTTTGTCCGATCTTTTGAACTTCTTTTGAGACTTCTCTTCCGTTTTCGTCTTGAAGAATCGCTTCCACGATCAGATGTCTTTCCGGGTCCCCGGTCGGAACGTTATGACCCGCGAGCGTATTTTCAAGCGTTAGGGACAATCGAATCCCTTCTTTTTCAGACAAGAACCATTTGGGTTCGCCGATTTTCAAACCGCTTTGATATCCCTTCCACTGGGAGTCAAAGAGAGCGAAAGTTTTCGGAACTCCTCCGCCTATAAACGTATGTCTGTGAGAATCCCTTTTTTCTTTTTGAAAGGAAGGAATTACGATGTTTCGATTTACGGAAGGCATGTGGCAGCTAACGCAGTCTTCCTTTGGAAAATGAATACTTTCTTTGTATTCGTCTCCGGTTTTGAAATAACAGATCAAGGAGAGATTGAGTTTATAGTCTTGGTTGTGACAATCGTTGCAGCGCGCGTGAAGGGCTTCCCTGTTTTTTTCAACGGGATGAGGGGCGTTGGCTCCGGTCGGACCGATGAGAACCGTACGACCTTGGGAATCGGATTTGAGATGACAGGTTCCGCAGCTGATCCCTTCTTTTTCCCAATTCGCGTTGAACTTTTTATTGGAAACAAGAACGGGTTGAAATACGTCTCCACCTTTGAGGTGCGTCGCGATTTCCTTTCTCTGACCGGACAGAGGGATATGACAGTTCAAACAAAGCCACTGAGGAGAATTCGGTTTAGCGAGCTCCGCTTGAAATTGAAGATCGGTAAACGCGTTTGCGTGTGTGGAGTTCTTCCATTCTTTATAATGATCTTCGTGACAGACACCGCAATCTTTTGCAGTGAGGCCGTTTATGCCGGGAAGAGATTCCTGGACGTTAATCGGTTCCGCCCAGGCTCGACCCGGAAAACGATCCTTTACAGCGGTCAGATCGGATTCGTTTTTGCAAACATAAAAGGAAGAAAACGTAACTGAGATTCCGGCTACAATCCAGAAAGTTCTCCATGATTTTAGAATATTCAAAAAGTAGAATTTACTGTTTTTGATCATTTTACGGTGAGAGGATAGTCCTTTTCGTTTCCTGCGGACCATTCCCACATCGAACCCGCGTAGTTCTTCGCGTTGTAGCCTTCGTTTCTAAGAACCACGGTCATCCAAGCGGAACGAATTCCCCCGGTGCAATACGTAACGATAATCGTTTCTCTTCCGATTCCCAGTTCTTTGATCTTCTCTGAAATTTCTTCCGAAGATAAAAGGGAACCGTCGTCGTGTAAAAGATTTTTATAATAGAGATGTTTGGCTCCGGGGATATGTCCGCCTCTGGATTCTCCATAGGGAGTTTCACCCAAAAATTCCCTATCTTCTCTCGTATCTAAAAAGACATACTTTCGATTTTTAAGATTCGATTTGATTTCGGAAGAAGTGGCCGTGAGTTTGGGATCCGCTTTGATCTGAAACGAACCGTGAGTTTTCGGTTCTCCTTGATTGGAAACGGGCGCCCCGAGTTGTTTTAAACTAGAGTAACCTCCGTCCACTAAAAATGCGGAACGATGACCGAGAGCACGAAGCATCCAAACGATTCTTCCATCCTCTCCCCAATTGTTTTTGGATTCGCTCACGACGAGTACGGGTTGGTTGTTGTCGATTCCGTAGGATTCTAATTTTTTCCTGAGGGCTTCCGGAGGAAGTAAGTTGCCTCGAAAGGGAAGATTGGGAACTGAGAATTCTTCCCAGGAAACGGAACGGGAGCCGTTGATATGTTCTCTATAAAACACGGAACGAGATCTTGTATCTAAGACTACGCTGTTCGGCAACAAGGCTCTGGCTTCGCCGGGAGTAAGAATCCAAGATTCCGATTTTTGTGCGGAGACGAGATTGGGGAGAAGGAGCAGTAAGGTTAAGAATAAGGATTGAATTTTCATCGTCTTTCCTGATCGGTCTTCAGAGATCTTCTCATTCTATCATTTAGAATGATCTCAAACCTGGATTTCTTTTTTTGTCAAAAGAATCTGGTATTTCTTGAGCGGCAAGAGTTATTTCGTTATAGCAGAAATTTTAATGTTATACTATAATATTTAAAATGATTGCGGAAATGAAGGGCCATCTTTTACGTGAAATCCAGGTCTAAGCATAGGACCTGTCGTTATCCAAGAGGATAGGAGGACGGATGATTCGTATTGGAAATTTCCCAGATTCTGTCAACGAATACGCAGCGAGATCGGTCGCCGGTCTTGTTCTCACGCTGACTTTGGCTACGCTATTTACACAATCGATTTGGTTGAATCTTGCATTGTTCTACGGCTTTAGCGCTCGTGTTCTGTATGGACCGAAGTTTTCTCTCTTTGCCAAACTTGCGATCCATGGTATCGTACCCTTGTTTCATCTGGGAGAACGTCCCACACCCGGTCCGCCGAAACGATTCGCACAAGCGATAGGCCTTCTGTTTAGCCTAACGTCTTTAGTCTTACTCTTTCAAGGTCAGATCTTTGCGTTTCAAGTCGTACTTGGAATTTTGGCTTTTTTCGCCGCGCTCGAATCGATAGTAGGTTTTTGTGCCGGCTGTTTTATGTTCGGTTATCTGATGCAATGGGGAGTGATTCCTCAGGAAGTCTGTGAAAAGTGTAACAATCTTACGTTTAAGACGAAGAATTGATTTTACAAACTCGGGCCACACGATTGATTTTAAAAAGATCAGAACCAAGCTAAATCTAATTTTTCTTTCTATCGCTCAATAAAGGAATCCTTATATGTCTAAAGAAAGTTACTACGTACCGGACGATCTCAAGAAATTCGGAAATATCGGAGAATTTCAACCCAACCTCGCAAAGAAATTTTTTGATTACTACGGAGACGTCTTCGCGGAAGGTGCGTTGACCGCGCGGGAAAAATCTTTGATTGCTCTCGCGGTTTCTCACGCGATTCAATGTCCTTATTGTATCGACGCTTACACAACGGATACTCTCGAAAAGGGAGTAAGTGAAGCGGGACTTATGGAAGCCGTTCACGTCGCGGCCGCGATTCGAAGCGGGGCGTCCTTAGTGCATTCCGTTCAGATGATGAATAAGGTCAAAGAACTCGGAATGTAAATCGGGCGAAGAAGTTTTAGGAGCAAGAAGAATGAAATCCTTACAATCGCGGGGAAGCGAACTCGTTTTACCCGAACGGCAGCTTCAGGTATTAAAAGAGGTTTTTGATCATAAGAATCTTCCGCTCTTCTCCGATAAACTCGATCAAACTAACGTAGGAGCTTTGCATCCGATTCCGACCGAGATCTTTCAGATGAATCTCGGTAAACTCTGCAATCAAACCTGTAAACACTGTCACGTAGACGCCGGTCCGGATCGGAAAGAAAGTATGAGCAAGGATACGATGTTTCAATGTTTGAGTGTTCTTGCGACGAGTTCGATTTCGATCGTGGATATTACGGGAGGCGCGCCGGAAATGCATCCCGAGTTTCGATGGCTTGTCCAAGAGTTAAGAAAACTCGGAAAAAAAGTGATGGTTCGTTGTAACCTTACGATTCTTCTCGCGGGAACACGTTATGCGGATCTTCCTCAATTCTACGCGGAAAACCAAGTCGAAGTCGTTTCGAGTCTTCCTTACTTTGAAAAAAGAAGAACGGATTCTCAAAGAGGAGAAGGGGTTTTCGATCGTTCGATAGAAGCCCTCAAACGACTCAACGCGGTGGGATACGGAATTGAAAATTCGGGCCTGGTTCTAAATCTCGTCTACAATCCTGCCGGCGCCTTTTTGCCGGGGGATCAAGTTTCATTAGAGAGAGAATTTAAGAATTCTCTTCAAAAAGAGCACGGAATTAAGTTTAATTCTTTATTCACGATTACGAATATGCCAATTTCTAGATATTTGGAATATCTGCAGGAAAGCGGAAATCTTGAAAACTATATAGAAAAGTTAGTAACTTCCTACAATCCTTCCGCCGCGTTAGGCGTTATGTGTAAGAATACTCTGAGTGTCGGATACGACGGTTCCCTCTACGATTGCGATTTTAATCAGATGTTGGAAATGAAAGTGGAAAGTAAAATTCAAAGTATCCAAGACTACGACGAAAAACTTCTGCAACAGAGGACGATTCGGGTCGGCGAACACTGTTACGGTTGTACTGCGGGGGCGGGCTCGAGTTGTGGAGGCGCGACCGCTTGAAAGAGAGGAGAGTATTCGACTTCGATCTGATCCTCGACGTTTCTTTTGATCTCGGTGATTCTTTCCAAGGTGAGAAACTTTTCCTGATTGGTAACTACCGGAGATTGAAGGCTTTGATTGAAGTGAAGAAAAGACTTTCCTTCTTCGAGTCTTGATTTGACAAAAAGATCGTGATTGGATTTTCTTTTTTCGCTGATTTGATTTAGTTCTTCGGGAAGCAAAGAAAGATTCTGAAACGGATTCTGAAGCAAATTGGAATCCAGATCAAAACCGATGGAGTTCCTACAGTTGCCGATGGCTGCAAGCGTTGATGTCCCCGTTCCGAGAAACGGATCCAAGACCAAATCCCCTTTCAGAGAATACATACGGATGATTCGATTGGCGAGTTCCAGCGGATATGCCGCGCTCCTTTCTCTTCCCGCCTGGGAATCAAGGCCTTGTTTTTTACCCTTAAAATCCCAGAGATCGGAAAACCAGAGATTACGTTCTTCCCAAAAGAATGCGCTCTGCGCCCTCGCCAGTTTTTCGGGTTTGGAAGGGAATTTTCGTTTATTTCCTTTTCTGAATATTAGAATATGTTCATGTTCTAAGGTGACATACGCGCCCGAGGGCAACATTCCGGAACCCATAAACTTATTGGGGGAATTTGTCTGTTTTCTCCAGAGGATTCCGGGAAGACTTTGAAAACCGAAAGAATTGCAGCTCTGAATCACGCGGGCATGATTCATAAAAATTTGAAAACCGGAATCCACTTTACGAGTCGCGTCTCCGATATTGACTACAAAAAAACCGCCGTCCTTCAGAACACGAAAGGATTCTTTCCAGACCTTATCCAATTCCAAGTGCATTCCTTCAAAGGAAAGATTCGGATTTGTAGAAATGTTTTCTCGAATCTCGTCCGAAAAACCAAAGAAGAGTTCGTCCCACATTTCGATCATCGGATACGGAGGAGAGGTAAGAATCAAATCCACGGTTTCCGAATCGATAGGAAACGGTTCTCTCGAATCACGATTCAGAATCTGATGGATCGTTCGCTTCATAATTCAATCTATAGAATTCTCCCGCTCCGTTTCTTTGTCCACTCAAAACAACGGAGCTCCTTGTGATAAAACGACAACTTTTATTTTTCAATGGAACCTCCTCGTATTTTACGGGACCGATCTCTTGTTTTTTATATCTCATTCTTTTTCTTTTTTGGAAATCGACTCCCGGTGTGGCGGGACTGATCCTCTATCTCACCGCTTATTTGATTCTTTTTGGAATTGCGCTTCTTCCTCTTAGGAAGGTAAACGAGGAAGTCGAAGAGAAGAATGAGTGGAGCAGGATCTGGTTTTGGGGAATCCTATTTCGTCTAACGGCGCTTTTTACGTTTCCAGTCTGGGAAGACGACTGGGCTCGGTTTTTGTGGGACGGATATCAAACCCTCGAAACGGGAACACCTTATGGAAAACCCCCGTCCTCTTTTTTTTCAGCGCCGAATCTTCCTGTTTGGAGCGTTGAAATCTTAAGTAGAATCAATCATCCCGAAGTTCCTACGATCTACGGGCCTATCTTACAAATTCTATTTTGTATCTCCGCGTTCTTGTTTCCCGGTTCTTTGTTGGGTTTAAAATGTTTCTATTTTTTGATCGAGATCTTTGGTTGGAAAATTCTTCAAAAGAATTTTACACAAAATGAATTTCGGATCCTCTTTTGGTTTCCCTTACTCATCATCGAAACTTATATCCAAGCTCATCCCGACTTCTTAGGATTGGTGCTTCTTTGCGGTGTTTATTTCTACAACGAAAGAAAAAAGTTTTGGATCGCGGGAGTTTTGCTCGGAATCGCCTGCGGAGTCAAAACCTTTGCTTGGATTCTATTGCCGTTCTGTCTTATCCGGACAAAACGAATTTCCTTTCTCATCGGTTTTGTTTCCGCATTCTTACTTCCGTATCTGTATTTTTGGACACAAGGGGGAGTGGGTGGAGACGGGCTTTCCATCTTTCTGGAAAGCTGGGAGTTCAATTCTTCACTTTACGCTTTTCTAAAGTGGATTGTGGGAAGCTTGATTCGAGTGCCCGTCTGGTCGGTGGGAATTTTTTGTCTCGGAATCTGGGGAGCGATCGGTTTGTATTGTCTGCGAAGATTTTGCCGAGGTGACGACCGGGCCCTCGGGGAATGTTTTCTCTGGTTCTTTTTACTCAGTCCCGTCGTCAATCCTTGGTATTTGCTCTGGCCTCTTTTTCTTTGGATAAGAATTCCAATACTTCCAGGACTTGTTTTTTCGGGAGTTGTAGTTTTGTCTTACGTTTCCGGAAAGACTCTTTCTTCTGCGGCTCAACTCCAACTCTATGAAAATCCGGTCTGGATTCTGCTTTTAGAATATTCTTTGGTCGGAATCTCTTTCCTTTTCCAAAATTTCTTACAAAAAGAATAGAATATTAAGCAATAATTCCAATATATAAATCCGATATGTATGTTATATTGAAATATTATTTGACTTTCTAATATATTAGAATAAATCTCTGCTTGACGGGTCCTTCCCTGGATTCGTCCTAACTCTAACTTTCTCTGAAAAAGACCCTTTTCTATCCCGGGATGAACCGGGATTTTTTTAAGGCTGAGGCGAAGCGAAATTTTAAAGCGTGATCGATAGAAACGAGAAGAGAGGTGGATTCCTTTGCAAACAATTATGGCCCGCAGTGTAGACAATTCAGACGTAGCTCCTCCGGAAAAAGCTCCGGATGATTTTCTGACCAGTTTCCTGGGAGATAAGATTCGAAAACGAAGATTGGAACTGGGGCTTTCTATGGAGAAGGTTGCACAAATCGCTCAGGTCAGTCGTGGGATGTTGGGTTTGATCGAGACAGGAAAGACAACTCCGAGCATCGCGATTCTTTGGAAATTATCCAAGGCGTTACGGACTCAGGTCGCGGAGTTTTTGCCCGACGTTTCGATGCACGGCCCAAAGCTTTTTAGAAAGGAAGAATCTAAGATTCTGACGCTGCACAGAGAAAAGTTGAGCGCTCGGGTTTTGTATAAGGACTCAGAAAATCATCTCGAGTTTTTGGAAGTGGAATTGTCTCAGGGAAGTTTTCCTCTGCCGATCTGGTTTCAAAAACAAAAATCGCAGACAGTCTCTCTTGTGCAAGGCGAGATCGGACTCGTTTTCGCAGGAAAGAAGAATCTGCTTTTTCCGGGTGACACGGCTGTTTTTCTCGCACAAGATCTACAAGAAATTTTCAATCCCTCTTCCTCCAAAGCGCTCTTGTTTTGGATTAGCTCTTCCGTAAATCTCTGAGGTTTGGATCCTTCGCGGATCCAAATTTTCTCTCCTTTACAAAGCCTTTCAAATTATAATTCAAACCAAAGTTGTTCATTTCGCATTAACATTATACGTTAGGCGAAATATTCGAAAATATATTATGCAAATTGTATAGACTCTTGTTTTATATATTGAATATTAAATCCGTTAAAACAGAAAATAATTAGAATTCTGAACCTCCGATTTGAACCTGGGGAAAACTTCCTTTGGGAAATGAAACCCTGCTGGAAGGAAACTAACGCAAGGAAATACACCATGAAACGCAAACTTGGTAAATTTGGAATCGTGCTGGCTCTCGCGGGGTTTCTTGGAACCTGCAAGCCGTCGGAAAAAAAAGACGACACGCTTCTCTTGGCAATCGCCGGAATCATAGCAAACGGAGTCAAGGTGAACACTGCGGCGGAACTCGCTGTAGAATCCAATGACAACTATGATAACAACGAATTCGGTTTAGTAACCGCGACGACGATCAAACGTTGGAAAACAAATTGGGCTGGGCAGAAGCCGGCTTCGATTACGGGGAATCTGATCATTCTTCAGTCCACACAAACTCCGACGGCAGGTCAGGAATTTATCAAACCTTCCAGCGGAGTTTATGTTTATTCTTGGCCGAACGGCGGCGGAACGGATATCAACTTCAGACAAAAAAGAAACAACGGTTTGTTTGAAAACGTTCAAACCGGTCTTCCGGATGGAGCGAGAACCGATGCATTCTTAAAATTGTATCGTATCGATCTTTCCAAAGATCTCGTCGTGTTCGCTGCGGGCACCGATGCCGGCGCCGGAACTTCCGCTTCTCCAAAAGGCGCAACGTATCAAACCTTGGGTAGAGGTTTGTACTGGCTTCGTTACTGGGGAGCGGATGCGAAACACGTAGCGGTTTTGGACGGCCCGATCGATACTCAATTCTCCGCAGCCGAACTGACTGCTTCGGGAACTGAGAGTTCTCCACCGAACGACGGAACCTATTCCGTAAAAAACTTACGCAATGTGGATAACTCCGTACTCGTTCAGCCCGTAGAAAATATCATCAAGATCGTAAGAAATCCGAATTCTCACGGAGTGACCGGACTGACTTCTTCCGTCTTTATTGCGGACGCAAGACACAACACTACTTCCACCGAACGCGAGTTTGTCGGCACCGCCGATGGAACGAATGCGGCTGAAGTCGAAGCGGGTAAGAAGGCTCTTACGGAAGGACATTTGAAAGGTGCGTTCTTTGCTCCCTGGCTTCAAGTGATCGATCAAACCACCGGACGTTTTAGATCCAAAGCTGCGATCGCTGCCCTCTGGTCAAATCCGGCCGGTTGGGGACACGCGGAGAATGGTTCCGTCAGCGGTTATCAACAAGGACAAACCTATCTTCACTACTGCCGAACAAACGCAAGATCCATGGTCACCGGAATCTCTACCTTTGTGATCCTCGGAAGACCTTCCGTGTTCTATGAAAATTCTTTTATAGAATGGAACGGCCTTTCCGCAAATCATCCGGACCCGACCAAAAGAACTCTTCCTGCGGGTTCTCCTTTTGCAACGGATACTACGGATTTGACTGCGAGCACCGCAGGATCCGGAGGCGGACCAACGTTTAACGCCGCGAATGCGGCCAATTACAAAGCCGTGGTCAATCCGAACGCGACGACTTCACGTCAGACGCTCATTGACGATTGGAATTACAAGATTCAGTAAAATTTGATAACGAAGAATCTTTTTTTGAAACGCCGCCGCTTTGGACGCGCGGCGTTTCAACGTTTTATAAAATAAATTTCGGAGAAGTTGCAGTGAAACAGACTTTTATCATCAGTATTCTTATCAGTTTATTCAGTGTTTTGGTTTTTCCTTCCTTTGCTTCCGGCGGTTTTAGCGGAGGTGGAGTCGCTCAGATTCCCAAAGGAAAGGATCGTGAAAAATATCATCTCGGTAAATCCGTTTACAATCATGAAATCGAAATTACCGCGGTAGCCGATCCCGCTAAGACGGCGGCTCAAAAAATACGCTTGGAATACCTACAGGGTTCTTTGCCCAACAGCGAAAAACAAAGGGTCAACCTCGAGGAATTTGCGGGGAAGTTGACGCCCGAACAATTGGATTCTCTCGAATACTTCGTGAGCATTCGTTTTAACGTAAAACTCGAAGACAAAAAAGAGTGATCTAATCGGTTTTTCAACGTCGGGATTCTGAATCGAAAGTTTAATCCTTTTGATTCTTATCAATTTAAGAATTAAGAATATTAGGTATACATTATGAAATATAGAATCAAAATTCTATGGGGGTTCGTATTTTTTGCGGCCTCTTCCGGGATTCAGGCACAGCAGGCTTGGTCCCCTTATCAGAGGCAGTTATGGGTAAGAACGGTCTTTATTCATTCCGAATATGATTCCGCCTTTCTTGCAAATACAAAGGCAAACTACGACGATAATATCCGAATCAGCACCGGAAATATCGTTTTAGAATACGGAATCACGGATCGTCTTACTGTCGATTTCGGAACAGGATTTGGTAAATTAGGAAGAGCTAAATTAGTGGATCGTTATGGAGGTCTTATGCAGATCCCCGAAAGTCCGGATAAATACGGCTATCTGGATACTCGGATCGGAATCCGATACAAGATCCTGGACGAGTTCGACTACGACAAATGGTGGATTCCCACGATTTCGGTAAGGGCAGGAGCTATCAAAAAGGGAGACTACGACCGCAATCCTCAGTCTCTTGGGGACGGATCAAACGGAGGAGAGGTCAATCTTTATTTAGCCAAGGATTTTGACTTTCACGGTCTCGGCGCTCTGGGCGAACTCAGTTATCGAAAAAGAGAAAATCCGGTTCCGGACGATATTCTCTATTACTCCGGACTCTACTTAAGATTTTTTGAAAGTTTCTTTTTGACGGTCGGAGCGAGAGGACAAAAAGGGCAGGGAGGATACGCATTTGCGGATCCTAGACAGGCCCCTCCTTTGAACTATTTGAATTTGACCGTTCCTGATACGATACCAGGGGTCAATCTTTACGACCTGTGGGTACAGAAAGAACGTCCCGCTTGGGGAAGAAGGGAAGACTATCATAATGTAGAGGCTTCTCTCGGTTATACGGATTCTTACGGTAACTTTTATAACCTCTACTATTCCCAGACGTATGCGGGCTATAATACCGCCAAACTGCAGACGATCGGTTTTATCGTTAACTTTCCTTTTAACTTGTAGGAGTACGACACAGATGAGATATCTAAGAATCGTTCTTTATTCTTTTTTAATATTCGGTTTTGTCTGGAATTGCGGAAATAAGTCCACCAATTACGATTTTATTCCGGCAACCTTAAAGATCCGTCTTCCCTTGATCATTAAGGTGAATACGGCCGAGGAGATCGCGAGCGCGTCCGCAGACGACTACAACCAGAACAATTTCGGTTTGATTACCTATTCTAAACTCAATTACTGGGTTCAGGATTGGCCGAATAGAAAGCCTCTCGGGGTTTACGGAAAACTTTTTGTTTTTCAAGTTCAAACGGGTAATCCCTCCGGTCAGTATGTATTTCCGAAATCGGGAAGCGGAGTCTACGTTCACTTGTTAACGGACGCCGATAGCACCTTTGGACAGACGCGAAACAACGGAGTAATCGATACGGAAACGATGGTGCCTCAGGGTTCGCAGATTGATGGGTTCCTAAAAAAATACGGAATCGATCTTCAGAGTGATCTTGTGGTTTTTTCTGCGGACACGCCGACGACTGCAAACTTACAACAGGCCTTACGGGGTTGGTATGCTCTGCGTTATTGGGGAGCGCCCGCAAAGAGTTTAGGAATTTTGAATGGAGCCGTATCGTATCACGCTTCTCAAGGAAATCTTTTTACGACCCTTTTTCTTTCTCCTCTCAATCCCGCAGGCGGAAAAGGTGTTCAGTCTTCCCTGACTGACAATACGATTTTACAAGCCGCTCTCGCGGATGTGATTCATATTTTAAAGAATGGAAATTCTAACTTCCTAAATGTGACTCCAGTTCCGAACGGTGGGGTTTTCTTTTTGGACGCAAGATCGGCCGCGGAATATGCGGGCACGGCTTCGAGCACCGCGGGCCCGAGCGGGAAAGGTTGTGCGACACCGCCTTGTGTGACAGCAATCGAAGGTCATATCAAAGGGGCTGTAAATATTCCGTTTGCTAATCTATTAGAAGATACGAATATTACGGTTCAGTTTAAGACCAAGGCGCAGATTCAGAATTTGTTTTCGGCGGCCGGATTTGTTTCCGGTCAGACGATCATCACTTATTGCCGCACAAACGTCCGTTCTACCGTGACCGGTTTTGCCTCAGTCGCGATTCTTGGAATTCCAACCCGTTACTATGACGGTTCTTGGGTGGAATGGGGATCTCTTGCGACAGACAATCGAGCGATCGCAGACGATCTCAAATGGTCAAACCTTCCGGCGGTTTCTCCTTGGAAAACAAACCTGACCATTCTTACCGACAACCTAACATCCAATCCGGATGCAAATGTTGCCAAGTCGAGTTTTACGACCGCACAAGCATTTTCTCGAAGCGCGAATCAATTGATCAACGAAGATAAATTGTATTTGAGCAACACGGGTGGAAGTAGCGGAGGCGGATCCGGAGGAGCAAGCTCCGGCGGCGGGGGTGGTGGAGGCGGCAACGCTTGCGGAGGCTGAACACCATTCTCCTTTTAAGAATAAAAGAAGTCGGAGTTCTCTGGCTTCTTTTATTTTGTTTTGTACATTGTGAAAAAACGTTCTTAGAATCGCATTGGTCGACGCCGATCGCGATACAAGGAATACCTCCTGCATCCTATGGAGAATCCGAAAAAAGTCTGAATCCGAAAGACTGCGGGACCTGTCACAAGGAACAGTTTCAAAAATGGAACGTTAGTCTTCATTCAAAAGCTGGAGGAGAGGGGCTTCAGTGGCAGTTAAAAAGATTAGGCGTTGAAAAGTCGGAAGCCTGCTTTTCCTGTCATTCTCCGTTAGCCGAAACACAAGCTTATTTCAAAGAATCGAAGTTTGGATTTCCAAAACCTTCCGAAGAGATACGTTCCTATTTAAATTCCGGAAACGAAGAAAGAGGTCTTTTGTGCGCTTCCTGTCACGTTCGAAACCACGTAAGATACGGGCCGCCGCCTCGGTCGGAGAGGGCTCCTAACGTTTCTTCGCCTCACGGCGGTTACGTGGCAAAAAAAGATTTTGAATCGTCTGAATTTTGCGCGTCTTGCCACGAATCTCCGAAGACAGGAAAAGAACTCAACGGAAAACGGATGATGGGGACGTTTACCGAATGGAAACAAAGTAGATTCGCTTCGGCCGGAATCACATGCCAAAATTGTCATATGGAAAATCGTTCTCACGAATGGAAGGGAATTCACGACTTAGAGACGACGAAAAAAGCAGTTACTTCTTCTTTGATTCTAAAATTGGAAAAGGATCAACTTACGATCACCGCTTCCTTGACAAACACGGGCGCGGGTCATAAGTTTCCAACCTATTCCGTGCCCAAGGTATTTCTTACTTTGACTTGGATTCGAAACGGGAAAATCTTTCGTCCTCTTTCTGAGAAAACGATCGGTCGAGTGACGGATATCGATTTGGAAACCGAGTTCGAGGATACAAGACTTTCACCAGGAGAGAAGGCAGTTTTGAAAGGAAAGATCGCTTTGTCCGATTGGAAAAAAGGAGATACCATTCGATTTCAAGCGATCGTCGAACCGGACGAGTTTTATGTAAGAATGTTTCAACACAACCAGGATCACAAAAAAGAATTGGGCATATCCGGCGCGGAAGAACTTCAACTTTCCGAGGTTTTGAAAAAAGTTAAGTCTTCGCGTTATGTGCTCTTTAAAACCGATCGCAAATTTAGTTCCTCAACTCTCGAGTAGAAATCCGTCCACGGAGCGGATCAAAAGAAGTCCGCCTCCCTTTGGTAGTTCGTTTACTCGAAATTCGGGATGATTTTCCCAGATATCCAAATCGCAGAGAATCAGATCGAATTGTTTCCAATCTGCGACGCTCGAACCGGGCTGTAAAATTTTTACCTTCTCGCGTTTTAGACTCTGCTTGATCTTAGAAGGAATCCGATCCACCGAACCGTTTAGATCCACGATCGAAAGTTTAGAATTGTAATTGGACGAAAGTCTTCTTGCAATTTGTAAAAGATCCAGATCCTTTTCCGCTCCAAAAAGAATATGAATGTTCTTTACGTCTTCCAATTGTGAGGAAAATAAAATTCCTGTATTACATTCGGTTTCATTCAAAATGGTCCGGATCTTACCGCCGAGGATATCGTCGGAGAAAAAAGAACGAGCGGCTCCGATGAGAAGCAGTTTAAAACTGCCTTCTTCCACGATCCGAATGATGTCCTTTGTGATGTTCGTGGAAGTTTTATAGATCGTTTTTAGACGAATGTCCAAATCTTTTGAAAGTTCTTTCAGAGGAGTAAAACTCGAAGCTTCGTATTTTTCGGCGTGTGATTCCGAAATATTAGAATCCGGAGAAAGATGTACGGCAGTTACCTCTCTTTCCTTTTTCTTTTCGGGAAAAAGTCCATAAGCAATCTTTAATAGTTCCAGACCTCTCGAATGTTGTGCAAACGAAATGAGAATTCCGTTTCCGGCTTTGAATCTGGAAAATGTTTCTTCCTTGGAAAAAAACCAGTCCACAATTTTCAAACCTGGACCGGTCATAATCGTCGTGGTCAACGCCATAAGAACCATCATAGAAAAAATCTCTTCCGATAAAACTCCGAGATCATAGCCGATGTTGAGAACTATCAATTCCATCAGGCCCCTTGTGTTCATGAGGATCCCGATCGAAAGAGAATCCTTCCAATTTTTACCGGACAATCTGGATGCAATCGCGCTTCCGCCTAACTTTCCGAGGATAGCGACAAAGAGGATGAGAAAGAAAATCGGCCAAAGTCCAGAGCTGGAAAGAAGACCGAACTTGGTTCTGAGTCCGGTGAAAGCGAAAAAGAGAGGAAGTAAAACCGTAAGACTAAAGTCTTCGATCTTATCCACGAGATTGCTTCGCAGTTCCTTTTTGTCCGGCATTACTACACCTGCGACAAACGCACCGAATAACGCGTGTATGCCGATCGCTTCCGTGACCCAAGCCGAGATAAAAATAAAAAGAAAGAAGAATGCGGAAATCGTTTTGGTCATCGATTCCTTGGTCGTGTAGAGATTTCCGGCCCTTCTCATGAGAGGAAGAATCGCTTTCCACATCACCACCATATAAGTGACGGACATTAGAATGGTAAGAATTCCCGAAGAGAAAGATCCGGCGTTTACGATGGTGACTACGATCGCGAGAACGCACCAAGCCGTTACGTCGTCGGCCGCGGCCGCGGTGATAGCAAGACTGCCTAACGTTGTCTTGGTCCAACCTTTTTCCAAGATGATTCTTGCTAAGACAGGAAACGCGGTGATGCTCATTCCGATTCCCATAAAAAGACAAAACGCGATGAAGTCCACTTTCTCCGGTGCGAGAGGAATGTAGATAAAGTAGGCGAGACCCGCTCCCAAAAGAAACGGAAACATGATACTTGAATGGGAAATTACGATCGCAGACTCAGCTTGATTCTTTAAAATTTTAAGATCGAGTTCCATCCCGATCACAAACATAAAAAGAAGAAGTCCCAATTGACTGAGAATCTGAAGGGTAGACAAGGATTCTTTTGGAAAGAGAACCGCAAATCCTTCCGGAAAGACCAATCCGAGTAAGGAAGGGCCTAAAAGAATTCCCGCAAGAATTTCACCGATGACCGCGGGTTGCCCTAAGAAAGTTGCGACCTTTCCAAAAAATCTCGCTGCGAGCATGATGACGATCAACTGAAGTAGCAGTCTCGAAATCGGTTGTTTGAGATGGCCGGAAAAAATCTTTCCGACGGATTCGAAGTCGAGTAGGCCCGGTCTTTCCAATCCGCTTTGTATCTGAATTTTTTTCTGACTATCCGAAAGTTTTTCCGGACCTTGTGAAGAATGAAAATTCTCCTTTTTGGGTTCCAGGTCTTTTCCGGACTGCAGGATAAAAGCAAGGGATAGAACGAAAGAGAAAATTAGAAAAATGTAAAATAACGATATTTTTTTCATACTTGGGGAATCCTGTCTGGGAGCAGTTTCTTCCCGAATTCTGGATTCGTCATTCAGATTTTAATTTGGATTCCGAGGTCCGAGATTGATATTTTTATAATTTTAAACAAAGAAAGGAGACGCTCTAAAAAAAACAAATCACATAAGGCTTAGACTCTCAGGAATCTTTTTGGATTCTTTACAAAAAGAAAAATTTTTTCTCTTTGATCCGACTTCGTTTAACAAATCGAATTAGGGAAGTGCGGAAAGGAGTAAGGATTCTTCTTGAAGGATTTTGGAAGCAAGTTTTGCAGCCTCTAGTGGAGCCGCCGGTTGTCCGGTCGTTCGAACTCGAGTTAAAACCAACCACTGAGTTCCTTCTTTTTGAAACAAAGCCCAGAACCAAGAGTTGGCCTCGTCCTGGTTGTAGTAAAATGCGGAGTCCGATTTATAATCTTCGATACCGTTCCAGTTTCCGGGAAGGTCGTGATTCCCGCTCGCGTTCGAAAGAGATCCCGCTTCCCGTTTTAAAAGACCGAAAACTGTTTGAATCGTCTTTTTACGAAAGGGTGGATTTGACTCTTGAAGACGCGTTAGGAAATCTACAAACTCGGCGGGTGAAATCGTATACGATCCATCCAGCCAAAAAGAACTTCTTGTGATCGGAACCGGACTCGAAAAGGTGTTTCCCCTTTCTAAGAGTTGTTTTCCTTTTTCCGGACCGATATCGTTCCAGAGTTTTGAAAAATACCAATGTACGGAATACTCAAGCGCCGACTTTAGATTCTGATCCTTTTGCCAACGGATATAAGGATGTCTTGTCTTATCCCAGAAAAAAAGAGACTGATCCTCTTTGAGATAACCGCTTTCCAATGCGTTCATCGCGAGAATGGTATGAAAGAGAGACGCGGGAGGGGATTTGTAAAAACATTCTTCTTTTTGAAAGTAGATTTTGGTTCTTGCGTTGAGATTTACAAGTACGGCGCAGGCGGATTTTCCGTCCCAGTTTAGATTCTTCTCTGAAAAAGGCATCGGAGGAAGAGAGACGAGGGCGGGTTCGCTCTTACAATAGAAAAGCACAAAGACGATATAAAAGAATAAGAATAAACGTTTCACTCAAGTCTGACTCAATCAGTTTAGAATGGAGATGCCAATCAAAATTAGAGAAACGGGAAGATAAAAAAAGAAGAAGTAGAGTCTTCCCGCTTTTTTCCAAGGCTTTTGCATCTTAGGTTTTAAGAGTTCCATCAGCTCTTCTTCGTTTGCGTTGTAGAGTTCGGAAGCGTCGTTCATTCCGTAGAGACGCGACGCCAAACGAAGAAAGGCTTTTTCCCGATGAACATTCAGATATTCTTTGCTTGAAGAAACGAGCGCCGAATCTTCCGAAAAGAGATTTCGAAAAACCGAAGGGATCTCGTAAAACTTTCCAATGAGAAGACTCGAGAAGCGAGTGAAAAGACCCAGATAGAAAAGAGAAGCGTATTTCACGGCTTCCATTTTTAAACCGAAAACGATGATAAAACAGACCAGGTAGGCTCCGTAACCGACGATCAGTCCGGCCCTTTCAAAAAGACGATTCCAAAAAACTTCTTTGTCAAATTCTAAATCGATGGCTTCCAGGGAATGAGCTGTTGTTTTATCTTGGGTCATTGGTAAATTAAGAAAAAGGAATATTCTCCGTTCTACTATCCATGCAAAATTCTATACTCGAAATGACAAATCAAATTGGATCGACTTCGACTGCAATTTATAGAGGTGGGTGAGGTGAGTTTTTTTTGCGATCCATCGTTTTGGCGACATGGAGGAAAGCGCTGCTGATTTCCGAGCGCTACGATCTAAGGGACCTCAAGGGGAGACATAAACTTCGTAAATGAATCTTCACCTTTCGTAAAAACCGAGGCCCGTCTTTCATTCTTCTTTTTCTTCAGGGGGAAACTCATGGGAAGACCGAAAATCTTTTCATACGAGGCCTCTTGGATGTCGACTGCACTCAAAAGAAAAGAAAGAAAAATTCAAACCGGAGAATTCTGGACTTCCCGCCAGAGACAATCTCACTCCATTCATTACAGCGTAAGTTATCGCGCCTCGTTCAAACCCGAGCTCCCCGCATTCTTCTTGGATAAATATCTTTCCGGAAACAAGGGAGTCGTCTTGGATCCGTTCGGAGGAAGAGGAACTACTTCCATCCAAGCAAATTTAGAAGGACATACCGCGATTCACAACGATATCAGTCCGATGTCTTTGTTTCTTGCAAAGTCAAGACAGATCGTTCCTTCCATTGAAAGTATGGAGAAAATTCTTGCCGGTCTCGATCTCAAAAAGAAAACTCAGGAAGAAAAAGAAGACAAAGATCTTCTCGCATTCTATCATAAAGACACTTTGAACGAGATCAAGAATCTCAAGAGAATTCTCGCCCAGGACGCAACTCCTGAAATTCAATACATAGGTGTCACGGCTCTTTCCCGTCTTCACGGTCATAGCGACGGATTCTTTTCCGTGTATAGTTTTCCTCAGATTTCCATTCCGGCTTCCGCTCAGAAACGGAACAATGAGAAGAAGGGGATTCGTCCCGAATACAAGGAGATCAAATCTCGAATCATGCAGAAGATGAAGAGAGATCTAAAGACTCCGCTTCCTCCGTTTTACCACGAGTTCTCGGGAAGAAATCGTTATACGAATCATTCTTCTCTTCATTTGGAATCTCTGGAAGACTCGGTTACCGATCTTGTCATAACGTCTCCGCCTTTTCTCGATAAGGTGAACTACGAAGAAGACAACTGGCTTCGTTATTGGTTTTTAGAAATCGAACTTCCGGATCACAAGAAGCCGAGTATTTTTTCAACCCTCTCCGGTTGGACCGACTTTATCCACGGAACCTTGGAAGAACTCTCTCGTGTCCTAAGGCCCGAAGGAGTTTGTGTGATGGAAGTCGGGGACATCACGAAAGGAAGAACCGTCTTTAATCTGGACGAGTATGTGATCCAAGCCGCTAACAAAACGGGTTTAGAATGGGAGACTACGTTTATCAACGATCAGAAGTTTACAAAACTCTCCAATTGTTGGAACGTTTCGAATAACGAGAAAGGTACGAACTCGAATCGTTGTGTCGTGTTTCGAAATTACAAATAGGGCGGAAAGAGCCTGCTCGTTTTTGTAAAGAACTTTTGACGGACGTTGTCGGAGTTCCGACAAGCGGATTAGGTGGGAATTTCGGTTGTGCGAAGTTTCATTTTGTGATACAGGAAAGTTTCACAAGTTTTCCCACAAGGCCCGCCTCCACCGCCCAATAAGGGAGGGGGCGCGCGCGTTTCACGGAAGGACTGTCGGAGTTCCGACAAAGGGCTTTCACAATTTCTGAATTCTGTCTCTTTTTCTCTGTTTTTCGGCGCTTTCCCCTTCACCAATTTCGAAATTCGACCGAACTTGAATACTGAAGAGGGTTACCGGATTATGATGCGCTCACTCTGGACTGCGGCTACGGGCATGATTGCCCAGCAATTCCATATCGATACGATTTCAAACAACTTGGCGAACGTGAATACCACCGGTTTTAAAAAGAACCGCGCGGACTTTGAAGACCTAGTCTATCAACACCAGGTCTTGGCCGGAACTCCAGCCACATCCGTGAGCGAGATTCCTACCGGGGTCAATGTTGGTCATGGGGTTCGCGCTGCTGCCTCTCAAAAACTTTTTGAGATCGGTTCTTTTCAGGCGACTGGGAACAAGCTCGACATGGCGATCACCGGCGAGATGGGATTTTTTAAAATCCAAATGCCCGACGGAAGTTTTGCATTCTCAAGAGACGGATCTTTTAAGATCGACTCGAATCAACAAGTGGTGACGTCTAACGGATATCTCCTCGAACCGCCTCTCATTCTTCCCGAAGGTTCTATCTTAAATACTCTCATGATCTCCGAACAAGGAGAGGTCACTGTAAAAGTCGGAGCGGACATTCGTCCTATCGTGATCGGCCAGGTGGAACTCTATCGTTTTGTAAACCCCGCGGGTCTTACTGCGATCGGAAAAAACTTATTTCAAGAAACTATGGCTTCCGGTCCCGAAATTCCCGGAACACCAGGGATGGAAGGATTTGGAAACGTCCTTCAGGGTTTTCTCGAGATGAGTAACGTGAAGATCGTTGAAGAGATGGTGAACATGATCGTTGCTCAGAGAGCTTACGAATCCAATTCGAAAGCGATTCAAACCTCGGACAACATGCTCTCGACCGCGATTTCTCTCAAGAGATAAGAATATTATAAATTTCTCATGAAACTTTTAAGGATCCTTCTCTTTCTGATTTTGTTTTTAAACCCTCTCTGGGGAAGAGGAGTGTCCGGAATTTATCTAAAGGGCCGCGCGGTTGTGGACGGGGACGAGGTTCTTCTTTCTTCGATTGCAAGAATCCCGGACGGCTTCGAAGATAGAGTCATTCTTAAAAATCTAAAAAAGCCCGTCTTTATAGGTTCCAAAGAAATCCTAAACGTCTACAGGGATCTGGATCCGGTCGTCACCGGAAAGGAAACCCTTGTTCTCCCGCTCAACCACACGCTCGAACCTTCCGAGATTACGGATTCTCTCGCAAATGAAATCAAAAAGAAACATCCGGACGAAGAATTTCGTCTAACGTTCTTATCCGGAGAAACCAAGGTTCCTCAGGAAGGTGTCGAACTTCGCTGGGCGAACCTTTCCTCCCGTTTACACCCGGGACAACTCATGGCCTCCTTAGAAATCTTTTTTCAAAACCAAAAAGTCCATTCTCTGAGAATCCGATTCCAAGTGGAACAAAAGGTTCGCGTTCAAAGGGCGATCAGAACTTTGAACAAAGGAATCAAAATTACGGAGGAGGATTTTAAGGAAGAAGAAATCTTAACCCCGGAAGAGATCTTAGATTCTCCAGGAAAAGAACTCCTCGGTTCCACTCTCTTGAAGGATATGAACGAAGGGGAAATCTTTCGTAAAAAACACGTTCGTAAGATCGCCGACGTTCAAAGAGGCGGAGAAATTCTTATGATCTATCATAAAGGAAGCCTCGTTCTAAAGACAAAAGTAAAAGCCTTGAGTTCCGGAAATATCGGAGACGAGGTTCAGGTGACCACTCATTCCAGAGAAGGTCAGATGAGAGCGAAGGTTGTGGATAAGAATACGGTGGTCACGGAATGAAATTCGAATCTTTTTCAAAGATCCTCTCCGATCTTTTTCCGGGAATCCTCGGCGGCCTAACGGTTTATGTTTTACTAATATTAGCGGTTTTTGTAGAAGACGGCTCTCGATTGAAGGCTCAAGATTCCTCTCTCTGGAGAGATAAAAATCCGTATTCGGTTCGTCAGAATATCAAAGTTGGATCTCCTCTATATATCAAAATTAGAAACGGTCTTCAGGCCGAATTCGAACTCGAATCCAACGCTGACGAGACGATCACGCTTAAGGCGATGCCGGATAAAAAAATCATTCCGGATATGCCTTCCTATAACAACGATCGTACGATCAGTCGTAAAAATAAGGGAAAGATCAAGTCCGTCGGAAAGATAAAAGGAAATCTTACCGCGCTCGTAACCGCGGTCGATCCAAACACGGGTCTCCTTACGATTCAAGGACAAAAGGTGAGCGTGATCAACGGGGAAGAGAACAGTCTGATTCTCGCGGGCACTGTGGCTCCGGAGTTCGTGGAAAAGGATTCTTCTTTAGATTCGGATAAGATTGCAAATTTGCAGGTTACCTATAGCGGTAGAATCAATCCAAAACAAGTGACTCCTCCGATTGCCCTTAAGACCGTAACCAATCCGGATGGATCCGTGACCATCAAGGCTGAACTTTCCGAAGAGGAAAAACAAAGACTGATTTTAAATCAGCTCAACCGTCTTCTCGGAGAATCACAATGAAATTAAAATATTCTATATTCTTAATGTTCTTTCTCCTCGGATTTCCAAGTTTATTCCCGACGGAACTTCGTTTGAAGGACATCGCTAAGATCGAAGGGGTTCGCGAAAATCAAATCACCGGTTACGGAATCGTAGTCGGTCTTCCGGGAACTGGCGATAGTAAAACTCCTCTGACTTCCGAAAGTATGAAAAATTATCTCAAGAACCTCGGAGTCGAAGCAAACTTAAAACCGGATCAAACGAGAAACATCGCTTCGGTTCTCATCACCGCGACGATTCCTACTTACGCGCGCAAAGGTGATAAGTTAAACGTGGTAGTTTCTTCCATCGGAGACGCAAAGTCCTTGGAAGGAGGGGTTCTTCTTCAATCTCCTCTCAAAACCGCAGGCGATAAAACATTCGCAGTCGCTTCCGGTGTGATTTCTTTTGGTGGAAGACAAGAGCAAGAACGCGGAAGTAGCGGACGCGGAAATAAAAAGACGGTAGGTCTGATCCACGGCGGTGCGATCGTCGAACAAGAGTTAGATCAGAATTTTTACGCTTCCGAAAGAGTTCAGATTCAGTTGGACAATCAGGACTTTACTACTTTGAACGCGGTGATCACTCAGATTCGATCCATTCTTCCCGGAAAACACGGAATCGGTCCTGAGTCTGTGGTTCCGGTTTCTCCTTCGGAAATCAATATCGTTCTCGGGAAAACCTTTGAAAACAAATCGGACCTATTCTTAACTTTATTAAGCGACATCGAAAATCTTACCGTTGAAACTCAAGTCAAACCGAAAGTTGTCATCAACGAAAGAACCGGAGTAATCGTCATGGGTGGAAACATTACGATCGAAGAAGTCGCGGTTTCCCGTTCGGGTCTAAATCTTTCCGTAACCGATAAAAACAGAAAACGCAACTGGCTTGGAAAAGAACAAGAACCGGTAAAAAGTTCTTTTCTCATAGAAGAGTCTACGAGCGTGGGCGACGTGGTAGAAGCTTTGAACAAAGTAGGGGCTTCCACGAGAGATATCATCGCAATCTTAGAAGCGCTTAAAAAATCGGGAGCCTTACACGCCGAGCTGGAGATCCAATGAAAATCGATTCTATCAATGATTATACAAACAAGTTAAATCTTCTGGAAAAATCGGAAGTCAGAAGTCTTCTCAACGCCGAAAACGCAAGCAAGGGAAAACCTAACGTTTCCTTTCCGGATCAACTGAGAGAAGAATTTAACGAAAAACTTTCAGGTAAGATCAGCTCCTCCGAAATCCGTCTTCCTCATAATATCAAAGAAGAAATCCAAGCGGACCCGTATCGTAAAAAACTCTATTCAGCTTCCGTGGAATTTGAGTCCATTTTCGTAAAGATGATGTTAACCGAAATGAAAAAGACTGTGGAAAAATCGGGCTTGATCGACGGTGGGCACGCCGAGGAAATTTTCGAAGACATGCTCTATGACGAGTACGCGAAAAATCTTTCTTCTAACTCTTCGCTCGGACTCGCGGAACAAATCTATCAATCCCTCGCATCCAATCTTCCTCCAGTAAACGCCTCTAAAAAACTGGATCAAAAAGTCTGATCGGTTTTATCCGATCAGATCGCTAAACTTAATTAGATCCAAATCGTTTTGAAGTTTTTCTTCGGTCTTCTCCACTTTGGATTGAAGAGGCGATGGAAAAAGTTTGAGACCGGCGTCTCCGGTAAGAAGAGGTTCGGGAATCTTCCGATAGATATCTCCAACGCTTAAGTCCGCCGATGCGGCGATCGGAACAAATTCGTTTACCTTAGTCGCCGATAAAAATCCCAAATCACAAAGCTTTTTGGTAAGAACCGGAATCTCTTCCTCTTTCAAACGAGAGACGAGCGCGATCTCGTGTAAGGAAGAAGGGACCTTCTTATCCTTTTGAATTTGATACGCGGATTTCAAGGTTAGGATCAGCTTTCTAAACTCGTTGCTCGTGGACGAATGCATCGTCTCCAAGGATTGGAGGGGGGCCAGATATCTTTCTCTGAATTGTAAGGAGGCCGTGATTTCCGCTCCGAACAACACGATCAGTGAAAGAGAATATACGCCCAATAAAAAGATCGGAATAGCGGCTAACGCTTTGTAGATGATCATCGTCGTTTCGCTAAACGAGGAAAGATAGACTTGAAATCCCCAGAGAAAGATGAGAAAGATCACACCCGTAACCGCGGCTCCGACCGCGGAAGCTTTGAGCGGAACTCTTGTGTTCGGTATCAAAGAATAAAGGCTCAGGAAAAAAAGCCAAATCCCGGAAAGAGGGAAAAGAATTCTTAAAAAAGAATATATCGAAAAGACGCTGTCTCCTCCGGTTACGAGCGTAGTCGCAAACTTTTGATCCTTGGATTCGGTAATACTGATGGTTCTATATTCTCCGACGTTTAACATTCTGATCTTTCCGTTTTCCTTTCTTTCCAAAAGGAGATTAGCCCAGAGTTTTCCGTTCATCGGAGTATAAAAAGGATTCCAGTGGTCTCCATCGTCCGTGGAGATCAAAATGTGACCGAGGCTGTCCATCGCAAAAAGTTCCATCTGATCCATTCCGGTAAAAGACCAGATACGTATAAAATTATATCGTTTGTGACTGGTTTCGATCCAGCTATTTCCTCCGTCTTTGGAACGATAGATTACTCCTCTTTCTCCGGCTAAAAAGATGTCTCCGTTTTCGGTTCTGTGTATATCATGAAATGCTAAATGAGTCAATCGGTTCGGATAAAAAGTAAAACCTTTGTCGTTGCTCGTCCAGACCGTTCCGGATTCGTCGGCGATATATCCGTTTAGAGGATCCGGAAAGTAGACTTTAGATGCGTTCATCTTGAGTCGGTCTTTGAAGATGGGTTTGAAGGAAATTCCTTCCGGGATGTAGTGAAGCACTTCACCGTTTTTGAATACAATAAAAATATTATTCGACTCTATGACTTCAATGTCCTTGAGTTCCACACCTTCTAAGGAAGTCAAGGTCCAAACCGAAGATTCGATCGCTTTGATGAGAAGAACTCCCTTTTGAGAAAGTACATAGATGAGTCCGTCCCTGATTTTTACTTTTATAAAATCCGAACCGCTTATATCGGGCTTTTTACAGAAGTCGAGCCTTCCGCCCAGGTTATCCAGACATTTCATATTTTCAAAATCGATCTCGTCTTCTCGGATGAAATATTCTTTTTTAAGATTTGCGTCCATACGGAATAAGGTGCCGTTCTCGCCGCTGATCCAGATCTTTCCGGACGGATCTCTTTCCATAGAGAAGTAATGAGGAGGTCTGAAAAAATCGATGGTCTTTTCCGCAACACCTTCTCCGATTACGAAGAGAAGAGGTCCGATGGCTAAGACGAAAAAATAAAAAACCAATTTTTGGAAAAGGGAACGATTGGAATGGATCTTCCAGATTCCATTAAACGCGGTTTCAAGAGAACGTAATACCGCTGTCGCTGAAAATACGAGAATGACAAAACCGATCGCTCCGATCTGGGACGCGGTGTCGATCAAGTCTCCGATCGTTTCGAGATAGGTGTTGATATCAACGTTGATGTTGCTTTGTAGAATGAAAGTGTTGATCGTATCAAAGATTTCTTCCTTTCTATTTTCCAAACCGGAAGTGATCGTAATCAAAGACAAGGCCACGGTCAGCATCGGAATGAGAGATACGATCGTGGTGTAAGAAATTCCGGAAGCCTGCATGAGACAATCGTCTTTGATAAAACGATACGCGGAACCGACGAAGACTCTTAAAAAAAGTACGAAATAACGTAAGAATCCTTTTTCAGGAATCTTATCGGAGTCGGTCAACCAACCCGGCTTTAAAATGTGTAACATCCTTCATTCTACCTTGAAGCTGTACAGTACCATCGACGAAGTCAATGGTCTGCCTTTCTTTTTGAATTTGCTTTTCCAGTGATAGATTCCGATACGGATCCATTTCCAATAATCGATCCAAGACTGGAAACTACCTCTGGACTTGAGTAATTTTGCGGAGAGAGAAAAGTCGACTCCGGGATACGTGATATGATCGGCGAAACCGGAATGATCAAGAATTTTTTTCAGATTGGATTCGGAATAATAGTAAAAATGTCCCGGCAGATAATAGTGATAACTCGCACCCGCGTCGATCGCTTGCCATCCTTCGAAGTTCGCGGTTTGTAAAAGTAAAAGGCCTCCGGGTTTTAGAATCCGATTTAGTTTTGCAAAAACTTGAGGAGGTTCGGAAAGATGTTCGATCACTTCGACAAGAGTGATTACGTCGAAAAAATTTTCGGGAAGATCTGCTTCTAAGAATTCTCCCGTGAAAACTTTGAATCCTCTTGCCTCGGCTACTTTCGCGGAATAAGGAGAAATCTCCACGCCGGTCACTCCAAATCCGGCTTCCTTGGCGCAGTTTAAAAATCCGCCAAAAGAACAACCGACGTCTAAAAATTCTCCCTTACGTTTGAATTTTTGAATGTTCTTGATACGCGCTTTCCAGACATAACGATCGAATGTTTCCGTTTTTCTTTCGTCTCTATAAGAAAAGTCTGCGTTTCCGGAATAATATTCTTCCGTGTATAACTCGGACGCTTTGGGTCTCGGGAATTGCGTTTGTAAACCGCAGGAAACACACAAGAATATCGGTATATTATAATTATTAAATGTAGAATGATATAAGAATTTCCAACGATCTGTTCCGCAGCAGGGACAGGTTTCGTTTAGAGTTTGGCTAGAAAAATCCAATGACAAATCCTTTCTTCCAGTTTTCCAAGGGGAGTTCTTTCGGTGTATCCGAACTCGACTTGAGAAAAACCGTTCAGATCTTGTTTCAATTCTTCTAATGTATAAAATCGAGAATAAGCGCCTTTGAGATCGGGGGTTTGGATGGTGGTCCCTTGCGCCTGGAGGTGCGTATCTCCCACGGCGCGGACCGAACCGGCGAGAAATCCTCCCGGTTTCAAAATTCTTTTTTTCTCATCTAGGATTTGTTTTGCGAGTTCTACGCTGTTGTAGTGGAGAACTCCCCAACTTACGATCAAGTCGAAGAATCCGTTTTCAAAGGGGAAGGGCGGACGATCGCTGATTATGGCTTTAACAAACGGATATTCTTTGGAAATCGTTTGGACGGCGTTCTCCGTATAATCCGTCGCGTAGACTTGATAAGCGAATTCGTTTAACAAAATGCAGTGTCTTCCGGAACCTGCACCGAAATCCAGCGCCCTTTTGGGAACTGAAGATTCTTCCGTGTTTGTTTTGATTTTAGAAAGCATTCTTACCAGATTTTCATCCGGATAACCGAGCCTGGATTTGTTTCGAGTATAATGAGTATTCCAAGCCGACTGTGAAGAAGGTTCAGACGGATTCAAACTTGCCTTCCAGTCTTTTTTGTACGGAAGTTTTCCATTCTTCCGGACTTTGATTGTTTTGCTCCGGCCCGACGAGCGCAACACTTCGAGTTCGAACAGAGTTCCCGTCGTTTGTTTTTAAAATATCACCTGGATGTTTCCATTTCAAATCCAAGATGAGTTTTTCTTTTCCATGGGTTTGAAAAGAAGAATGTTCTACAAACTTGGATTTTCCTTCGGGAGGAGCTGAGAAAAACACTCCCGCGTATTTTTTGGGAACCTGAGAAAATTGCACAAACGGTTTGATCTTTTCTCCGACCAAGAGTCTGACAAGATTCTCAAAATAGAAAGTTCCGAAATAATTAGGAATGAGATAGTCAGCTAAAAATTCGCCTCCGACTTCGGGAACGGCTTCGATGAGATAAATTTCTCCGAGAGGATTTATTCTAAATTCCGCGACAAAGGGACAGTTGTTCATCTTTGTCGCAGAGACGAGGGCTCTGCAATTGAGGAGAATTTCTCCTACGAGTTCAGGATGTAAAAAGGGAAGTGTATGAGCAATTTCTAAATAAGGCGCGTAAGAAGTTACGTCTTTGTGAGAGATCGAAGCGGGAAAGAATTCCTTGTTTTGCACAAGTCCGCAAACGGTGATTTCAAATCCGGGAATGTATTCTTGTGCGATCCATTCTTCTTTCTCCGCGACGCTCGCCGCATTTTTCTTTTTAGCGGATGTTTTGGGACGAGGAAGTTTTTTCTTAGACTTGAGATAGTGTTCCCATTCTTCCGGATGATAAAAGGTACGAATTCCTTCTTTGCTATTTCCGCGCGCGGGTTTTAATACAAAAGGAAACTGAGTTTTTGAAATCCCGGAATGAAGATCCAAACTTTCTGGAACTAAAATTCCGACCCTTTCTGCGGCTGCTTTCAGAAGATTCTTATCCGAACAGATTTCAACGGAGGCAAGAGGCGCATAACGCAGCTTCATCTTATCCGCGATATAAGAAGTAGTATAAGTCGCCTTTCCGTAGGAACGAGTTCCTACTCCGACGATTTTTCCTTGCAGAGGAAGTTCGGAGGCGGTCTTAAGAATTTTACGATATTCTGTTACTGATTCTAAGATTCGAAGAGGGACGAGGCCCAGTCCGGGGGCGCGATCGCTTTGATCCACGGCGATGACCGTGTATCCCAAGTTGGTGGCGGAAGAGATGAGGGGTACTTGGTTGATACCGGCTCCGATGGAAAGAAAATACCCCTTCTGTTTCATTTCCCTTCGTATTTCTTTGGATCCCCTAAGAAAGTCAAAGGATTTTTAAGAGGGAAGGTTGAGATTGGAGTTCGAATTCTCGGCGATCTCGGGGTCCGTATAAAAGTGTTCCTCGTCTCTTCCGAATTTTCCTTCGTAAGAATGAATCTTGGTTAGGATCAACTGACTCTGTCGTAAAGAATTCTGACTCCACCGGCTTTTTCTCCGGTCGGTCTGAGATTCTGCGAAAAGATGATGAGTTTATTTTCTCCGTCTTTTTCGAGATGGGTTTTCCAACCCCATTTTGTTTCCGGAGTTTCTCCGCCGTAGTGGCCCGTAAAAGAAAAATCGGGGACTCCCGATTCTCCTTGGGAAAAAAGAATTCCGCTTCCCATTCCGAAACTTTCGATCCAGGCGGATTCGTATCGTTTGCGATCGATATGATATCCGTAGATCGCGATTCCTTCCAGAGATTCTCCCGCGTAACTTCCCTTGTATTCGTGAAGTAGAAATCTTCCACCTAACACAAGTTTTATGCTTCCGCTGATCGGGGATTCGTCGGTGACTTCTCCCTCTTTGAACATCATCTGGTTTACACCTTTCCAGTTTCCTACGAAGGATTCGAATTCTTTGTGGATACCTTCTCGTTTTGAAGTTTCAAACTTTTCTTTGCCCATGGCGGAACAGTAGTTAAGAATTCAGTCGGGAAATCAAGAAAATTTAGACTACGAAAATGGGAAGAAAGCCGGTTGGTTTCCCGTTGAATTGGCGATTCCAGTGTGAGTTCCTACTTTTTCAAAGTTCTACCGCAAGATCGGAGTCTTGTGTGAGTTCCTACTTTTTCAAGATTCTACCGCAAGATCGGATTCCAGTGTGAGTTCCTACTTTTTCAAGATTCTACCGCAAGATCGGAGTCTTGTGTGAGTTCCTACTTTTCAAAGTTCTACCGTAAGATCGGAGTCTTGTTTGAGTTCCTACTTTTTCAAAATTCTACCGTAAGATCGGAGTCTTGTAAGAGTTCCTACTTTTTCAAAATTCTACCGTAAGATCGGAGTCTTGTAAGAGTTCCTACTTTTTCAAGATTCTACCGCAAGATCGGAGTCTTGTGTGAGTTCCTACTTTTTCAAAATTCTACCGCAAGATCGGAGTCTTGTAAGAGTTCCTACTTTTTCAAAATTCTACCGCAAGATCGGAGTCTTGTAAGAGTTCCTACTTTTTCAAAATTCTACCGCAAGATCGAACGAAGCGGTAGAAGGTGGAACAACCCTCTGCGTCGGATTTTTACTGAACTTCGAATTCCACACTGACCTTGGCTTGGATCTTTCTTTCTCCCACGGAAAG
This sequence comes from Leptospira tipperaryensis, assembly GCF_001729245.1. Taxonomy (NCBI): domain Bacteria; kingdom Pseudomonadati; phylum Spirochaetota; class Leptospiria; order Leptospirales; family Leptospiraceae; genus Leptospira; species Leptospira tipperaryensis. Next base: position 2,502,465 of record NZ_CP015217.1, on the reverse strand, counting down.
AGGGGAGGATTCGCTTTCCCTTCCTTTCATCTGATAGAAAACCTGAGGGTTTATGTTAGAATCAGATTCAACAATTCGAATCGGGATCACATTCGTTTTTCCGATCGAAGTCGCGAGAATCAGGGCTTTGTTTTTTGCGTCTTCCAAAGCGGCGACAAGAGCTTCCTTTTCTTGTTTTTGAACGTTATCCGCCTTGAACTCGATTCCGCCGACTTGGTTGACTCCTATGTTTTGTAATTCCAAAAGAATCTCTTTGTATAAATTCAAATTTCTTAATTTCAGAAGAATCCCGGATGTGGAAAGATAAGGTCTTTGTTTTCCATCGTTTAGATACTGTCTCTGAAGGGAATAGTCCGTACTATAGATGTCTTTCGCTCCGATCTTAAACTTCTTGGCAAGGGTTTTGATTACGGAGGTCGTTCTTTCCAAATTCTTTTCTTGGGCTACTTTGTGGTCTTTGTCTTCCACTTCCACGGAAAAACTAATTTGAATGTATTCGGTTTCGACGATCCCGGAACCGGTCCCGGATACGAGAACGGTTTGTTTTGTCTCGGAGGAAAGTCCGAAAAACGAGGTCGCGAGTAGTAGGAGGGTAAAAAATTGTTTCATGAGATTCCTATAATATTCTAAAAGTATAAATTTATATAAAAAAAGGCGGAAGAGAAAATCTCGACCGCCTTTTTTGCGTGAACAAAAGAAAGGAAAGAATGAATTACATCATTCCGCCCATTCCTCCCATACCGCCGCCCATTCCCGCCATCGGGTTAGGACCGTCTTTTTCAGGTTTGTCGGTGATCGTAACTTCTGTAGTTAAGATCATAGAACCGATGGAAGCAGCGTTTTGGAGAGCGGAACGAACCACTTTCGCAGGGTCAACGACTCCGGCTACGAGAAGATCTTCCCATACCATAGTGAGCGCGTTGAAACCTTCGTTTCCTTTTTTGCTCTTCGCGTGTTCTACGATAACGGATCCTTCCAGACCTGCGTTGTTCGTGATCATACGAATCGGTTCTTCGAGAGCTCTGAAGATGATTTTTGCTCCGGTAGCTTCGTCGCCTTCGAGTTTCAGAGCGGCAACCGCTTCCTGAGCTTTTAGAAGAGTCAGACCACCACCAGGAACGATTCCTTCTTCCACGGCTGCGCGAGTAGCGGAAAGAGCGTCTTCTACACGAGCTTTTTTCTCTTTCATTTCTACTTCGGTAGCGGCGCCTACGTGTATCACGGCAACACCACCCGCGAGTTTAGCGAGTCTTTCTTGTAGTTTTTCTTTATCGTATTCGGAAGAAGTATCTTCGATCTGTTTTTTGATCTGACCGATTCTTCCTTGAATATCTTTTGTCTGGCCTTTGCCTTCGATGATCGTAGTGTTTTCTTTGTCTACGGTCACTTTGTTTGCACGGCCGAGCATTTGAAGAGTAGCGTTTTCGAGTTTCATTCCGAGGTCTTCGGAGATCACTTGTCCGCCGGTGAGGATCGCGATGTCTTCCAACATGGATTTTCTTCTGTCACCGAAACCGGGAGCTTTCACCGCAACGCAAGAAATGGTTTTTCTAAGAGTGTTTACTACGATCGTAGCAAGCGCTTCTCCTTCCACTTCTTCTGAGATGATTACTAAAGGTTTTCCAGCTTGAGCAACTTTTTCCAAAACGTGAATCAGATCTTTCATAGAAGAGATCTTTTTGTCATAGATGAGGATGAACGGATCGTTCAGAGTTGCGATCATGGATTCAGGATCGGTCACCATATAAGGTGAAATGTATCCTCTGTCGAATTGCATTCCTTCTACCACGTCAAGAGTGGTTTCGATGGACTTTGCTTCTTCTACAGTGATGACTCCGTCTTTACCGACTTTGTCCATCGCGTCAGCGATTAGATTTCCGATCGCGCTGTCGTTGTTTGCAGAAATGGTGGCAACGTTCGCGATGTCTTTTTTGTTTTCGATTTTAACGGCTCTTTTTTGAATGCTTTCCACTGCCGCTGTTACCGCTTTATCAATCCCTCTTTTCAGAGACATTGGGTTTGCACCCGCAGTAACGTTTTTCAATCCTTCGTTGATGATGGATTGAGCAAGAATCGTAGCAGTGGTAGTTCCGTCTCCGGCGACGTCATTCGTCTTTGTGGAAACTTCTTTTACCATTTGCGCGCCCATGTTTTCCAGAGCGTCTTCGAGTTCGATTTCTTTTGCAACAGTCACACCGTCTTTTGTGATGGTGGGAGCGCCGAATTTTTTATCGATAACTACGTTACGACCCTTAGGCCCGAGGGTAACTTTCACCGCGTTAGCGAGTTTGTTTACACCTTCGAGGAGTTTACGTCTTGCTGTTTCGTTGTATTCTATTTCTTTAGCCATGATTCACTCCTAAATTATTTTTTAACAACGGCGAGAATATCGCTCTCACGGATGATGAGGTATTCTTTGCCTTCGGATTTGATTTCAGTTCCGGAATATTTCCCGTAAAGGACGGTATCGCCTACTTTTACTTCGAGAGGGATGAGCTTTCCGTCTTCGTATTTGCCGCTTCCGACTTCTACGACTTTCCCTTCTTGAGGTTTTTCTTTTGCCGTATCAGGAACGAAAATGCTGCCGATTTTTTCCTCGGCTTCCTGTCTTGGTTCTACGAGGACTCTGTCGCCCAGAGGTTTAATCGATGCCATAGACTAACTCCTTAAAATGTTGATTAGCACTATACAAGGAAGAGTGCTGACTTAGATTTCCAATTAAAAAATCTGGCGCTCTTTCGTCAAGCACTTAAAGCTTGAGAGTGCTAATTTCCGAAAACAAAAAAAGAGAGAATCGCGTAGAATTTCGTAAATCGCCGATTAAAGCCCGTCTAAAGTGGAATCCTTTACAAAAGAGAAATATGTTTCCAAAAGAAAACCTCATCCGAGTTCGAGATTGTAACCAAAAACCCGTTCGAGAAGAAGAGCCTTACATTCTCTATTGGATGTCGATGGCGAGAAGACTCGCTTGGAATCATTCACTGGATTACGCGATCCATCTCTCTAAAAAATACAAAAAGGAAATTCTAATCTACGAACCTTTGAAGATGGATTATCCATGGAGTTCTCCCCGCCTTCATCGATTTCTATTGGAAGGAATGGCGACTAACGCGAAGGATGCTAAGAAGTTAGGTCTAACGTATCGAGCCTTTGTCGAAACAAAAGACAATCCGATCGCCGATGTGTTTCGAAAACTCACCGAGCGCGCCGCACTCGTAGTTACCGACGATTATCCTGCTTATATCATTCCTGAAATGTTCTCACAAGTTTCTTCGCTAATCGAAACAAAGTTGCTCGCGGTCGATTCCAATTCCATCATTCCGCTTTCTTCCTATGGAGAATTTGCTTCGGCCGCGAGAATTTTAAGACCTCGAATACATCGATTGTTTCCGGAAGCCTGGAATTTCCGGTCCTCGAAAAAACCGGAGAAACCTTTTTTGGAAAGAGGAGAATCCTGGTTGGAGAAGAATCCGGATTCTCCCCTAAAGATCGTTCGTTGGTTTGACCCGGAAGAAAATTCCGATTTTAGAATATTCAAAAAAATTGATTTTCTTTGCCCGCAGGTATTACCCGTAAAAGGAAAAATAGGGGGAAGGGCGGAGGGGCTCAAACTTCTCAAACGATTCTTAAAGGATGGATTGGCCGGATACGCTGAAAAAAGAAGTCAGCCAAAAAAACCGGAGGATTCGCATTCTTCTCTTTTGTCTCCGTATCTGCACTTCGGTTCTATCGCACAGGAAGAAGTAGTAAGCGCCGTTCTCGACTGGAATCTGGAAACGTCTTGGAATCCGGGGATCATCATTCCGGAAAATAAAAATAAAAGGGAAGGATACTTTCATCCGGATGAAAACGTAAATTCATTCTTAGACGAACTCATCACTTGGAGAGACGTCGGCTTTTTGATGTTTTGGAAAGAACCTTCGTTTCGAAAAGATCTCTCCATTCTTCCGGATTGGATTCAGAAGAATCTGGATTTTCACAGAAAGGACAAACGGCCTTTTCTCTATAAAAAAGAAGATCTGGAGAGCGCAAGGACGCATGACGTGGTTTGGAACGCGGCTCAGAAGGAATTGGTTTTATCCGGAGGAATGCACAACTATCTTCGTATGCTCTGGGGAAAAAAGGTGATCGAATGGACTCGAGACTACGAAACCGCTTTCGAAATTTTGGAAGACTTTAACAACAAATATGCGTATGACGGAAGGGATCCGAATTCCTATACCGGAATTCTTTGGTGTTTTGGTTTGTTCGACAGACCCTGGTTTCCGGAAAGAAACGTTTTCGGTAACATTCGAACTATGTCATCGGATTCGACCGCGAAGAAGTTCAAACTGAAATCGTATTTTGATTACGTGGATTCCTTGGAAGGAATTTCCACGAAGTTGTTTTAGTTCAAATGGCTTGCATTTTAGAACTGGAGCGGATAGAATCGTAGAAAAAGAGGATGAACTACTATGACCGCAGAAGCCGCACCTAAGACTTATGATACGTTTAAAGAATTTTGGCCCTTTTACTTAGGGGAACATTCCCATCCGCTCAACCGAACTCTTCACTTTATCGGAACTTCTATCGCTCTCGGTTGGATTTTAACGGCGATCATCAATTTAAATCCGTATTACATTTTCGCCGCGCTTTTTTCCGGTTACTTCTTTGCTTGGATCGGTCATTTTTTTATTGAGAAGAATCGTCCGGCAACTTTTACTTATCCGTTCAAATCGTTTATGGGTGACTGGTTGATGTATTTCTACATTCTCACCGGGCAGATCGGAAAGGAACTCGAGAAGATCGGTAAGAAGTAAACTTCCTGAAACCGCACCCGAGAGGACCGTAGATTTAAGAAAAAGTTTGTCGTAGTTCCGACAATCCTCTGTGAAAGTCGCGCGCCCCACCCTGATTTTGGGTGGAGGGGAGCGGTGGCGGGAAAAACTCCCGTTGATTTTGCTCTATCATAAGAATCGATCTTTTGCAAGTGCAAAACATCCTGTAGGAACTCCTACAAAGATCGGTTTTGGGATCTTCTCGATTCCGAAATGCTTCCTGTGGATAAGATGAATGACTATGCAAAATCTCGGCGCCTAACTTACTTTGTCGCTTACGCAAGGCCCGTGTCTTTCCCGGTAGAATCGTTGTCGTATTTCCGACGAAGGATCTTGAAATTCGAACCACCTTTGTGAGTGCGGCTCCGAGATAGAAACTTTGCAATCGACAAGGTTTTTTCTATCAGTTCCGTTTTTCTTCGGCATAAAATCCGAACCTTCTCACTGACGTAGACGTCTTGACCCCGCGCAAGAAATCTTTCATCCTTCGATTGGACAAATAGCGTTTCCCATTCTTCTTTTCCATTGACAGAGTTTAAAAAGTATGCACATTCTCCGGAATGCAAATTCGAAGAATCACCTCCGTTCTCTTTCTAATTCTCGCTTCTTCGATTTCTTCCTCTTGTTCGTTTTTTAAAAGCGATTGTAGAAAAACGAATTCTTGTCCCGTTACGTTTATGGTCGGTTTCGGATCGGGAACTGACTTAAACGGAGAACATCTTGCTGAACGTGTCCCGAAAGGAGCTCGTATTTTGGTGTTAGTCGATTACGACGGGGAAATACAAAATGCAAGGGGGAAATACGGTTCGCTCTATACAAAATGTCTTTGGAACGGGAAGGAAGTTTTTCTTTCCTCAAACGATCTATCCTATAATAAAAAGATTCGAGTTTTTACAAAATCCGGAATTCTTCTCCAAGAAAAACCGGATCCGAATTCAAAACTGATCGGAGAATTATCTTACAATACAAGCGTTCGTTTGATCGATGAAATCGAACCGAGTCACGACTTACGCGCCTTTATCAAAGTCACAAACGGGATTCTTTCCGGTTGGGCGAAACGAGATCATTTTACGGACGGGGACTACGACGCCGGGTTTTATAGAAAACCTCTGAAAGCGCTTTTGGAGAATTTTTCTCTGAGTGTAAAGGATGAAGAAAATCAATTCAACCTTGCCTGGAAGGGAATCGATTTTCAATCCGTAGAATGCAAACTTCGTGAAACGATTTGTTTTGTCTCGATGAAATTCGGAAAGGCGACCTATGGAGAACCGCAAGAAGCGATCCTTTTTGAAATCAAATCGGAAGAAAAAGCAGGTCCTGAATTTCTCTGTGAAATTCGTAAGATCGACGTCATTGATTCTTTTCAATTTATCGAGGGCGATCTGCTTTCTCCGTTTGCCTATTGTGAACGAACGATGAACGCCGACTTGGAACTGGAAAATTCGTTTGAGTGATTTTTTGATCGTTCTTTTATTAGATTAGAATTTTATGAAATTCTCATGTGTTCTTGGTAAGAATCGGCGGTTTTGCGTATTTTTCAAGTTTGCGCTGATTGACTTCGCTCCCTTATGGGTCGCTTTTTCATTGCTTCGCAAGGGTTGTCGCTTCGCTTCAGCCTAATTCGCTCCCTAAACTCAGTGCAAATGCTCTCTATGGATCGCATTTGCAGATCGCGTTTCTCAAGCTTGCGCTTGAGGCCAACGGCCGACGCTCCGCTGCCTTTTTGCGGCTTCGCTCCCTACGGGTCCGCTCTTTCTTTGCGTCGCAAAGAGCTTCCGCTTCGCTTTAGCCTAATTCGCTCTCTACGGATCGCTCTTTCTTTGCGTCGCAAAGAGCTTCCGCTTCGCTTTAGCCTAATTCGCTCTCTACGGATCGCTCTTTCTTTGCGTCGCAAAGAGCTGCCGCTTCGCTTTAGCCTAATTCGCTCCCTACGGATCGCGAATTAGCCCCAAAGTACCTCATAAACTTGCAACGGTTCTTCCTTGCCCTTGACTTTTACACGAGGCATTCGGTTGAGAGTGTATTTCCCGCCTAACAGTTCCTTGGTTTCTTTGGAAATCAAAAAGGATTTTTTCAAAAGTTTGCAGAGGGATTCGATACGGGATGCCGTGTTGACCGCGTCTCCGATTACCGTGTATTCTCTGTGAAGTTCGTTTCCGATATTCCCCGCAAAAACTTCCCCCGTATGAATTCCGATTCCGATCGTGATCGGTATTTTGCCTTCGGACTTGCGTTGGAAGTTCCATTCGGAAAGACGTTTTTGCATGATCACTCCGCAACCGACGGCGTTTCTTGCGTCGACTTCGGCGGATGGAGAAGGGTGAGGAGTTCCAAAAGTTGCCATCACCGCGTCTCCGATATACTTGTCCAAGGTTCCGTTGTTTTCAAAAACGCATTCCATCATAATTTTACGAAATTCTGATAGAAGTTCGCTGAGTTCTTTCGGATCCATATTCTCGGACATAGAAGTAAAGTTACGAATGTCCAAAAAGAGAATGCTCACGATCTGACGATTTCCACTCTGAAGAGTCTGGGGATTTTCCATCATCTCGTTTACGATCTTTGGAGAAAAGTATCTGGAGAGTTCAGTCTTTTGACCTTCGGCGATCCCGATTCTTCTTACCATGGAAACGGTACGAAAGATTCCGATAGCGATTACGATGGAAAAACAAAAATATAAGATGGGTTTTCCGGTGATGATATCTTCTAACAAAACTGCGGGGCCACTGACGTATTCACCCCAGTGTTGCGCGTAGGTAAGTTTTCCGGAAGATATGGCCAACCAAAGAATGGAAAAGTAGAAAATATAAAAAAGAAAAAGACCTATAAAGACGAAACGGATCCGGAACTGTAACAAGGAATAGATGATCGGAAAAAGATAAAACAGGTTGATCGGATTTTTTAAAGTAAATCCGAAATCCATATTCGGGACGGTAAAGGTATAAAAAAGAAGAATGAGTAGAATGAGAATATATTCCGCAATCAGAGTGATATAATTAAAAATGGAAATGATAGAATCCGGAAAAGCTCGGATCACGATCGTATGTGTTACGGTTAAAATCAAGTATGCGGAAAACGCGATCAAGTTTGTGGTTTTACTTCCCGCGTCCAAGTTGGCGATCACCTGAATCGCAAAAAAGAACGCGATGAGATAACGGAAATAATTGGTGATGATGATCCCGTTCAATTCCTCTTTTTTTAGGACTTCCAAGACCGATTCCGGCATGGACTTACGGTCCAAAGTATGCAGCGCGTTTTTAAAAGAATGAAATAGATTCACAAAGTTCAAGATAGAAATTTCACGATTCGAAATCAATTCTTTCCGGAGGAAGCGGCTTCTTTTGAAAAAAATTCTTTCATAAAAAAGGGACAAGGACAAAGTTTCCGGATATGTTTCGGGAGAAAAGGGAAGAATGAGTCAAAAAATTGCATTGGTCGCCGGCGCCTCCGGTCTGATCGGAAAGTATCTTTTGGAAGAATTGTCTCATTGCGGCGACTATTCTAAGATCTACGCTCTCGTAAGAAGGGCCGGATCGATCACAGGAGCCGAAGAAATTGTTTCGGATTATGACACGTTATCTGCTACATCGCTTCCAAAAGGTATCACGGATGTATTTTGCAGTTTGGGAACTACGATTTCCAAAGCCGGGAGCCAGGAGAATTTTAGAAAAGTGGATTACGAATACGTTTTAAAACTCGCAAAACTTACCAAATCCGCCGGCGCGAAATCCTTTTTGGTAGTGAGCGCTCTCGGAGCGGATTTTAAGTCGATGGTTTTTTACAATCGAGTCAAGGGCGAGATGGAAAGGGATCTTGAGAAGGTAGGCTTTTCTTTTACGGGAATCTTTCGTCCTTCTTTGCTCGAGGGAGAACGGGAGGAAAATCGTTTTGGTGAAACCGTAGGACATCTTTTATTCAAGGTCGTAAATCCCTTCCTTTTGGGAGGAACTCGAAAATACAGATCGATTCACGGAAGAACGGTTGCAAAGGCAATGATTACGATCGCGCAAAAAGAACCGGCCGGGGTTCGGATCTTAGAATCCGATAGAATCGAATCCATCGGAAGCCAGTGATTTTTCTTTCTTTAAAGTTTTGGTAAGACTCGAGAGTTTTTCGGATTCGGGATGAATCTTCCACGCTTCTTGTAAGGAGAATATCGCAGAATCAAAATTCTTTTTTTTTCCGTGAAAGACGAATGTTTTTCTGCTTCATTAGGAAATCGACATGTACCTTGTCTCCCGTGGATTTATTTAGACTCAGAGGTTGTATCAAAAGAGAAGTGAGAAAGTATTCTCCGTCCTGTTGCGATCTTAATTTTTCGACGATATCCAGGGAATTTCTGAGCTCCGAGGTTTTTTCGTCTCCGAGTTGTTGGAGATTGTCCCGAATCTTTCCGACGTCGGATGTGTCTTTTTCAGAATTTTCGGCTAAGAGTATAAATTCGCGATCGATGGAGAGAAGGGGAAGGGCCCGCTTCCTCCCACCACGAGATGGTTGGCAGCAAGATTGATTTGATCGAGGGTCCTGTTGATCGACTGAAAGTAGAGAAATGTCAGAAGTGACGTTTCTATAAACGTCATTAAGATAATAAGTCCGATCGTGATCGGAGTCGAGTTTCCCAAAGAAACAAAAAGGGAAAGTAAAATCAAAGTTAATAAAAAGATAAACTTTCCATTTAGGCTGAGAATTCCAAACTCCTTATTGATGCGAACGTCTTTTGGGAAACCTTTTTATAAATCAGCTCAAAGAGGAAACTGAATACTTTGTGAACCATCGTCCATTCTCCTCGGAAGCCGGGTAGTGTCGAAGCTGCGTTCAATCCGAGTTTGGAATAAGTTCCAGCAACTTTTTTTTGGAAAACAATGGGTTTGTAGAAAAAGGATTCGAAGAGGGAGTTCCCACACAGATCTCGGAAGTTTCGAAAATCAGTGTGGGAATCAGAAGGAAAGAGTTTTACGCGAAGGTGAGTTGTCCTTGGCGGTTTTCGATTTCGATCTTGTTTCCGGCAAGAATCGCCTTGGTTTCCAGATTGTATTCTCTCGCGAGAAGATCTTTTTTCTCTTTGGCTTCTCCTTTCAAACGGGAAGCGGATCTTTCCAAAAGAAGTCCTATTAAAATCCGAGCCGTTGATTCCACGACTTCGAAAGCTACCTCGTCTCTCAGAGAAGAATTTTCCACGGAAGAATAGGCTTCGACGATCTTCTCAAAGGTTTCTTTGTTCTCGTTTAAAAGTGAAGAAGTTGAAATTTTAGAAAATTCTTCTTCGAAGTATTGACGGAGATGGCCTTTCGCGGACATCCCGGAAACGATTCCTCCGATGGCAGCGACTACTTGAAGTTGTGTGGTTCCCTCGTAGATATTCGTGATTCTTACGTCTCTGTAGATTCTTGAGATGTCGTAGTCGTAGGTGAAACCCGCGCCTCCGTGGATCTGAAGACCGTCGTAGGCGATCTTATTTGCAAGTTCCGTAATATAATACTTCGATAATGGAGTAAAAAGGTTCGCCAGTTTTTCCCATTTACGAATCGTTTCGTCTTTGCGTATTTCCTTTTCGTCGCCGCCTTTGAGTTTGAGACGTTCGGACTTCCAGTGATAGAGATCGATGGAACGAGAAGCTTCTAAAAGAATCGCTCTCATTCCCGAGATTTCACGGTCCATAGCCGAAAGCATCTTTCTCACCGCTGGAATGTTTTGGATCGTCTTTCCAAATTGTTCTCTTTCGGATGCGTATTTCTTTGCTTCCATATAGGCCGCGGTCGCGATTCCCATCGCCTGAGCCGCGATCGAAAGTCTCGCGCCGTTCATCATCGCCATAGAATAACGAACCAAACCGTAACCTTCTTCTCCGATGAGAACTCCCGGAGAATTTTCGTAGACGACTTCGCAAGTCGGAGAGCAGTGAAGTCCCATCTTCTTTTCGATCCCTGCGATAAAAACGTCTGAACTTTTTACGAGGAAGAAAGAAAGTCCTCTCGCGCCGCTCGTCGGAGTTCCGGTTCTTGCAAGGGTAAGAATCACTGCGGGAATTCCTTCAAACCCACAACCGTGAGTGATAAAACGTTTTGCTCCCGTGAGTCTCCAGACTCCGTTCGCATCTTTTACGGCCTTGGTCTGAAGATTGGGAAGATCGGATCCGTAGTTCGGTTCCGTTAGCGCCATCGCACCGAAGAGTTCTCCGCTCGCCATCTTGGGAACGTATTCCTCGATCATTTCCGGAGATCCGAATCTTTCGATCGTTTCCGCGAGATTTAAACAACCCAAGGTGATCGCAAAGGAACCGTCAGCTCTGGAAAACAATTCCATCATCATGGTCTGAACGGTCGCAGGAATTCCCAAACCGCCGTGGTGTCTTCCTATGCTATAAGGAAGAATCCCCGCGTCTTTGACTTGATTGACCGCCTTTACCATAGCCTCCGGAAACGTAACCTTTCCCGAAGAATATTTGAGTCCTTCCACGTCCATGTCTTTTGCCAAGGGCGCGATTTGTTTTCCGGCGATCTCCCCACCGGATTCTAAAATGGATTTATAATATTCTAATGCGTCTTCGTAGGAACCGGGCGCCATCGCCAGTTCGTCTTTTCCGTTTTTCTGATATTCTTTGTGGTCTTCAAAGTCGCCTTCAAAGCCGTCTATGATTTCTTTCCAATCTACGATCGATTGAAAGTTCTCTTGTAGATCTGCGTTTTCTGAAAAATAATTATTCTCTATCATTTCAAATCCTTTATGAACTTATGTTCAGGTTGATTTTAGTCTTATTGCCACTCCGGAGCCAGATTTCCACCTTGAAAACCGAAATTCTTCGCTATCGAACGTTGTTTGGAGAATTCCAGAAAAGGAAGGTTTCTAAGTCGTGAGATTCCGGAAAGAAAAGAAGAATCTTGATCGTTCTTTTTAAAAGGAATTCTCGGGATTACAAAAGACCCTTTCTTAAATTTTATACGAATTCGGTAAATTGCAAGTAGATTCAACGCGGGGTTTTAAGAATTTCCGGACTTTTCGGAAAGTGAAGGGTTTGTTTTCTTTTGAAAAAACGAATTTAAAAAGAAGCTCCGATTGATTTCTTCATTCTTTTGTTTTTTAGTTGGTATAAGAATTCGTAGAAGTTTGTATCTTTCGATCTTTTTGTTTAGGCGACGCTCGTATAAAAAAAGCCACCTTGCGGTGGCTTTTTACCTTAAACAACTGTAAAACTAAGTGTGAATTACTTAGTAGCGTCAGCTGCAGCTTTTTTCAAAGACTCTTCAGCAGCTACTGCTTGTTTTTGCAGTTCTTCAGGATTTGAGTGAATCAGTGGGCTCACGCCAGGAATACCTGGTGGGAAGAGCAGACCAACAGATGCAACGAAAGATCCTTTCACTTCACCTGGTTTGTAGGTAGTGAAAGAAATTCTGTAAAGACCTCTTACTAAAAGTTTTTTAGTATCGATACTTTTCAGTTCGTCAAAAGATTTTGGAGGATTAGGGATGGTAATTCTTGTAAGAGAGTTATATTTTGCATGTCTCTCTTCTTTGTAAGTATCATCTCCATCATCATCGTCATCAAGCTTTTGAAGTGCTTTTGCTTTCGCAGCTTTAGCGATTTGGTCAGGCATAATAGCCGACATTCTTTCAACGCGAATCCAGGTATCAAACCAACTTGGCATTGATTTTTCTTCTGGAGTTGCAGCTTTGAAAGCGTCACTTACTAGATCTCCGTCGCCTGGCTCACCGATTTCGCCTGTAGGGGAAATCATACGAACTCCCATCTCAGCGATAACAGCAGGAACCCAAACGTAGAGGTAGTATGCTTTTTTGTTTCCATCGACTAAACCGTCTGGCGCTTGTCCTGGCTTGATGTATCCATAGTAATGGATTACAGACCCGTAGGGCAGCAAAGTTTTTACTGTTTCATTTGTCCCTGGGATGGTGCTCTCGCTCAGTACAAAAGAGCTTTTTAGGCTTGGCAGACCGCCGAATGCTCCACAAGCTGTGATGCTTGCAAAGAGTGCGACGGAGATAGCCAAAATCGAAAGTTTTTTCATAGACTCTCCTTAGTTAGGAAAATCACGGTATGGACTCGGGAGCTTTTTGTAAATCAATATTGAATAATTTTTTACCTGAAAGTGATAGAATCCGATTAAAATGGAACTTAAATTGGATTCAAAAGTCTCAATAGATCCTTGAGAACGGTTGCAGGATCGGATTCAAGTAATCAGAATCTTTTTGGAAAAAAGTTCTAAATCACCAAACAGTCAGCAGGGATTTCATTTTTTTTGGAAAAATCGTTTGATCCAGTCCCAGAGATCCAAAATCCACGCAAGGATTTTTCCAAAGATTGTTGAATACGAATACCTCTTGAGGAGTTCCTGAACCCTTTCTTGTTCTTCCGAAGTAAATTCTAAACGGATATTGTTTTCTTCGGCCTCCATCTGCACTCTTTCTTTTTTATTTCGAATGTCTACAATCCGAACGTCGACGTATTCCCAACCGAGGTTCTTTACGCTTTCGAGTCTTCTTTCTCCCGAGATCAAGGTATTGTCGAGGTCGATGAGAATCGGATGCAAAAGACCCAACTTCTGAATGGATTCTTTTAGGGGGCGAAGATCGCCCAGATCTTTTCGGATACGATTCTTAACTTTGATGTCGGAGACTCGGATTTTCATTGTTTCTCAAAAATATTCGGGTGGCTCTCGATTCAATTCAATTCCGATGTAAACGGTTCAATTTGTTATAGAATCGGTTGGGAACATAGTTTGGATCTTCTTGACACTGAAGGAATCCATAGGTTTTTGGAATGAAAGCGGGTTTTCCTTACGGATACTCAGTCAATTTCACCCATCAGGAAGAACAGATGTCTTTAAAAGATTTTATTTTTACTTCGGAATCGGTCGGAGAAGGCCATCCAGATAAGGTTTGTGACCAGATTTCCGATGCGATTCTAGATGCTTATTTGGAGCAAGATCCAAAGTCTCGAGTTGCTTGTGAAACTTTGGTGACCACGAATTTAGTCGTGATCGCGGGTGAGATTACAAGTAAAGGTAAAGTAGACGCTCAGGAAATTGCAAGAAACGTAATCCGTGATATCGGTTATAACGACATTACGATGGGTTTTGACGCGGACTTCGCGGTTGTTTCCGCTCACGTTCACGCTCAGAGTCCGGATATCTCCCAAGGGGTGACCGAGGGAGAAGGTCTTTTCAAAGAACAAGGAGCCGGCGACCAAGGTTTGATGTTCGGTTTCGCGATCAACGAAACTCCGGAACTCATGCCGATGCCGATTTACTATTCTCATGAATTGGTAAAACACTTAGCGGACCTCAGACATTCTAATAAACTCAAATTCTTAAGACCGGACGCTAAGTCTCAAGTCACCGTCGAATACAAGGACGGAAAACCGGTCAGAATTGACACTGTGGTGATTTCCACTCAACATTCTCCGGACGTAACTCACAAACAGATCGAAGAGTCTTTGATCGAAGAATGTATCAAGAAGGTCATTCCTGCGAATCTTCTCAAGGATACGAAATATTTCATCAACCCGACCGGCCAGTTCATCATCGGCGGTCCTCACGGAGACGCCGGTTTGACCGGAAGAAAGATCATCGTGGACACTTACGGTGGATACGGAAGACACGGAGGAGGAGCTTTCTCCGGAAAGGATCCTTCCAAAGTGGACCGTTCTGCTGCGTATATGGGACGTTATATCGCGAAGAACGTGGTAGCTTCCGGCCTTGCAGATAAGTGTGAAGTGCAACTTGCCTACGCGATCGGAGTTGCGGAACCCGTTTCTGTTCACGTAGACACTTTTGGAACCGGAAAAATTTCCGAAGAAGAATTGGTAAAAAGAATTCGCGCCAACTTCAGACTGACTCCAAGAGGAATCATAGAATCCTTAAAACTCCTAGAAAAGGGAAGAAAATACAGAGAGACTGCGTCTTACGGTCACTTCGGAAGAAAGGGTTCCACCTTTACTTGGGAAGAAACCGACAAAGCCGCGGCTTTAAAAGGATAAGAAAAAAATGGGAGCTCCTAGTACAGCAACTGCGACAGAAAAAGCAACTCGTGACGGTTACGGGGATGCGCTGCATGAACTCGGGGTTTCCCGTCCGGACGTAGTCGTTCTGGACGCGGATCTTTCCGGATCCACAAAGACGAATAAGTTTGCGAAAGCATTTCCGGAACGTTTTTTCAACGTAGGGGTCGCCGAACAGAACTTAGTCGGACACGCGGCCGGACTCGCACTTTCCGGTATGACTCCGTTCGCTTCTTCCTTTGCGATGTTTCTCGCGGGAAGAGCCTGGGAAGTGGTACGTAACAGCGTCGTTTATCCATTCTTAAACGTAAAATTAGTAGCCTCTCACGGCGGAGTCACAGTGGGTGAGGACGGAGCGTCCCACCAGTGTATCGAAGACTTCGCGATTATGAGAGCCATTCCCGAAATGACCGTTATCTGTCCCGCCGATTACAACGAATGTAAACAGATCATTCACGCGATCGCGGACTACAAAGGTCCGGTCTATGTTCGTGTGGGTCGTCCGAATGTTCCCGTGATCGAAAGAGAGAATTATCAATTTGTAATCGGTAAAGCCGAGGTAATGAGAGAAGGGAAAGACGTTCTCATCATTGCAAACGGAGTGATCGTAAGCGAAGCGATGAAAGCGGTAGAAGAACTTTCTAAAGAAGGGATTTCCGCGACTCTTTTGAACATGGCGACGATCAAACCGATCGACAGAGAAGCCATCCTGAAATACGCGAAAGAGTGCAGAGCGGTCGTCACCTGTGAAGAACACAACGTTGTCGGCGGACTCGGTTCTGCGGTGAGTGAGTTTCTTTCGGAAGAATATCCAGTTCACGTCCTCAAAGTAGGAATGAAGGATCAATTCGGAAAGTCGGGAACTTGGAAGGAACTTCTGGATTATTTCGGTCTTCGTTCTAAAAATATCGTTGAGACTGCAAAAAAAGCGATTCAACTCAAAGGATAATGTTTTCCCCCATTCTTCTGCGATCGGCTTTGGAGTTTTCAGAAACTGAGATTCTATGGATCGCAAAAGAAGAAGAAAGACATTCTTTTATCGGCGCTCTCGCTCGGTTTGAGAGAGGGTGGTCGAGATCGAAATTCTTCTTTTACTTTTCTCGGGCTTTGAGTTGAAAGATGGCGAGCACACAAACTCCTGACTTAAACGAAATTACCGAGGAATCTACAAAGTCTACCGGAGGACCTTGGAGAGTGGTTCTTTGGGACGACAATGAACATACCTACGAATACGTAATCGAAATGCTTATGGAAATCTGCACGATGTCCGTGGAAAAAGCGTTCTTGCACGCCGTTCAAGTGGATCAGGAAAAAAGAACGGTAGTTTTTTCCGGAGAATTTGAACACGCAGAACACGTTCAGGAAAGAATCCTCACCTACGGCGCCGACCCGAGAATGTCCAATTCGAAAGGATCGATGAGCGCCACACTCGAAAGATAAAAACGCGCCTTCCCATATTCAAAAATTAAACTCTCATTTTTTTAGGAAGAATCGTCGTTGTTACGACGTCTTGCCGTAAAGACGCGCGCCCCACCCAAATTTTGGGCGGAGGGGCGGGTGGTGGAAAAATTCCGGAAACTTTTCTATATCACAAAATTCTAATTTTGCAAGAAAAAAGTCTCATGTAGGAACTCTAACAATAGCCCTTCCTTGTGGGACGATTCTCGTTGCATCACCTCTCAACTAGCGGGTAAGGTTATGCTGAACTTGGGTGGAGGAGGCGGGTTCGTGGGAAACCTCGGCGAACCTTTCTCTATCACAGAAGTTTCTTTTTTTCAAGATGAAATTCTGAGTCGAAAATGTAGGAACTCCTAAAAGTCCTTAAAAAAAACTCCTCCAGAAAAGATGTGGGCCTTCCGAAGGAGCAAGTTGTTTAGCAAGGTTAAAGATTCATATTTACCACTAACTTTACGGCGGGTTCCGGCCAGGCGTGGATCGCGTCTTCAAAATTGCAAGTCGCCGTAACCACCTTTTCCGGTTGGATTTTTTTCTCTTCGATCATTTCCAACATCTTGGGAATAAATTCTTTGGAATCGACCTTTCCTATTTTGACCGTCGCACCCGTATTATACAATTCTAAATAAGGAATTTCTAATTTATTGGTCCAGTGAACTGACGCACATCCGTAGATTCCTTCCGTGGAAAGAGATCTCAGACAAAAATCCCATCCTTCTTTTTGTCCGTGACAATCCGCGATGAGAGGAAATCTTTTTGTCCACGACTTGGGAAGAGAAGAATAAGGAGCAACGGTTGCGCCTAACTCGTTCGCGATTTTCAGTCTTTCCTCGTCGTTGTCTATGTATAAAACTTCGGACGCCCCCATACCGACTGCAAGAGAAGCTGAATATAAGGCGATGCTGGACGCGGATCCGCCTAAGATCATCACAGGAGTTTTCGGTTTTTTCTCCAGCCACTGACCGACCAATTTCCAAGCTTCTACCATATTATCGCTGATCGCGGCGAGAGCAATTGCGTCGACGGACGAAGGCATTGGAATGAGCATCTGCTTTGCAAACGGAACCCAAATTCTTTCGGCGAGTGCGCCCCCGAATTGTTTTGCTCCCGGTCCCATCCCGTAAAAACTTGCGGGTGGAACTGAGTTACAGGCTTTGGAATGTCCATCCATACATTCCGGACAAAGCCCGCAAGAGACCTGAAACGGAATGATTACTTTGGTCCCTTTGGGGAATTCATTTTCGATCTCGGGGCTTGTTTCCACAATTACGCCGACGAATTCGTGCCCGACGGGAATTCCCGGTCGCA
Source organism: Leptospira tipperaryensis (assembly GCF_001729245.1). Lineage (NCBI taxonomy): Bacteria > Pseudomonadati > Spirochaetota > Leptospiria > Leptospirales > Leptospiraceae > Leptospira > Leptospira tipperaryensis. Next base: position 2,484,874 of record NZ_CP015217.1, on the reverse strand, counting down.
TCAGAGTGTCTCCGTTTACGATCGGAATGTCGAGGTCGCACCGAGAGACCGCGAGAGGTTTGACGATGGCTTGGTTTTTTCCCTGGATGGTCGGTTCGGGAACTTCTTCCCATTCTAAGACATTCTTTTTTTTGAATACGATTCGTTTCATGATTCACCTATGTTTTTTGATAAGGATCGATTTCGAATTGGAATCTAAGAATGGATGATGCCCATCTTTAGACTTTTGCTTGTTTTTGTCTTTTAGGCACTCTTTTTGAAAAACGGATTCTGTTTTTTTAGCTTTTCATTTTTCAAAGGATTTTTCCCGATTCGGAAAGGCACCATTGATTACGGAAAAAACCAATTCTTTTTAGCATTCTTAGGATACATAAAGATTAAAGAATATTCATTTTCCTTGAAATACGGCCGACCTTTTTTCGATAAAGGAATTCAATCCTTCTTCCGCGTCCTTTGTATCCATCAAGGTCAAAAGTTGAGGGAATAGGTCTTCCGCCGCCTTGGTTTCTCCAAATTGAACCGAATCCCTCGCCGATTTTAGGGTGGCGAAGACACCGAGTGGGGCTTGGGCCGCGACCTTTTCTGCGAGTTGAATTCCTCTTGAGATGAGTTCGTTTTTTTCTACGATTTCTTGGATGAGACCGATGCGAAGCGCTTCTTCGGCTTCAAAAGGTTCTCCCGTGAGAATGTATTTCATTGCGTTTCCCCAGCCGCACTGAGCGGGCCAGCGCATCGTGCCACCGCCGAAAGGAAAAATTCCTCTCTGAACTTCCACTTGTGCAAAGACGGAACGTTTCGCGGCGATTCGAATATCGCTCGCGAGCATGAGTTCGATTCCGAGAGTGATACACATTCCATGAACGGCGACTACGACCGGCTTGGTTCTCTGGCGACCCGTCGTTCCCCAAGGATTTATGCTTTCTTCCGGAAGAGGAAATTTTCTTTCTTTTTTTAAGAAGTCGGAAACGTTCTTCAGTTCGAGGCCGAGTGTGAATTGTTTTCCATTCGCGTAGACGAGTCCGACTCGAATTTCCGGATCCGCTTCTAACTGATCGTATGCGCGGCTCAGCGCAAAGAGCATGTCAACGTTGAATGCGTTTCTTTCTTCAGGTCTGTTAAAAATTATATGTAAGATGGGACCTTTTTTTTCAGTGAGAATCAGTTCCGACATGGTTTTTTCCTTCGATAGACTATCTGGTCTACATAGTTTGAATTCTTTATAGACTATTTAGTCTATCATTTTTTAGTTTTCCTTGAACTTTTTTTAGGTTCTGAGACTCTGATCTTTTAGTATGGCTCAGAATTTAGAAAAACAGAGTAATCCCTACGATCGGCTGATGACCTCCGCCTTGGATCTATTTTATCAGAGGGGTTATTCGGGAACTTCCACAAATCAGCTGATTGCAGATTCCGGAACTCATAAAGCCAGCTTTTATCGTTATTTTCAATCCAAAGAAGAGATCGCTCTGGAATATCTCAAACTTCAAGGGGAGAATTTCGAGAACGGTCTTCAGAGAATGATGGAACGCGCGCCTTCTTGGAAAGAATTTATCCACACTTGGAGCGGAGTTCTTTTGAAACAAGTGAAGAGTGGAAAGTTTATCGGCTGTCCCGTCGCGCGTTTTATCAATAGCGTAGAAGAGAAAAATGAAGAATTTGAAATTGTCGCCGATAAAATCATAGAAGGTTGGATTCGGAGCTTTGAATTGTATTTTGAATCCGAAAAGAAAAAGGGAAATCTGGATCCGTCTCTAAATTCTCTCGCAGCCGCAAAAAAAATTCTCAAACTCTTTCAAGGAAGTTCGCAACTCTTTCGAATCACAGGGAAGAACGAATACTTCCAAGAATTCAAAGCGGAGATGGTGGAAATACTGTCTCGCGGCCGTTCTGTCCAATAAAGATTCTTTTCAAAGTCCCGAAAGGGATGCATTCAAATTTTAGTGTAAAATAAAAATTCGATAGAATTTCAAATATATTCTTTTTTAAGAATATTCGTAAATGATAAATATTTCTTTGAAAGGATATCGAGTGGATCTGAAAAAAAAAGTCAGCGAAGACGATTTCTTTTCCAAGTAGTTGTTAAGGAGCCGCTTTTTCTTCGGACAATCCGTATCTCTTTATGGGTAGGAACGTTCAGGAATCATACAAAAATACGAGATAATCAGTCAGAGAATAATTTTGGCCATCGTGTAAAAAAAATCAATGAGTCAAAGATCGTGTCTTTGATCGGTGGGAAGTATGAAAAAGATTTTTTCCTTCCGACGAAGGTTCTATTCAATCCTGATTTTTCAGAAATGTATTTTGAATACATCCACAAGAAGAATCAGATTCAGATGGAAACCGAGGAATTTCTTAAAGAAGATAAATCGACTACACGTTCTAAAATTCAAATTTCAAAACCGGTGAGAGATAACTTTCCTTGGAAGTATTCATTCGGAGAAAGTTATCTTCCACTGGAATTGCGTCGAAGGACAGGATTGATTCTTTTGGGAATTCGCTTAAATCTTCGGTGTACATAAAAAAGCCCCTGTTGGAAACAACAGAGGCTGTGAAAGAGGATTAACCTTTTTTCTTAACTAAGATTTTTCTTTCGATTTCGAAAATCTTTTCGGCGAGTTTTTCTTTTCCGAGTTTTTTCTTATCGTTCTCTTTTAAGAATAGATCTTCTCCGAATTTATCAAACGCGTCGTTCGCCTTGATGTTTTTCAGACCGATGATCTGAAGGTGAACCGCGCCCGAAGGAATTCCAAAATCATTTCCTCTGTCTTCCACGGAAAGAACTCTCGTGATTACGGTTACCGTATCGCCGCTGAAAGAAGGTTGTGTATGATATCCTTCGGTAAAGCCGAGGTCCCAGATCATGTTTTCGGTGATATCTCTGGAAGCCATTCCGCATAACCAAGCAAAGACGAGTCCTCCGTAGACGACGGGTTCTCCACCCATAGGACCTGAGATTCCCGCAGAATAAAGTTTGTCGTAGTGAAGTGGATGAGTGTTTCCGACTCTGTAAGTCCAAGGAAAGTGTTCATCGGTAATCGTTCTTCCGTTTTGGTGGATAAAGATTTGTCCCGGTTTGAAATTCTCAAAGTATGTATCTGACCAAGTAGAGGATTTGAATTCGGTTGGAAATTTTAACGAAGGAAGTTCGATCACAGGCGCGTCCGTTTCCGGAAAAAAAGCTTCTTTGACGACCGGTTTTGGAGTTCCTTTCGGTTTTCCGTTCGATTGATAGATCATGATCTTTCTTTCGTATTGAAGAACCAATTCTTTCTTTTGATTTAAGCAGATAGTGCGAACGCTTACAATCCCCGGTTTGTCCGGACCTTTGTCGTCTACTTTGAGAATTTTTGTTTTAGCGGAAAGAGTATCTCCCGGATAAACGGGTTTTAAAAATTGTACGTTGTAGTAACCGAGATTTGCGAGGGCTTTTTCGGAATCGTTTTGAACTCCGAGAGAGAGCGCGATATTAAAAACTTGAAGAGAGGATACTAGCATATCCTGAAATCCGTGAGCCTGCGCATAAGCCGCGGAGAGGAAGAGCGGGTTTGCATCCATAAAGGTAGTTGCAAATTCTTGAGCGAAAGCGCGATCGATCGTAATTTCTCTTGGGTGTTCGAAAATTTCGCCTTCGGTAAATTCTTCCAGATATCTTCCGTAAATATTCCGTTTTACCTGATCCTTGGTAACAGGCGTCCCGGGTGCAAGTTCTGCAAAGGGTTTGTTTGGAACTTTAGTCATAGTAATAGGCCTCTCGATCTTTTTTCGTTTTTTCCAGTCTTTTGTCGGCAATCTTGCGGAAAAGTTTTTTTATTTATCGAATTCTTAGAAGATCTTGAGGCGAAATCGGTGGACTTACCAGACTAAACTTGGAACTGAGTCGGAACTCCGACATTCTACTGTGAAAGCGCCAGCCCCTCCCTGAACTTGGGTGGAGGGGGGCGGTGGCGGGAAAAACTCGCCGCAACTTTCCTCTATCACAAAATTATACTTTGAACAAGTCTGATTCTTCGATTGTAGGAACTCCAACGTTCCAAGAGCGCTTTTATTTTCCGCCGTAGAATCCGTCGAGATCTTCCCTGGTTCCGAAACGAATTTCATAGTTTTTCAGTTTTTTTGGAGAGAGAGAAGGGTTGCGGTTTTTTTCCGAGAACATGTGATTCCATGTATTCACATAGAGCACCGGCCTTTTTTCTTCGAGCTCAACCGATCCGGGTTTAAGAATGGAATCAAAATGTTCCACAGGATCGGAAGCAAAGACTTGTTCTCCCGCGTAGACGTTTTTGAGATGGATCGCGGTCCATTCTCCCGTTTGGGAAAATTGAAGACGCAGACTTTCGATGTCCTTTGATCTTCCGTAACGAAATTTTCTATAGATTCTATAAACAAAATCTTTCCAAAGAGCTGGATGTCTTTCGTCCTGAAATACAAGACTCAGTTCGATTCTTTTTCCGGAAGGAGTTTCTCTCGCGGAACAATAGACTACTTCCAGAGGGTTTCCATCGACGATATCATTCTCCGGTTGTACGAAGATCGGAAGTTCTTCTAACTTGCATTCGGGGGTTCCTGCAAAACTGGGAAGCTCGTTTTTTCCGATACTACAATTGAAAATCCAGAAAAGAATAAAAGTGAATCTAAGAATTTGTTGAAAGAACATGTTCGTGTTTTAGTCCTCTCTCCGCTCCGGTCAAATCGAAACTCTGGATTCTAAATCGCTTTTTATAAGAGCTTGCTTCGGCCTGGTTTACGAAGGGGGCATTCTCTGAGTTTTTGGGAGAGTTCCATTGAGTTTTCGCAAGGCTCAATCGGATACATTGAGATCCGTAAAGAGCGTCTGCAACGAGTTTGTAGGTCGACTTTTTGGAGGAACTCGATTTTCTTTTGGAACGTGTAGTAAGAATTTCGGATTCTTCCTTTGAAAAATGGGTGAAGTCTCAATCAGGCGAGGGAGATTGGTGGAGATGTTACCCGAATTCAAAGCAGACCAACCCGAACTTACAAAAAACGTCATCCTTCAAAAAATCAAATCGATCCGAGAGGAACTTCCGAAACTCCTCGAAAAAAAAGAAAGGACCTATGACTCCGTCATTCGCCCTTTGAACAATCTCGTTCAAGAGATGCAGATCGAATTTACGATTCTCTCTCATCTCAATAGCGTCAAAAATTCAAAAGAGATCCAGACTCTCTATACCGAAGTCCTTCCGGAAATCACAGCTTTTTATTCCGACCTCGGACAAAACGAAGAACTCAATCGCGCCTATCAGGAAATTCTAAAGAAAGAAGAATCCACTTTAACCGGTCCCCAAAAAAAAGTTTTGAAAGACGCGATCATACAATTCAAGTTGAGCGGGATCGGACTTCCGGAAGAAACCAAAAAAAGAATCCAGGAAATTTCCATCAAACTGAGCGACCTCGACAATCAATTCTCTCAGAATCTCTTGGATGCGACTAACGCCTACGAGTTGATCCTGGATAAAAAAGAGGACGTGGAAGGAATTGCGGAATCGGATTTGAATTCCGCAAAGACCGAAGACGGGAAGTATCGATTTACACTTCAGATGCCGAGTTACATCGCTTATATGACCTATGGTCCTAATCGCTCCATTCGAGAAACGTTATATAAGGCTTACACGACCAAGGCTCCGCAGAATGGAAAACTCATCGAATCGATCCTCGCGCTCCGAGACGAACTCGCAAAACTCCTCGGTTATCCGAACTACGTGGAACTTTCTCTCGCGACAAAAGTTGCCGATTCCGGGGCGACGGTTCTCAAGTTTTTACGAGATCTCGCGGTCGAGGCCAAACCGATCGCGCAAAAAGAATTCGACGATCTTTCTGAATTTGCAAAGACGTTAGGAATCTCTTCGCTCCAAGCCTATGACACCGCTTTTGCGAGCGAAAAACTTATGAAAGAACGATTCGATTTTGACGAAGAACAGACTCGTCCTTATTTTGAAAAAGAAAAAGTAGTTTTGGGAACATTCCAATTCTTGCAACAACTCTTAGGTCTTGAGTTTAAAAAAACTTCTGCAAAAGTCTGGGAAGAAAAAGTGAAAGTCTATGATCTCTATAAAAACGGGATTCTTCTTTCTCGTTTGTATCTGGATCTCGAAGCGCGCAAAGACAAACAGGGCGGGGCCTGGATGCACAACTGGTATTCGAGGAATCGAATTTCCGGTGAGGAGATTCTTCCGACCGCATTCGTAGTTTGTAATTTTCCGGTTTCCACGGAAAGTTCTCCTTCTCTTTTGAAACACAGCGACGTGGTCACTTTTTTTCACGAGATGGGTCACGCTCTGCATCACCTCTGCACCCGGATCGAAGAACCTCCGGTCAGCGGAATCAACGGCGTGGAATGGGACGCAGTGGAATTTCCTTCTCAGTTTCTGGAGAATTTTGCGACCGAGGCTTCTGTCCTAAAGATATTCGGAAAACATCATATAACGGGGGAAACGATTCCGGATTCTATCATTGCGAAACTCAAAGAAACAAAAAACTTTCTCTCCGCGATGGGAATTGTCAGACAACTCGAGTTTTCTCTTTTCGATATTTTGATTCATCAAAAAAGTCATACCGAAGAGGAAGTGCATTCGATTCTTCAAGAAGTAAGAAAGGAAGTGAGCGTTGTCATTCCTCCTTCTTACAATCGTTTTCAAAACGGATTCTCCCATATTTTCTCGGGCGGTTATGCGGCCGGTTATTACAGTTACAAATGGGCCGAGGTGATGAGCGCGGACGCCTTCTTTGCGTTTGTCGAGAAGGGTGTTTTTGATCCGGAGCTGAGTAGCGCGTATTTTAGAGAAATTTTAGAGAAGGGCGGAAGTGAGAACGCGATGATTCTTTTTAAGAGATTTTTAGGAAGAGAACCCAAGGTAAGCTCTCTTCTCAAACTCTACGGTCTCAAAGCGGCTTAAAGAAGAATTAAGAAAGACTCTTTCGAAAACTTAAGAGTAAAGATTCCTTTCCAGCTAAGAGCACTTCCACCTGATCTTGATCGATGTTGTAGACTACGTTGCTTCGGAGCGCGTCTTTGAACTCGTTTTGATTGATTTGTTTTTGATCGTAACTTTCTTTTAGAAAATTATACCAGCCGGCCAAGAGAACTTTGAGATGGGGAAGTTCGCGGATCGGGATAGAAATTACTTTTTCTGGTTCCATAAAGACCAGAGCAGGCTAATTCCCGTACCAAGGGAGTCAAATCAAATTTAGAAGAGGAAAATAAGAATTTCCTTTCGTTTATTCCACTTTGACTTTTGCCCTTGCTAGAATTTTTCTCAGTCTCTCTTTTTCCTTTTCTATGATCGCCGGGCCTTCCTTTGTTTTCATAAACTCGACGTATTCTTTCCAGCCTCGAAACGAATCCAAAGGATGATTGTCCGGATAAAATTTTCTGAGCTCTTCGTCGATCACAGTTAGATTGGCAAACGCAGAACAATCAGCCATTGTAAAACTGTTTCCCGCGATGTAAGGAGAGAATCGAACGACTCTCTGAAGAGCCTTTACACCTTTCATTAAAATAGGATGAACTTCGTCTAAGAGCGTTTGTTGGACTTCCCTTCCTCTCGAAGAAGAAATGTAAACCCTCCGCGCGGGTATGTCCAAGTAGGTTTCGATCATCGCCGTGATCTCTCTTACACGCGCGGCTTCCCAAGGATCGTTCGGTATGAGTCTGGGTTCTTGCGGAAAGAGGGTATCTAAGAATTCTAAGATGGCCCCCGATTCGAAGACGAACTTTCCGTCCACTTCGAGGACCGGAATTTTTCCCATCGGACTGATCACTAAAAACTTCTCTTCTTGAGAAGGTGCGATTCGAATCTGTTCGAATTCCAATCCTTTTTCCAAAATTCCAAGTTTTACTTTATTTACATAATTGCTGAGGCTCGCGCCGTGAAGTTTGATCATAGGAGAGGAAATTAGCATTCGGTGTTATGAGGAAAAGTTTTTTTTCCATGTTATCTGAGAATGTTAGTCTTTACCATAACATAGGGAAAGCAGATCGAAAAGCCTAAAGACCATAGTTTTTCCCGAAAGGTTCGAATCTTCGGTCCTTTTGTGTCAAAAAATGGTGTTCAAATTTGTTAACGACGGCTTATTTAGGAAAAACACATTTTGAATCGAAGGATTGTATGAAATTAAAAAACACATACCAAATTCTGATTCCGATCCTTATGATAGCGACATTCTTTGGAAATTGCTATCGCTTTAGGATAGGAAAACAGTATAAACCGCAGCCGACTCTCTCTATCGAAGGTAAGGTCGCTCTCATTCACGAAAACCATGCAGTGAAAAAATATGGATACATAGATGAAAAGATTTTCTTAACTGAATTTGAAAACGAACTTAAAGAAGTCAAGGGTCTGGAAATCGTCTCCTTTCGCGAAAGTCGAAAAAAAATCCAAGAAATGAAATTGGATCCTGAACTCGTGAAAATCAATCTGCACGATCCGATCGCTATCAAAGCGAATCCGGCTTTACTCGCAAAATTGTCCGAAAGTCTGGGAACGAATTACGCAATTGTAATCTATTCGGATGAAGGTGCATTTCCTCTTCTGGATACATTGATGGTGTTTTCTTCGGGTGCTTTTATTTCGAATACGATGGGGAACGGAAGAGGAATCTTTCATTCTGCTTCCGTAATTCAATTGAAATCTTCCGAACTTCTTTTCCAAGAATTTGTTTCATCCGAAGATTCTCCCGTAAGAGGGCCGGCACGAGGTAGAAAACTTGCATCCGTTTTAGTCAACGGATTGATTAGCGCAAAGGCGGCAAATTGATATGAAAAATAAGACTCAACTTTTCCTGATTCTCCTCAGCATTCTTTTTTGGACCGCAACTTGCATAAACATTCCTTATCGAGCGAGAGTGTATTCGTCCGTTCCAAGTCCGAAGATGAACGAATTGAAAACCAAAAAATGGGCGATTCTTCCGACGTTGACTGTATATCCCGTAGCCGCTATTAGCAGCCAAATCGACGGACGTTTTGATTCTATGAAGGCAACCAATCCGAACTTCGTTCAGGCTACACCTTCCGATATCAAAAAGTTTCTCACGGATGTTTCTTTTACAAAATCGTTGTCGAAAATTTATACTTCCGTTTGGGAAAGAGAAAAATCGGAAAGGATTGTCTTGGCAACCGGTAAGGAACTTTTACAAGCTCAATTTGTAAAGGCGATGAATGATGGCGCATTGGCGAATGCTTCTACGACTCCTCAGGCAATTGAAACAAACGACGATTTCTTTGTAAGCGATTTGAAAGGTTTAGAAGGCGATTTTAAAAGTCTGAAATTAAAACAAGACTATGCGATTCTTCCAGTTCTGTTAGATTACAGGCCGCACGTAACCGTTACAGACATTTATATCATTCTCTTTCCAGTTTTCTTAGGAAAAACAGTATTAGAAAGCTATAATATGACTTATTTCGTAGTGGATCTAAAAACGGGTAAAAACATTCGGACTATTCGCAGCGTCTTAGGCAGCGGCGGTGTCGAAGATTCGAACATACAAATTGACTCGATGATTGGTCAGGTTTTGGAGAACTAAGATGAAATTAAATCAGCATTTAAGAATATTGTTCGCATCCGTAATTTTGATTCTTGCAAATTGTACTACGTTCTCTCATTACGAAGCAAATTATCTGACGGAAGGGAAAGAAATCAACGGATCGAAAATTCTTTTGATTTTGCCGAGCTACAGCGATCACATTACTGAGGATGTTTACCATACTCCGTTTTTAGAAAATCAAAGAAAGAATGCACTTGGAAAACCGAAAAAAGGTGGTATAGTGGAAATCACCGTCGATCCTAGAAAACAATTCCAAGATTCTCCCGCAAGGAAGAGTTTTAAGATGTTCTTAGAAGGTTCGTTGTATTCTTCTCTGAAAAGTGCAATTTCTACCGCCAATCCTTCGGTTCAATATCTTGAAGAGAAAGACGAAAAAAGATTGGCCCCGGAGATTCAAAAGACTTTTAAGAATCCGTTTGTTCCTTTGAGTCCGGCCCTTCGAGAAGAACTCAAAAAGAAGAATATCGAATACGTACTGGTTCCGTTTGCATACAGTAGCCCAGGAAACGAGCTCTTTACAAAAACGCTTTCCGTACAACAGAACAATAACAACAATAACGGGGGCGGAACGACTACCCAGACAAAAAGTACTGCGAGTCTCGAAGCAGGCGCGATTGTCGGTGTTCGTTTACAGTTAATCGAAGTGCAAAGTGGTGAGAGCGAAAAAATCTCTAGTATTTTTATCCCATGGAACTACGTGGACAATGCTAAGCCAAACTTTCAAGAGAGTGTACTGAAATTAGTACAAGGGATTTTTCCTCCTAAATCTTGATTACTTTGAAAGTATAAAATTTGTTAGGAGCCGTCCAGGAAGCGAATTTTTGGGCGGCTTTTTCTTTCCCATTCTTCCTTTTTCCTTTCCCTTCAAAAAAGTCTTTCTCTCTTTTTTCTATAGGTTAATTTCGACCTTCAAAAGGAATTCTTGAAAATGGCAAAAACGGCAATTATCACTGGCGGAACCGTAGGAATCGGTTATGAGTTGAGTAAACTCATCGCGGCGGACGGATACAATTTGATTCTCGTTGCGAGAAACGAAAAAACACTGAAGTCCGTAAAAAAAGAAATCGAAGGCGCATACAAAGTAAAAGTGGAAACTCTTTCCGTGGATCTCGCGGATCCAAAAGCTCCGAAAAAGATTTTTGATTTCGCAAAAAAATCGAAAGCGATCGTAGAGGTCTTGGTAAACAACGCGGGCTTTGGAACAAGCGGAAGATTCGATCGTACGGATCTAAAAAAAGAACTCGCGATGATCCAGGTCAACGTGACCGCTCTTACGGAACTCACTCATCTTTTTCTTCAAGGAATGGTGGAAAGAAAAACCGGAAAGATTCTGAACGTAGCATCTACCGCGGCCTTTCAACCCGGACCGAACATGGCGAATTATTATGCGACCAAGGCCTATGTCCTTTCCCTTTCGGAAGGAATCTACGAAGATGTTCGCAAGGACGGAGTTACGGTGACAACTCTTTGTCCGGGACCGACCAAGACCGAATTTTTTGAAAGGGCGGAGATCACAAAATCGAGACTACTCAACAATCCGATGGCCCCGATCATGAGTGCGAAAGACGTAGCCGAAATCGGATACAACGCCCTCAAAAAAGGAAGGCCTGTCGTTGTCGCCGGAGTCTTGAATAAAATTTTAGCTCAGAGCGTAAGAATCACTCCTCGATTTATCATTCGTAAGATCGCAAAAATCTTAAATCAAAACGGATAAAAAAATGCAAGGATCCATCCTCGATTTAGCGGTACCCCTTTTTCTCGTCCTCATCGGAATCGAAGTTTTTTATTCTTATGTTTCCGGAAAAAAAGTCTATCGATGGAACGATACGGTTGCGGATTTAAGCACGGGGATTCTATTTTCCCTAACTGGGATTCTCGTTACGATCGTTTCCCTTTGGGTCTATGAGAAGTTTAGAATATTCTGTTCTTTGCAGACATTATTCGGAGTTTCGGAGATTCCTCTTGATTCGCCAGTTTGGTGGGATCACGTCGGAATTCATTGGAATTTTAAGAATCTCGCGGGATGGATTTTTGTCTTTCTTGCTGTCGACTTTGTTTACTATTGGTTTCATCGGGCTACCCACGAAATCAATTTTCTCTGGGCCTGCCACGTTACTCACCATTCGAGTGAAGAATTCAATCTTTCCGTGGCGCTCAGACAATCCAGTTTTCAGAGGATCTTTGAATACACGTTTAATCTTACGATCGCTTTTTGCGGGGTTCCCTGGCAGGCGTTTCTTTTGGCTCACGGAATTCTAAAAATCTATCAGTTCTGGGTTCATACACGTTTGATTGGGAAGCTCGGATTTTTGGAAGAAATTCTTGTAACTCCCGCGCATCATCGGGTGCATCACGGAAGAGATCCGAAATACATCGATAAAAATCACGGTGGAATTTTGATCTTCTGGGACAGAATTTTTGGATCTTTCGCGAGAGAGGAAGAGGAGCCGATCTACGGGCTCACAAAACCGGTGACCACATTCGATCCGGTTTATACCAATCTTCACGTCTACGAAGAGATCGGAGAGTTGATGGGAAAAGCAAAAAGTTGGAAGGATAAGATCCTCATTCTTCTGAAAGCTCCGGGCTGGCGGCCTGCGAGCATCGGTCCCTCTCTGCTTCCTACTCCTATCGATCGTCAACGTTATGCGAAATTTGACCCCGTGATTTCCAAACAAAGAAAGATTACCGGCGTGATCGAATTCTTTTTTTGGACTTTCTTGTCTCTTCTGGCTCTGCGTTTTTTTAAATCCGGGAACGTTCCCATCTGGAAACTTTTTCCGGTGATTCTCTTTCTGATCTACGGCTTTCATCATACTTCCAAGGTCTTGGACGGAAGTCCGGTGAATCGAGTTTCTCTGGGAATTCTCGCATTTGGCGTTTTGATTCTTTCCTGGATTCTTTTTTTACTCTGAACCTGGATTGAAAGCAGAATCAAATCTGAAAGGATGACCTTAAGAGCGAAGACCGGAAATCATGTTTGTTAGAAAAATTCAACTTTTTGCCGCGATTTTCTTTTTCGGTTTGGTTTCGTTTCCGGCTTTCGCGATCGACCTGGTGCAGCTCGACGATTCCTCGGTTGGAAGAGAAGAGTCTCTCGAATACTTTGTGGACGAGAGCGGATCTTTGAGTTTTTCTCAGATTCGAACTTTGGCGGAGAGCGGAAAATTCACGATTTCTAATATTAGTTCATTGGGATATACGAATGCCTCGGTTTGGGTTCGGATTCGTCAGGAGAATTCTTCCAACGTTCCGATTCGGTGGATTGTGGAATATCAGTTCCCGAACGTAGATCTCGTCGAATACTATGACGAGAAAAAAGGGGAGTTTCCTTTTTATCGCGCCGGGGATTCCATTCCTTTTACGGTAAGGCCGGTTCAAAATAGAACTCCCGCTTTTCCTTCGGTGGGACTTCCTCATTCTAAAAAAGATATCTTTCTTAAAATTCAATCCACTTCGCGGATTCAGATCGCCTTTCGGTATTATGGAGCTCTTGGATATTATAAAAAAGTAATTTATGAACAGCTTCTGTTCGGTCTTTTTTTCGGTTCCATGCTGATTCTTGTTTTTTATAATCTTCTACTTTTTGTTTATACCAAGGAGAAAAATTATTTTTTCTTTTCGATTTATATATTAGGTTTTTCTTTTTTTCAGTTTGTTTTGGAAGGTTTCGGATTTCAGGTTCTCTGGCCGAATGCGGTTGTTTGGACTCGGCAGAGTATTCCATTCTTCTTTTTGATTTGTCTTTCTTTAATGTGTTTGTTTGTAAACGTATATCTGAATCTAAAAAATCGTTCTCAAAGTTCGTATCGTTTTTTTAAAACGTCTCAGATTCTATTTTTAATCCTTGCCTTTGTTTCTCTTTGGATCCCGACGAGATTCAGTATTTTTTTCGGTTTGGTTTTGTCTTGTGTCTGCGTGATTCTTCTTTTTATCAACGGAGTACGAAGCATCTTTTGGAATCAAGGAAGCGCCTTTTATTTTCTTCTGGCTTGGGGAATTTTGGGAGGAGGGGCGATTCTTTCCTTGCTCTTGCAGAACGGATGGATTCCGACCTGGAGCTTTCGATTTTGGATCTTAGAATTGGTTTCGATCTTTCATGTCGTCTTAATGGGGCTCGGGCTCGCGGACCGAGTGAAGGTTTTATCCAGAGTTTTGTCTTCTAAGATCGACGAACTCGAATCCACAAAACTCGTCGCGGAACATTCCGAAAAAAGATTTCGAAACCTCTTCGAAGAATCCGAAGAGTTCCTGTTCACGATGGACACGGACGGAAAAATCAGAAACGCCAATAAATCCTTAGGACGTCTTTTGGGTTTTGATCCGGAAGAAGTGATCGGTTGGGATTTTTTGGATTTAATTTATGTTCAGAATGGGGTCGAGACTTCGTTTCCGAAAATTCTCGCGCAAGAGAAGATCGACGAACTCTTACGAAAAGGAAAGAGTTCGGAATTCGCAGTAGAATTTAGACAAAAATACGTTTTGGAACCGAGACAGATTCGCGTTCGTCTTCAGCTTCTCGATCTTGGGGAGAAAAAAGGAATATTAGGAAAGGCTTATGAATTAAACGAGGATATTCTCGCCAAATTTATCGTAAGCGAATCCATGCACTTTACGTTAAATAATTATCTGAGAAACGCGGATCTTTTGAGTCGTCTTTTGACCGTGAATCTTTCCTCTTTTGTGGGGACGGAGATCGTGATCGCGATTCGAACTTGTATTCGTGAGATCATCATCAATTCGATCGAACACGGAAATCTTGCGATCAGTTTTGACGAAAAAACCGAAGCCCTCTCAAAAGGGCGGTATTTGGAATTTATTCAGGAACGTCAGAAGGAGCCCTTTTATAACTATCGAACCGTCAAGGTCTCTTATTCTTTGAATGCGAGAAGAATCGGTTTTCTAATCACGGACGAGGGCGAAGGTTTCGATTATAAGAAAATTCTAAATTTGGATATTGAGAAGTTAAACGAAACAAGTCTGACTCACGGTCGGGGGATCGTGATGACTCGGAGAGTTTTTGACATCGTTAAGTTTAACGAAAAAGGAAACAAGGTTCTCCTAATCAAATATCTCAAAAAACCCCTTCGTTATAAGAGGGAAAGGACTTCTTTTGACGTTTGAGAATCGGTTCCTTTCGAATTGGAAGTTCACTTGATAGCGATCTACGAAAGAATCCTAAATGTGGGAACTCTCACAACTTTTTCATTTCACGAAAGAATTCTAAATGTGGGAACTCTCACAACTTTTTCATTTCGCGAAAGAATCTTAAATGTGGGAACTCTCACAATTTTTTCATTTCACGAAAGAATCTTAAATGTGGGAACTCTCACAATTTTTTCATTTCACGAAAGAATTTTAAATGTGGGAACTCTCACAATTTTTTCATTTCACGAAAGAATTTTAAATGTGGGAACTCTCACAATTTTTTCATTTCACGAAAGAATCTTAAATGTGGGAACTCTCACAGCTTTTTCATTTCACGAAAGAATCTTAAATGTGGGAACTCTCACAGCTTTTTCATCTCACGAAAGAATCTTAAATGTGGGAACTCTCACAGCTTTTTCATTTCACGAAAGAATCTTAAATGTGGGAACTCTCACAGCTTTTTCATTTCACGAAAGAATCTTAAATGTGGGAACTCTCACAGCTTTTTCATTTCACGAAAGAATTCTAAAACTTCTGGGCAACTCCGAAAAACAAGGTCGTCGTCAAAGCCTGGAACTCGAGCTTCCTCGAAAATTGATGAGTCGCGAAGATGGCGGTTTGATTCGTGGATTCCGTAAGGGGTGTGACGCGTCCGTCCTCTCTCAAATAAAAACTCGCCGTCTCCCCGTTGAAGTTACCGGTAAGAGAAGGAATGTTGATCCAAGAAAGCGCGAGTCCGAGTTGGAGACTCGTAGAGTCTGTGATTTTCCGGCTCACGGCACCTTCCGCGCGAAATTCGATTCCGGTCCCGGTCAGGGAACCTTCCTGTTTAAAATATTCTTTTCCCGAAGTTCCATACCCGGTTGAATCCCAATAGACCTGAGACATACCGACGCCAAGACCTCCTTCGAAGGTCCAACGTTTGTAATTCCATTCCTGCCAATACATCAAAAGAAAATAAGGGTTGGAGAGTTTGAAACTGAGGTCAGTATAAAAGGGCTCGGAGGAAATTTGTTTCAGGCCGAATTTTTGCCATTCCCGATAACCACCGATAAAGCCGACCTTACTTTCGGCGCTGATCTTTCTTCTTAAAAAGATCTCTCCTTGGGCTACGTATTTCGGCGGATCGAGTTTTGTTTTCGAAAGAACCCTTGGATCATAAGTATCCGTAAACCCTCTCAGATAAGAATTGAGTCTGTCTTCTCCCTTGTAACCGAAACCGGCCCTGAGTCCGAGTTCCCAGAAGAGCTTTTCTTCGCTTTCCAACTCGATCTGCGGCTTGTTGGAATATTCCTTTGTTTTCGGATAAGAAGACTGAGCCTCCAAAGGAGACAGGGAGAACCAGAGGGCGACGCTGAAAGGGAAAAAAAATAGAACACGGAATGAGATCCCGAAAATTTTGCTGGTAGCCCTCATAATTACAGGATTTCTAGCAAGGACTTCCAAAAAAAGCGGATTTTCTTTCATATCGGGTGGGACCATGTTTCAACTTCATTTTTTTCAATTTTTCGATTGGGATTTACTCAAACCTTTCTTTTACTTTTTGAGTTTTATCGGAATCTATCTAACCCTTCGTCTTAGGTTTCCACAGGTTCGGTTTCTTTTCCTCGCAGTGAAGATTTTTTCGGGCAATATGGACTACAAAGGTTCCAGAGGAAGGCTCGTTCATTCACAGGCATTCTTTTCCGGGACCGCATCCTCTCTTCTTCCGGGTGCGATCATCGGATCCGCGCTCGCTCTTATGATCGGAGGTCCCGGAGTTCTTTTCTGGATATGGATTTCAACCTTCCTCATCATGCCCTTACGTTTTGTTTCTTCGACACTTGCGATTCGTTTTCGAACCAAAACTGCGACGGGAAGATATCTTTCCGGTCCTATGTATTTTATCGAAAAGGCATTGAAGGCGAGATGGCTCGCAGTGAGTTTTTCAATCGCCGGACTTTTTACGGTTCTTGTGATGGGCGGCGCGGTTCCGATGTTGTATGTGACACATATCGCGAGTAAGGCTTTTGAAGTCACGGGAATGACGGTTCCTTTTTTGTTGTCGGTGATTCTTGTCTTTATCGTTTTGGGAGGAGTGAGAAGGGTCGGTAAGATTTCTGCTTATCTCGCGCCGATCGGGATTCTACTTTTTTTTGCGGGTTATTTTTTTCTATTTAAGAATTCTCTCATGAACTTCCAACACTTCCTCTGGCTCTCTCTTCAGGAAGCGTTTCAACCCGTGACCGCGATTGCAGGAGGAAGTTTTGTTCTCGCGAGAACCTTTAGCATGGCTTCCGGAATTTTCTTCCTGTCCACGGAAACCGGAATCGGAAAGAGCGCGGGAGTTTCGGGGGTCGTGAGAACGGATTATCCGGCAAAGCAGGGACTCGTGAGTATGCTCGCGACCTTCTTCGAAGGATTTATCATATCCACTCTTGTGATCTACGCCCTTTCTTCTTACGGAGCGTTTAAGATGGAAGAACAGATGTTTTTCTTAAATACTCTTTTTCAAGGTCATACCAATCCAATCAATGCGGCCTTCTTCACTTCCTTTCTTCTTTTCGGAGTCGTATCCATCACTGGATGGTTTTATACCGGAGAACAAAACGCTCTTTACATTCTCGGGGAAAAGTTCGCGAACTTCTTTCGAATTCTTTTTTTGGTCACGATCCTTTCCGCGGCCTATCTCTACGTAAAGAATGGGGAAGGAATTCTTTATGATGCGTTTGGTCTTGGATATTCCCTTTCCATCATCACGGCTGTTCCCGTTCTAATATCTTTAGTTCTATTGGAAAAAATCGCAAGAGCGGAATTGAAACGTTTTCTTACGGAAAGCGGAGCGAGATACGAGGTCTTAAAAGATTTTTATCTTCTCGTCCTTTCGATCGTTCCCAAAAATTTACTTTCCCTTTTATTCGGACTTCTCGCATCCTCGAGACTTCCTCGTTTTATCATGATTCCGATCTTGAAGGCGTTTGCAAGGGCGTATAAGATCAATCTCGACGAAGCGGAATTGGAAATTCAGGAATACAATTCTCTCAACGCATTCTTTACAAGAGCCTTAAAGGCGGAAGCGAGAATCATCGAATCCGCAGAGAGCGAAATGGTTTCCCCCGTGGACGCAAAGATAACCGGATACGGGGATATCAATCAGAGAATCATCATCCAAGCCAAGGGTGTGGACTACAATCTGAAAGAACTCTTAGGAGGTGGCGCTTCGAAATATCTGGACGATTTCTCCAACGGAAAATACATCACGTTTTATCTTTCACCTCAGGACTATCATAGAATTCATTCTCCCGCTTACGGAAGAATATTAGGATATTATTATGAACCCGGAAAACTCTTTCCGGTCAACGAACTCGCTGTTTTTGGAATCCGGGGACTTTTTCCAAAAAATGAAAGGTTGATCACGTATCTCCAAACCGAATACGGAAAAGTCGCCGTCATCAAAGTGGGGGCTTCCAACGTGGGAAGAATCCGAGTCACCTATGACAATAAGATCGTGACGAACACTCTCATTCGAAGTGCGAGAACCGTGGAATACAAGGACGTTTCCATCATGATCGACAAGGGCGCGGAGCTCGGAAGATTCGAGATGGGATCCACCGTGATTCTTCTTATGGAAAAGGAAACGTTTCAGTTTGATTCTCTTCCTCT
The DNA here is from genome assembly GCF_001729245.1 of Leptospira tipperaryensis. Taxonomy (NCBI): domain Bacteria; kingdom Pseudomonadati; phylum Spirochaetota; class Leptospiria; order Leptospirales; family Leptospiraceae; genus Leptospira; species Leptospira tipperaryensis. The sequence continues at coordinate 2,466,526 of NZ_CP015217.1, read as the reverse complement.
CAATGAGAAGATCACCTACGGAACACCGATCGGAAAATTCTTAGAGAAGAAGTGTAAACTTCCGAAATGAAGTCAACCGATTCCAATCAGTGGGAACTCTTACAAATAGCTTCGTAAAAAAATGGCACAATTAAGTTTAAAAGCGACCACACCCGATCTCATCGACTTTGACGATACAACTTTGAAGATCACCTGGAAAGACGGAGTTACTTCCGTCTTTGATCTTCTGGACTTGAGAAAACGCTGTCCCTGCGTCGTCTGCAAGGGCGGGCACGGTGGAAAAGTAGGAACTACCACCGGAGGAATTCAAAAGATTTCTCTTTACGCAGTCAATAAGGTAGGACGTTACGCGATCAATCCGGTCTGGAGCGACAATCATCAAACGGGAATTTACTCGTTTGATTCTCTTCGAATGCTTGCCGATGGACTGGGTGGAGACCTCACTCTCTGAAAGAGAGCTTTTTTTTAGAAAAAGGGTTGTTTTAACCCAAAAACCCAGTGGAATCCAGTTGGGAAGAAAAAAATGAGGTGACAAAAACCCTTTTCTTATGTCCCATTAACTAAAATTCCCGGGAGAGTTCCCAAAATGGGCGAAGGTTCCCTTTCACAGGAAGAAATTGATGCACTACTAGCCGGAGCGAGCGATTCGTTTGATCCGGGGGCGGTAGCTTCCACAGCCGCACAAAAAGATGTTCCGGGAATGTCCCCCGTGGACCGGGACATCCTATCGGATCTACTTTCTTCTTGTTTTCAAGTCGCAGGGAACACGTTAGGCGCCGTTCTTTCTCGTTCTTCCGCATTCTTAAATCCAAACGCGGAGACCAAGTCGCGTAAAGATATCGAATCCGAACTCAAGTCCGGATCCTTCCTTTTGTATTCTACCTTATCTGGAAGCGTAAACGGAAGAGTCGTCCTTGCGATGTCCGCCGAAAACGCAGTGAAGATCGCAAATTCTATGATGGGCGGTTTTGATTCCGGAGATCTCGACGAAGCACAGATGCAGACACTTCGAGATTCTTTAACTCCTGTTATGGGAGCTTTGATTTCTCAGATCAGTACGAAGACCGGAGGAGGAGTCAATGGCTCTCCTTCCGAAACAAGAAACGTAACTTCTCCCGCTGCCTTGGTTTTGCCGGATGGAGAAAGTATCGTTCGAGTCTTTTTTAATCTTACGATCGAAAGTATTCCTTCTTTTCGAGTTCAATTCTTACTCTCCCTTTCTACAGCCGCCGATCTTTTGAATCTTTATCGTCGTTCCGGAAGCGGTGGCGGAGATATGGGCGGGATGGGAATGGGAGGCATGGGTGGAATGGGAATGTCCGCAGGTTCCATGTCCGTGAAGTCCGTTGCGTTTCCGAATTTAGGAACCGCGAGCGGCGCCTCAAGCACTCCGAACTTAAATCTTCTCATGGACGTTCAGATGAGCGTCACGGTAGAATTGGGAAGAACCAAGATGTATATCAAAGACATCTTGGGTTTGGGAGAAGGTTCCATCATCGAGCTCGACAAACTTGCGGGTGAGCCGGTCGATCTTCTCGTCAACGGAAAGCTGATCGCCAAGGGCGAAGTCGTGGTCATCGATGAAAACTTCGGGGTGCGGGTCACTGACATCGTAAGCCCGACCGATCGGATCAAGCCGGAGGGTAAGTGAAATCTCTGGAAGCTCTCCGGAATGTCAGAAGAACGATCGTTTCTGTTTTTCTGATTCTTCTCGTATCAACTCTATTCTTAACTTCCATACAAGCTCAGTCGGAAAGAGAACTCATGGACGAGGCTCTCAAAAAAGAATTGGGACAACCACCCGCGTCCAAAGAAGAATCCAAAAAGAACGATTCCTCGAAGACTGAAAATCCTTCAGCGGTCGTAAAACCTCCCGCTAATTCGGGGGAATCCGCCGAGACAAATCCGGTCGCAGAACGATATAAAACCAGTGACGAAGGTCCGGGAATCGCGGGAACACTCTTTCGAGTCGTCTTTATATTAGCTCTTCTTTGTGTAGGACTTTATTATATTCTAAAATACGTTGCGAAAAATAGGGAAGGTCGTCTTCCCGTTCGCGGAGAGATGAACGTTCTTTCGAGTCTTATGCTCGGACCGAACAAACAACTTCAGATTGTAGAAGTTTCCGGTCGTCTTCTTGTGTTAGGCGTCGCGGACAACGGGATCAACTTGATCACGGAAATTTCCGATCCGGAAGTAAAACATAGAATTCTTCAAAAGAAAGAAACCTTTGATCCTCCGGAAGGAGGCTTTTTGGTCACGGTCCTTGAACAGATTAAGGACTTAAATTCGAGAATCTCCGGAAATCAGGAAGGTCCACCCGGAGGAACGGAGAAAACCGAGGCGGCCCGGGACGAAAAACGAAGGCAGACTCGGAAAAAACTCGATGAACTCAAAGAAAAAACAAGCTCGCTCGAAAGCGGGCTTTTCGATTTGAGATCGTAGTTAAGGTTTTAGTTTTTAGGGAAATTCTTCAGGTGAAAATGAGACATAAAAAAATTATAAAGAACATTACATGGATACTCCTGCTCGTGACTGGATTGTCTCTGGGTTCTTTTTTCACTTTGGAAGCTCAGTCTTCCGGGACGAGAATTCCGATTCCCAATTTGAATATCAACGTCAATGAAGCGAAGAGTCCGAGAGAAACCAGTCTTTCTCTGATGGTTCTCTTTCTTGTTACCATTCTTTCTCTTGCGCCGGCGATCGTGATGTCTCTGACTTCGTTTACAAAGATCGTGATCGTTTTGGATTTTGTGAGGAGGGCGCTTTCGATTCAGAACCTTCCGCCTAACCAGGTGATGATGGGCCTCGCTCTTTTTATGACGTTCTTTATCATGGCTCCGACTCTAAATGTCGTGAATGAAAGGGCCTTAACCCCTTATCTTGAAGGTAAGATCGATACGAACGCTTTTTTTGAAAAAGGAATGGTTCCGATACGAGAATTTATGATGCGTCAGATCGGGACTTCCGGTGCGAAGGACGTGGCGCTTTTTTTGAAGATCGGAAAAGTGGAAAAGGTAGAATCCTTTGACGACGTTCCTTCTTACGTTTTGATTCCAGCGTTTATGTTAAGCGAAATCAAAAAAGCATTTTGGATCGGGATCATCATATTTATTCCGTTTATCGTAATCGATCTCGTCGTCGCTTCCGCGCTTCTTTCCATGGGTTTGATGATGCTCCCTCCCGTGATGGTGAGCCTTCCGTTTAAACTGATTCTTTTCGTTCTCGTGGACGGATGGAATCTGATCGTCTACGAACTCGTGAGGAGTTATAAATGACGGAACTGGAAGCGATGTCCTTGATTCGGGACGCACTCTATATTACCCTGAAGATTTCTTCTCCGATTCTTCTTACGGCTTTGGTCGTGGGGTTGATCATAGGGATTTTACAAACCACCACTTCCATTCAGGAACAGACGATCGCGTTTGTTCCAAAACTCGTCGCGATCTTTATCGTGATCGTGATCTTTTCGTCTTGGATGATTCAGACCATGACGGACTATACTCGAAACCTATTTATGATGATAGAGAAATTTTAGAATATTATGGAATACTTTATCAATCATTTTCAAGTTTTCCTTCTCATCCTTTCGAGGTTGATGGGACTCTTGTCGGTTGCGCCGATCTTTTCTTATCCTTCGATCAGCGTTCCGCAGAAGATGATTTTTTCCTTTCTGGTTTCGGTCATTTTATTTCCGGTGACCGCGGGATTTTTGCCTCCCGTTCCCGGAGATATGGGAAGTTACGGCCTCGTTGTCATCGGAGAGGCTTTGATCGGAGTTCTTCTTGGATTTATGATCAGCTTGATCTTTGCATCCTTTCAGATGGCCGGAGAATTTTTTAACGTTCAGTTGGGCTTCGGTTACGCTGAAATTTTGGACCCGGTGACTCAGACGAGTTTGCCTGTGATCAGCACTTTAAAGAATCTTTTGGGAATGATTCTCTTTTTGACGTTAGGCGCTTATAGAATCATGTTTGAGAGCCTTGCGTATTCTTTTGAAAAGATCCAGGTGCTCAACTTTGCTCCTGAGATTCAAAATGGAATCTATAAGGCCATTGAAGACGCGGTAGGAGCGATGTTTCTTGTCGCGTTCAAGTTATCTCTTCCGGTTTTGGGGATCATACTTTTGGTGACGGTCTCGGAGGCTCTTATGGGAAAGGCCGCGCCTCAGCTGAACATTTTGCAACTTTCTTTTCCGATCAAGGTGACGATAGGCTTGATCGTGATGATCTTTATCATTCCTTATCTCGTCTCTCAGATGGGGGCTGCGTTTGATTTGTCATTTGATAAATTGAATCTGATGCTTCAGGAGTGGCCTCAACAATGAGAAGACTTCTTTTGCAAATCTGTCGTAGTTCCGACTTTTTCCGTGAAAGTTTCGTGCCCCACCCTAATCTTGGGTGGTGGGGTGAGGCGGTGGGAAGAATCGGGAAATTTTTCTTTATCACAGAAATGCGCTTCTTTCAAGAGAAAATTTCTCTTAGAGTCGTTGTAGGAATTCCGACCGAAACATTTCATTTTAAAGAAAAATCTTTTCGAAGAGCCGGGGAGATCTGTCGGAGTTCCGACTTTTTCCGTGAAAGTTTCGTGCCCCACCCTAATCTTGGGTGGTGGGGTGAGGCGGTGGGAAGAATCGGGAGATTTTTCTCTATCACAGAAATGCGCTTCTTTCAAGAGGAATTCTTCTTCCCCGATCTTGTAGGAGTTCCCACATGCTCCTAAAAATATTTCTTTCCATCTTCGATTTTTTTCGGATCGAAGCGGCGTTCTTCTTTCGATTTTACGAACCCATTTCGGTTTCGTCTAACGTGTCCGATTTTAAGATCAACCTCCAGCTCTTTGCGGCGGAAGACGAGGGTAGAACCGAACCCGGATCCGAACGTAGAAGAAGAGAAGAACGCGAAAAAGGAAACGTTCCCAAATCACCGGAACTTCCTGCGGCGGTCGTTCTCCTCGCGGGAGTGATTCTCGTCTATCTCATGGGAGAATACTTCTTCATGAGGACGTTTTATATTCTTCGCAAATACATTCACGGTGTCGGACAACGCACCGATATCAGCTCCGAATCCGTAACGGAACTCTTGAAGAATGCGTCCACCGATCTTTTTACTCTTCTCTGGCCTCTTCTCGGAATCACTTTGGTCGGGGCCGTCATAGGAAACGTCGCTCAGGTGGGATTCATGTTCGCACCCCGCGCCCTGAGTTTTAATTTTAGCAGAGTGGCACCCAACTTTAAGAAGGTTCTTCCTACGCGTCAGACGCTCTTTAACTTGGGGAAATCGCTCGCGAAAGTCGGACTCATCGGTTGGGTTTCTTATATCATCATCAGTCGGGATTTTTTTCCGATCCTTCTTTCAGGAGAGATGGGACTCGAACAAGCGGTGGCTCTTATCATGAGCACCTCCTTTAAGATCTTCCTCGTCGTGGGAATCATTCTTCTCGCGATCAGCGTCGTGGATTATTTGTATCAAAGATACGAATATGAAGAATCCTTAAAGATGACTCCTTCCGAAGCCAAAAGAGAAGCCAAGGAATCCGACGGGGATCGGTCTCTTCAAGCAAGAAGAAGACAACTTGCAAGAGATATGATGAACAAACGTAAGATGCTCGCGAAAGTTCCCGAGGCAGACGTAGTAATCACAAACCCGACTCACTTTGCGGTGGCTCTGGAATATAAACCCGGAATTCACAAAGCTCCGATCGTAATCGCAAAGGGAGTGGATGACTTCGCACTTCTGATCATTCGTATAGCAAGGGAGAATGGGGTGCCTACGATCGAAGATCGTCTGCAAGCAAGAGGTCTTTATGAGGAAGTGGAACTCGGCGCTGAGGTTCCGCAACAATTCTATCGCGCGATCGCAACCATTCTCTCCCGTCTTGAATCTTTTCGGAGAGCAGTGTAAGAGGAAACTATGGAAAAGAAATGGTGGAATCAGTCCGACGTAATCTTAGGAGTGGGCGCCGTGGCAATCGTTGCCATGTTAGTCATTCCTCTCCCCGGATTTATATTAGATATTTTGATTATTGTGAGTTTGGCGATAGGACTTTTGGTCCTCTTGACTTCACTCTCCGTAAAGGAACCGGCTGATTTTTCGATCTTCCCGAGTTTACTTTTGATCACTACTTTGTATCGTCTTGCGCTCAACGTTTCTACAACTCGTCAGATTCTTTCGAAAGGTCCGGCGATGAACAGTAGTATCATCGATGCCTTCGGTTCGTTTATCATCGGAAGCGAGTCGGGACTTTCCAAATATGTAGTCGGTTTTATCATCTTTATCATCTTGGTTCTCGTTCAGGTTTTGGTGATCACAAAAGGTGCGACTCGGATCTCCGAAGTTGCGGCCCGATTCACTTTGGACGCCTTGCCCGGTAAGCAGATGGCGATCGACATGGAACTTTCTTCGGGAAACATCAACGAGGAAGAGGCCAAAAAAAGAAGAAAGAAGATCGAAGCGGAAGTCGATTTCTACGGATCCATGGATGGAGCGAGTAAGTTCGTCCAAGGGGACGTTCGAGCCGGTCTGAT
>NZ_CP015217.1:667500-797500 GCF_001729245.1 Leptospira tipperaryensis | reverse complement strand
CGTAGCGAATTCGAGCGAGCTCGGCTCTACAAGAAACACAATCAATATTTTGAATATGATCGTTTAGGATGGGTTCGATCGTCGCCGGAGACGCCTTACAAAGAATTTCGATCGTCTTGTAAGGAACATGTTTTTTACCGTCGTTTCCGTCGTATTCTTTGATTCCGGTGATTTTAGGAATGTGGTTACGGATCTTCTCCAATCCTTCCTTAACAAAAAGTTCTACGAACTGAGTAGGCAAGCCGGCTTCTACGAAGTCGTTTAACAATATTTCCAAGTTTGTAAGAAGAAATTTTCCGAACGAAGTGACCTTTTTGTCCGAAGTGAGGGCCATTTCGCTGATCTCGTGTTTTCTTTCTACGAGGATCTTTGTTTCGTCGACTCCGTATTCTTTGAGTGTTTGAAGAATATCAGAAAAAAGTGTTTCGTCCTCGGGATGACCCAAGACTTCCTTTTTCATCCATCGATAAAAGGATTCAAAAAAACCGTCTTTGTTCTTTTTAAAGGACCAAGCTCCTTGCGTGACGTAGGAAAGAATTCTAAAATCTACGGTGGTCCATTTTCGATAAGAAGTCAAAACGCTCGGAAGATCTTGAAAGTAGTACTGATCTTCGTTGATCGCCTTTGGAATTTCGTTCGTTTCTCCGGAAAGAAAACTCTGAAGTGCGGCGAGTTTCTTTTTCGTATCTTCTTTGTATGCCTTGTCCTTAACGGCTCGATAGAATTTTTCCAGAGCGCCCTTGTGTTGTTCCAGGCTTTGTTTTAGTTCGAGCGGGTCCGCGACTGGAACTTTCTCTTGTTTTTGGGCCGGCGACGGATTTAAAAAATTTCGGATCGACTCGATCCCTCCGTAGACGATCTCTTCCGGGATATTTTCGACCTGATTGCCTTCGATATCAAACCGAGTAAGATTTAGTAAATTACAGAATTCTAATGGTATCTGTTTCAGAGGGGAATAGATTATCTCCAGGGTTTCCAGATTCTCCAGTTCGAAAATACATTTCGGAATCTCCGTAAACTTGTTAAAGTTCAAATCCAAGTCGGTTAAGTTTTTAAGTTTGCCGATCGCCGCCGGAAGGTCCGAAAGTAAATTGGAGTTCAAAGATAATTCGGTCAGCTGTGTGAGTTCTCCGATGGAATCGGGAATTCCTATGGCGCTTCTACCCTTCTTTTGGTCGGAACGATCATTTTCGCGATTGTAACTCACCCAGAGGGTTTCCAGAGATTTCAGAGAACCGATACTCTTCGGTAGTTCTATTATATTTTCATTGTGTTGTATATTCAATCGTTTCAGATTGGAAAGTTTTCCAAGAGACTCGGGCAAAAATTCGATCGCGGTTCTTTCCACGCTCAACCAAGTTAGATTTTTCAATTCTCCTAGAGATTCCGGTATCGATTTTAAAGATTTGCTTTCCTTGATTTCCAGATGATCCAGATTCTTAAAATTTCCGATGCTCTCGGAGATGGAAGATACATTTTGTAGTTCCAGATGTTTTAGCCAATCCAAGGCGCAGACTTCTTCCAAGAGTTCGGCGGAACCTTGGACGTTGATACTCAATCGTTCGCTCTTTTGTTTTCTTGCGTCCTCTACTAACTTCAGATCAAATACGTTTACGTTCCGAATGGGAATCGAAACTTCTTCAAAACCTTCTTTCAGTTTAGCGGCGATCTGACGTTCCACTTCTTTTTGACAAAGTTCTTCCGAAGCAAACGTTTCGGTATTTGATTTCGCTTCTCCATAACGTTGTCCTTGACGATAGGTAATGGACTTTGTGTTAGAATCGATGGACCAGAATTTTTCCGACTTTCCTTTTTGAAAAATAAAGTTACGTGTCATTGAAGTAAGATTCCCGTATTCAAAATGTTTTATTTCCCTCCTCGCGAGACACAAAGGAGATGGATTACAAAATGACAACAAATTGCATTTATCTTTTTGCGATGAGATCGAAAGAATCAAGGCCTCGAAACAAAAAATAAGAGTACAATCGATCGCAAGTTTAGAAAGAAGTTTTCTTTCGTTTCAATCTCCTTATGACGCTGGGTTCAAGGAGACAACAAAGTAATTTCGGATTCGGCGCAAAGAATAGATTCCCTTTTTAAAGGAAAAGCGAATTGTATCGCCTGTCATTTTGGAGATAATATTGCGGACGACGGGTTTCATAATATCGGAATCAAATCGAAGGAGAAAGATCCGGGCCGTTTTAAACTCGTTCCTATCAAAGTTATGAAAAGAGTTTTCCAAACTACAGCCTTGAGAGACGTTACTCTTACCGGACCGTATATGCACGATGGATGTTCAGTCTATGAAAGTAAAATCTTTGATGGAGAAGTTTATCGTCTAAATTCTCTTCATTTTCCTTCTCGATCCTTTCCGGTCAACTCCGCCAAAATCAAACCGGCAAATACAAACGAACATCCAAGAATTCGGATCGGACCGGAAGTTTCACCTAACAAAAAATAGGCGAACAAAGTGGAAAACACCGGTTCCAGAGAAAAGATAATTCCCACTCGAGTCGGAGAAACGTATCTCTGGAATTTTGTTTGTAAGAATGTGGTCAGCACCGACGCCAAAAGAGCGTTGTATAACACACCGGGGATCAGTCGAGCGTTCAGATCCAGCTTTAATTCTTCCAGGCCCGTAAAATGTAAAACGATTACGGAAACAAAAGCAAAAAGACCGGCGATCGCCGACTGATAAAAAACGGAAACCCCGATCGGAGTCTGCGAACTCACACGATCCATTTGTATTATATATAGAGAAAAGAAAAGAGCACCGCCTAACGTAATCCAATCCCCGCTCGCGATCTGCAAGGAACCTTCCTTTCCGGATTCTCCCAAAAAAATAAGACAAATCCCGGCAAAGACTACCGCAGCTCCGAAAAGATTTCCAGCGGATGGGATTTTTCTTTTTAAAACCGCTTCCAAAAACGGAGTAATGACGACTAACGTTCCGATTAAAAAGGAGGATTTGGTGGCGGTTGTCGTCTTGAGTCCGACCGTTTCGCAAGCAAATCCGAGAAATAAAAACATTCCCAGAAAAAACGCTCCTGGATACCAGAGTTTTCCATTTCTAAATTCTTTCCAGGCGAAGGGTAAAAAGATCAGACTCGCGATCGCAAAACGCAAAGCCAAAAAGACCGAAGGAGAAGTGTCCCTCAATCCGAAAATCGTCATCGTAAAGGTTCCACCCCAAATCAAGGTACAGAACACAAGGGCCGCCTCGTTTAAAAACTTACCGGAACGCAGCATTAGATTCTATTTTTCTTAAGTAGAATTTTAAACGGTTCCCAGTTTCTGCTTGGGCGGATTTGAAACTCGTAAGGCTCGTAACCTTCTTTTGAAATTCTTATCTTAGTTTCCTTTCGGTCAGGAAACAACTGAAAGAAAAGTCCGTTTTGGCGATTGGAAGATCTGCTTTCTTCCTGAAAGTATTTCATTCTTTCCACTTCGATCTTAGCTTCGAGAGGAGTTCCTTGTTCGTCCGTGATTTTTAAAAAGATCTTTCTTCCCTCTACGACTTCGTTTAACAAAATGTTCCAGGATTCTTTTAGACTTAGATTCACCTTTTCAACTTCCTTATAAACAGGATTGAGGTGGGTCGTCTCCAAAAGATAAGCGAGGGTTCCGTACGCAAAGTATAGATAATCCTGATCCACACCGTCGATCGGGTAGATATTTTTTCTTGCTTCAAATTCTTTTTCAGGATTCAAACTCGCAACCGAAGACGCGATCTTTCTCCCCAATTCGGAAGCCATGTCCGGTTCCGGATTGTTCAACGAATCGATCGAATAAGGGATCAACAGACAATTTGCATATGCGTGATAGCTAATGGACGCTACGAATCGTTCCTTTTGTGCGAGATCCATCATCGCTTTTGTTTCGGGCTCCGATCCGGCGGAAGGACCTCGATAAAAATAATTCGAGGGATTAGAAGACGAATAACCTCCTCCCGTTTTGCCCCAGAAAAAAGGATAATTACGATTGATATCGACTCCGGGATTGATCTTATCGTTTACGGGACCGAATCCGGGATGTCCGTTCTTTCTTCCCATCAGATTGGAAACGTGCCAAAAATGTCTGGCCCCGTCGGGGTTTACGATGGGAACCACCCAGATCTTCATCTTATTTAGAATTTCCTCATATTCTTTCGGCTTGGAAAGAATGGAGTAAACGATATCGTAACAGTGTTCGATCGCGATCGCTTCGTTGGCGTGGTGAGCGCAGTTAAAAAGTACGGAAACCTTGTCCTTGTCGGGAACGCTCGAATCGGTCAGAAGCAAGGCCGGGATTTCCCTTCCCCTCGCACTTTTACCGATCACTTCCACACGCGCTAGTTTAGAATGGTGGTTGGCGATTCCGAGTAAATAATGAATATTTAATATATTGTCCTTATAACCTTTTTTGAGATCCTCAAGTCCGCCGAAGGTTTCGCTGATCAATTCCTGATAATTTCCGGAATAGTATTTGAAAGGAAAATTTTGTTTGATCACTGTGATCCCTTGACTTGGGAACCCCGTTTTTTCAATATCCTCTTTGCTCATCACGGAGTAATAAGCGTCCGATTCTTGATAACTGATCCTATATTTTCTTTTGGTTCTTTCTTTAAATTCTCCCAACCGACCCGGTTCGATTTTGACAAGGAGCATCTTTCTTGTATCGTTTAAGGGAGAATTCGGAATCTTCTTCCGAAAAAAACCCGCGCAAGAAACGAGTAAAAGCAAACCCAAACAGAGGATAAGGAAGGCGCGGATCAAAAGAGCAATTTGCGATTTCATTCGTTTCTAAGACTGGAACTACTTTGTTCCTATCCGCTTTAGAATCCAGATATTTTTTCCCTCGATACAAAAGCATCCATCGATAAACAACGGATGCTTTCACTGGGAACGACTCCCCCATCAACAAGAGTGTCTTGCCTAAGCTGCGACGAAGACGCGTATCGAAGGGAATTTTCTCTTGATTTGTCCGTTTCCTTTTCCAGTCTATCCTCAACCCAAAGGATTCTTTGTAAGTTAAGAATCTTTTGGGACAGGAACCCTTCAATGAAATCGAAAATTCAGAACGTTCTTCTTTGGGTCGTTATCGTTTCGGCCGTTTGTGTGGAATGCAACTGCAAACTTCTTGCGGATTCTTCCGCTTGCGGTGGTCAAGAAATTCCCGGAATGAAATGTATCCCTTCCGGAGAATTCATACGCGGAAGCAATTTATACGACGCGGATGAAAAGCCCGAAGAGAAAGTTTACGTAAGCGACTTCTACATGGATATCTATGAAGTCACAAACGAAGAATTCGACAAATGCAAAAGCGCGGGCAAATGCCAAGAATGTCTTAAAACAGGAAAGTGCAACTATATCGGACCACGTTATGGTAAACCGTATTTAGGACCCAAACAACCCGCTGCGGGAATCAGCTGGTACACCGCGAAAGAATTTTGCGAATGGTCGGGCAAACGCCTTCCAACCGAAGCCGAATGGGAAAAGGCGGCGCGCGGTCCTAACGGAAATCTCTATCCTTGGGGAAACGAGCCTGCGACTTGCGAAAAAGCAATCATTGAAGTGGGAGATATCAAGGGATGTGTCGCCAAAAAAACGGAGAAACCTCATCTGATGCCGACCGCAAACGTGGGAACAAGAGCCCCCGGAGTCTACGGACTTTACGATATGGCGGGGAACTCTTGGGAATGGACCCAGGATTGGTATTCTCCTTCGTTCAAAGCCTGCGGAGACGCTTGCAGGGGAAAGGATCCGAAAGGTCCTTGTGCGGGAAAAGAATCCTGTTCGGGTTTTACGAAGAAGGTTTTGAAAAGCGGATCTTGGTGGTGGCCCGCCAACTACGCGAGAGGTTCCAAAAGAAGAGCTCATATCCCAGAAAATTTTCCGGAATACCATCACTTTGGATTCCGTTGTGCCAAGGACGCAAACTAATAGCATGTTCAACAATTCTAAATTAGAAATTTATTTTATTCTTACGTTTCTCGCTTTCGGATTCTCTTTCTGTTCCGGTTCCGAAAAAGTTAAAGAAAACCGTTCACTCAGCGAAGAAAGCCTCGTTTCCAAAATCGGAATTCTGAGAGAAACTCCGCAAGAAGTTCTCGTTCCCACCAAATGGGACGTAGGCGATACAACGGTTTCAAACGAAGACAGACTGGATCTTCTCATTCCTCACGTTCAAAACGTAGGTAACGCCTATGTTGGAGTCGGTTCCGAACAAAATCTTACGATCGCAGCGTGGGCAAAGTCGGATTTTATCTATTTGATGGACTTCACTCAAATCGTAGTTCACGCAAATGAGATCACGATTCTTTTCTTAAAAAAAGGCGAGAAAAAAGAAGATTTTATCCGCTATTGGGGAAAGGAAGGAGAAAAGGACGCGCTTGAGTTGATCCAAACTTCCCTTCCCAATCCCGAAGTTTATAAGAAGGTCTACAAACAAGCTTCTCCTTTTATTCGGAAACGTCACCGAACCAATCTGATGCTTTCTAAAAAATACAACTACAAGATGTTTCAGACCGACGATGAACAATATTCTTATATTCGAAAGTTAGCGATCGAGGACAGAATTTTTCCATTAAAAGGAAATCTGCTCGGTAACACAACTTTGCTCGGTATCGGAAACACTCTGAAAAAAGTGGGACACAAAGTCGGGATCATCTATTTCAGCAACGCGGAAGAATACTTTGCTTATCCGCAAGAATTTAAGAATTCGCTTATCAATCTTCCCGTGGAAGAAAAGTCTTTGGTTGTAAGAACGATTTCGGTTCGAAGAGATTTGTTTCCTTGGTCGCCCGGTTCTGAAATTTCCACGGACCGAGGATTTCACTACTGCGTTCAGAAAATTTCCAATTTTCAGAAATGGCTCGCGAGCAACAAACCGGGACTTCGTTCCCTGCAAGTGATGGTGGAAGGTGGAACCGTAGATAAGAAAAACGGAATTACCGTCGTGGACAGGGAACCCGTAATCGCTCTCCCTCCGACAACGGCGCCTAAAACACAACCTACATCCAACACATCCGCTCCTCAGTAAAACCGAATGGGTTGGAAATTCAGAAAGGAAATCGTACTCGTTGCGATTTCCTTTTTTGTTTTTCTAACTTCGCTTAACAATCAACCGCAAATTTCAAGTCTCGTCTTTAACGCGGACACTCTTTATCCCGCAATCTTCTACCAGGATCTTATCACAGACGAAAACCCTTTTTTTGGCTGGAGCGTTACGCCCTCGCCGTATTTTTTTCCCGATATCGCGGTCTTTTTTCCAATTAAACTTTTGCTTAAAGACGGGGTGGAAAGTCTTTATCTTATTTTCTTTTTACAGGCGTTGGCCCTTTTGGCCGCCCTCTTGTTTTTTGTCCGTTCCGGGGCAAACTCGGAATCAAACAAAGAACTCATAACAAAAATTACATTTTTAGTATATTCCATCTTTCTGTTTTCCTTTTCGTTTCAGTCCTATTTTTTTCCCGTCTTCGGTTTCGTATCGCACGGATATGCCTTGGTCTTCGCTTTGTTTTCCTCGGGCCTCCTGTTTTCCAAAGAAGAATGGAAAAATAAAATCCTCTTTTGGCTTTTATTGGGTTTTCTTCAGATCGTATTGATCGTATCCGATCCCTTGTATTTATTCTACTTTCCACTTCCCTATTTACTTCTTTTGGGATGGAAATGGAAAAAGACAAAAAAAAAGGACGATCGAAATTCTTTTATCTTTTTACTCCTTGCCGGCGGAATCGGCGCCTATTGTTACAAAATTCTAACCAAATCGGATTGGATTTTTATTCCCACAGGTTATTACAAGGGAGAATTCTCCTGGAACTTTTTTTCTCCGTTGTGGAGAACTTTCCAAAATCAAATCGCAAATACTCCTTATTCATTCGGAGCTTTGATCTTTTTTTATCTTTCGATTTGGATCATCCTCAAGTTTTCTAAAAAGAAAATAAAAAGCGAAGACGGGCTGCACTCACATTCTCTCCTTCTGATCGCGAGCGTTCTTGTTTCTTCTTTTGGAATTTTAATTTCAGGAACGATCTCCGGAGTTTTTCAGAAGGAAGGAATTACGATCCGTTATCTGCTACCTCTTCTTTTCTTTTGGATTCCGCTTGTTAGCATCGGACTTTTCCGCTGGTCTTTTTTTTATCCGGAACGAGTCTTTCGTTCTTTGAGTTTTCTTTTTATACTCATGATCGGATGTTCCTTGTATTGGGGCGATTTACGACCGAGGTTCTATCAGGATTCCTTGGCATCTTGTCTGGATAAAAATCAAAAACTTTACTCTCTCTCGAGAGGTCTTTCTAACTTTTGGGATTCCAGAAAAATCCGAATTTTTTCTCAAACCAATTTACGCGCCGATAATTATTTGGAAGACCTTCATCCCGAATACTGGCAGAATTCTTGGAGCTGGTATACAAAGACCCCCGAGAAAGAATACAATTTTGCAATCCTCCCCGGCTTGAACGAAACAATCCTAAAGCAAGAATTCGGCGAACCGAACTTTCGCGTTCCATGCGAGAAACATGAAATTCTAATATGGAATTCGGATTCAAAAGAGAGATTCATTCGATTCCGGAAAAAGAAAATCGAAGAGATCGAATTGTGGCACAGACTTACGGGGAGAAAATCTTTACCGTAAGGATGATTCTTAAATAGATTTTCTATTTTTAACTGATTCGTATTTTCTAAACTCAAAAAAATAGAACGGCCAAAACGAAGACTCCGTCTTAGCCGTTCCGCAAGTGTAGGATTCTTAGATTAATCCAAGTCCTTCGCTACAACACGAACGTTTGAAACATTGCTTGTGGTGCCGCCGCAACTCGAATATGCAAAAAACAACGCGTTCGTTCCCCGGTCATAGGTAATTCCAGTATCAGCCGGTGGAAAAAAAGGAATACACGCGGTTTTGTTTCCGGCTTCCGAAAGGATATCGCCCAAGGTAGTCCAACGAGAAATCAGAAACCCACTGAGAGTTTTTACCATCGGCCGCAAGTGTGTGACGTTAACGCAGCCGACAAATAGTTTATTTGTGATCGTATCAAACGTCATATCCGTACACACGTTATCCTCGCTGGATAAATTTCCAATAAATGGATCCACAAAATCGACCCAAGTATTTCCGCTCAGAATTCGAACGGTGGACTGAATCCTTCCTCCTTCGGAAGCGGTTGTCATTCGGGTAAACAACAAGTGCGGAATTCCATTGTTATCGATTTCCAAATCAGGATGCGCGTAGTATTTAAAATTTGGAATCGAAGGTTCGCTCATAATTACATGAGAGACCGAAATCGCATTTCCTTCCTGCATCCAAAGAGAAAAAGGTGGCATTCCCATGATTTGAATTCGTGATAAGCGAAATACTTGAATCGCGGATAATGAGCCGTTGTCCGTAGCGACGACTACTCGAATCTCGTTTCCACGCTTATACGCGAGTCGAATATGGGCGATAGTCCCCGGGCCGGAAAAACCGGGTTGAGCTACGACTTCCCAAGCCCCGCTCGTCAAAGGACCGCTACTATGTTCTCGCCTAACAACTGTTACTCTTCCTCCTTGGGTTTGATCCGGATACGCGAAATAATCGTGAGTTTCGGTTGAAATCATATCGGTATTGCTCTTTTCATTCGGATAAGCGAAAGCAGGCTCGATCTGGGGAACAAGCGTTGTAACAGCGCCTAAGGTCTGAAAATTACTACAGGGTGCGTCAAAACATCCTAAGATAGAATTGGTTAAGCTGGTTCCGCCTATCTCATAGTTGTATTCTTCCAAATCGGCGTAACCCGTAAAAGAAAAACCTCGGTTTGTAAAGCCCGCATTTCCTATAGTGGTCCAAGTATCAAGCGAAGAGGAAAAAGATCCTCCTCCATTGTAATGGGAAAGTTTTTTAACTCGAATCGGTAGAAGATTTGTATTTCTTGTAGTACTCGCTTCTACGTAAGCGAGCGCCACGTTTCCTATCATTGAAGAATCGGAATTCGTATTTTGAATCGTAATCAACCGAATATTCGTACCAAGTTCCGTATTTCCGATGGGAACCCTCGGCAGCAAAAAACTTCCTGATTCCCGCCAATTTTCCGCAAAGACCGATTGAGAAAACAGTAAAAACAACATCACAATCACTCTGACGAAATGTTTCATTTCATTCACCTCTTCGTTTTATTTTGTTAGGTTCTCAAGATTACGAATAGAATTTCGTTTTTGAGACCATCGCACTAAAAACAAAGAAGATTCTAAAATTAGCGTCGGATTTGCTATTTCCCGATGTTCATTTATAGATCAATCAATTTGTGAAATTATTTCCATTTAATAATTTTATTCTTCTATAATATACTCTTTTTAATAAAAAATAAATCAATAAATCGTAATCGCACTCGAACAAATAAAAATATTAATAATAAAATATATTTTATTTATTTAATATTTTAAATAGATTTATATAGATAAAATCAAATAAGATTCTTAAAAAGAATCGAATCAATATCGGATGTCGAAAGAATTTTTCATTTTTATCGGATCCGATAAACCCCAAAGAATAGGAATCTTTTATAGAAGGAATGAAATTTTTCCTAACGCAAATAACGACCGAAATCTTTTTCTCCACAATTTGAATTCCCGACAATGAATCCGAAAAAATCCAAAAGTTTTGTTCTTTTTTTATGGAGCTCTAAGTTTACCTCAAAAATTCCATTCGAACCGTTGTATGCCCAAAATTTTGGAAACCTTTTTCAAAAACGCCCAAGGAAACAAGAAACAAAAGAACCATCATTTTTTCGTAATTTTCTTATTTACAATAATCTAAGTTTCTAAGAAACCATGAACCCGATCAAAACAGGAGCATTCATGGCAAACTACGTTGTACGCGGTGGAGAACAAGAATTACCCCCGCCCTACCAGATGAAACAGGTAGAATTTTATTCTTTTTGCATAGAAGGAAATCAGAATGCGATTCAAGCGATTGTGGATCGGGACTTAAACGGTCCTGCGAACGGTTCTGCACACTATTCGGCGTTTACCGATAAATTATTTCTCGTATTTGCCAAACAACAATATCTGGTTCCGGGTAACGATTGCGGTTGGGTGGAAGAGACGGACGTCGGCTTTTGGATTCCGCTCTTTGCAAAAGATCCTCTCAGAATTCGTTTTTATCAACCCTATCTTTTTGTGGACATTCCTACCGCGATGGCAACGGGAAGAGAAATCTACGGCTTCCATAAAATTCACGGCGATTTTCAAATGCCTTCTCTTCAAGTTCCTCCCGAATACTTTTCCGTAGATGCGATCACTCCTCGTGGAAAAGATAGACAAGCCATCTCTCAAAGAATGTTCACTCTTACTTGTCCTCCCGGCGGATCGAAAACGAAAGAATCCTATGACGATTTTTCAAAGATAGGTAGCAAGTTTGCGGAAATTCTTTTTGGAGATCCTTCAAAGATCGCAATCCCGGGAATGGGACTCGTAGTCAATCTTCTGGATTTCCTATTCTCACCCGAATTGGGAATGGTCTTTTTAAAACAATTCAGAGACGCGGCTAATCCGACTTTGGCGTGTTACCAGGCAATCGTAGAAGCGAGCAGCAACGTAACTCATTTCCGTAAAGGCGGACTTTTGGAAGGCAATTACGTCTTAGATCTTCTGGATAATCCGTATTTTCCTTTTGTTCAGGATTTTGGTCTCAAAGGAAACTCGGTTCCGGTTCAATTCGGAATCTGGTGCGATTTTGATTTTGATTTCTCTCCGGGGAAAATCATCCACCAAAATACATAAAGGTTTAAGAATATTCTTAAATTAATATATAAAAATTTTTAAAATGAGTTAGGTAGAAAGATGGCGGGCAAAAAAGAAAAAGTAGTTATTTTAGGCGGAGGTTTGAGTTCGTTGGTTACGGCCTACGAAATCACTTCTCAACCTGATTGGGAACAAAAATACGATCTTACTTTATATCACATGGGTTGGAGACTCGGCGGAAAAGGCGCGAGCGGGAGAAATCAACAAATCTACAATCGGATCGAAGAACACGGTCTTCACATTTGGTTTGGCTTTTACGATAACGCGTTTCAACTCATTCGGAAATGTTATCAGGAAGTCGGCAGATCTCTCACTCAACCCTTAGCGACCTGGGAAGAAGCATTCAAACCCGCGAACTACTTCGTCTTGGAAGAAAAAGTAAACGAAGGTTACGTTCCTTGGCCCATTGAATTTCCGATGAACAATCAAATTCCCGGAGACAGTCTCGATCTTCCGGATCCGGCTAACTATCCGGGTCTCATCTTGAACTACCTGCACAAATATTACAACGACAACGCGGATACGATCTTCCCGGAAAAAGAGGATGAAAATCAAAGCGGAATCTGGAATCAAATCTTAGAATGGATCGAAGGAACCGTCGAAACAATCGGTCTCGACCTGATCGGCAATACTCTCTTCGTTTTAAAAACTCTTCTGAACAAACTCAGTTCCGATTTTCCGAAAGATCGATTTCTAAAGATCGTCGACCTTTTTGCAAAGACGCTCTGGAAGAAAGTTGAAAAACAAATAGAATCCAACACGGACGCGAGACGTTTTTGGATCATGGTCGATTTTTCCCTCACTAACATCAAAGGAATGATCGAGGATCGGCTTTTTGAAAAGGGCTTTGAAAGTATCGACGACTACGACTATAGAGAATGGTTGAGACATCACGGAGCGAGCGAACTCACGATCAATTCCGCAATCGTTCAAGCGATCTACGGTCTCGTTTTTGGAGGAGTCAATCAATACACTTTCGCCGCGGGAACCGCTCTCAAGGGCGCGCTTCGTATGGTCTTTACATACAAGGGCGCAGTCGCTTACAGAATGCAAGCGGGAATGGGAGATACGATCATGACTCCGCTTTACGAAATTCTAAAACAAAGAGGAGTTAAGATCAAATTCTTTCATAGGGTTCGAGAACTCATCCCCGGATCTGCTGATGGAAAGGAAAATATCCAGAGTATAAGAATCGGAAGACAGGTGACTTTAAAAACGGAAGAGTATTCTCCTCTCATCGACGTCAAAGGTCTTGGTTGCTGGCCTTCGGAACCTCTCTATGATCAAATCGTAGAAGGAGAAATATTAAAGAAAGAGCATGTAGATCTGGAGGATTATTGGTCCGACTGGAAAGATAGAGAAGAGATCGTCTTAGAATACGGAAAAGATTATGATCGAATCGTCTTCGGAATTTCGATCGGGGCTATTCCATTCTTATGTCCTCAAATTCTAAGCTCCAATCAGCAATGGAGACAAATGACGGAAACGATCGAGACTTGTTTGACCGATGCGTTTCAACTCTGGATGTTTCCGGACACTGCCGGTTTGGGATGGAAGTATTGGAAGAACGAACCTCCGATATTGGGTTCTTTTGTAGAGCCTTTCGATACTTGGTGCGACATGAGCCATCTCATCAATCGAGAATCTTGGCCGGACTCCATGACTCCGAATCACATCGCGTATTTTTGCGGACCGTCCCCTCCGGGAACGGCGCCGAGCAATCCTCTTGCCAACCCTGACATCGAGGCTGAGATGAAAAAGTTAAGAGAAAGAGTTGCAAGTTTCCTAAACCAAGACGTTAGCGCTCTTTGGCCTTCCTCGAGCGTTCAAGGAGCAAGATCCGGATTCAATTGGAATCTTCTTCTGGATAAGCAGGAAAAGAGCGGAGTTACGAGAATCGAAGGCCAGTTTGTCCGTTTAAACATTCAGCCCACGGAAAGATATGTGTTATCGGCGAAAGGATCCACAAAATACAGACTTCCCGCAGGAATGAAC
Source organism: Leptospira tipperaryensis (assembly GCF_001729245.1). NCBI lineage: Bacteria > Pseudomonadati > Spirochaetota > Leptospiria > Leptospirales > Leptospiraceae > Leptospira > Leptospira tipperaryensis. Next base: position 783,749 of record NZ_CP015217.1, on the reverse strand, counting down.
GGTTATTCTAATCTTGTCATCACGGGAGATTGGATACAAAATCCGGTCTTAAACGCAGGTTGTGTGGAAAGCACCGTTGTGAGCGGAATCGAAGCGGCGAAATGTTTCCTCTGATTTTCTAAAATCAATTTTTTTCTTTTTGATTTTAATCCTAGGGAGAATATCACAGTTCTTCCAGGATGGAACTCCCCGGCTTTGAAACCTTCGAATCCTTTTCCATTGATCATCAGTTTCTGATATACAGATCTCTGGATCAAAGATCGGGGAAGCACGTTCTTCTCAAAATCCTTCGTCAAAAAAATCCTTCGCGCAAAGATATTCAGAAGATCCATCACGATTTTAGAATTTCTAGTTTTGCTAAAGGTCCGAGAATCCAGAACTCCCTGGAATTAATCCGACACGAAGATCTTCCGGTCCTTGTCATCGAAGACAACGGATCCGTCCCACTCTCCAGAATGTTTCCAAATGGTGTTAATTCTGTAGAGAAATTCTTTGAGCTTGCCATGAGTATTTCCTTAGCTCTCAAAGAAATTCATGATAAGAGAATTTTGCACCAAGCCCTGCGTCCGGGGAACATCTGGGTTCAACCCGAAACCGGAGTTGCAAGAATCACCGATTTTTCATCTTCAACATTTTCCGGTAAAGACACGTCACCCTCCATTACTCCCGACTTATCCGTGGAAATCCTTTCTTATCTTCCTCCTGAGTTGACGGGAAGACTTTCACGCGTATTGGATCTTCGTACCGATTTTTATTCTCTGGGAATCATATTCTACCAGATGATCACCGGAATGTTGCCGTTTGTTTCCAAAGATAGAAATGAAATTCTCCACGCTCATCTCGCTCGAAGACCCGTTTTAGTTCACACTCTTCGAGACGACCTTCCAGTCTCCATTTCGCTTATCATTGCAAAACTTTTAGAAAAAGATCCTGAACAACGTTATGCGTCTATCAATGGATTGATCTACGATTTAGAACTTTCTCAGAAAGAATATGAGGATAAAAACAACGAGTCGGTTTTTATTCCGGGAACTAGGGACGTTCCGGAATTAAGTTTCGACCCCTCGGCGTTGTATGGAAGGGATCGAGAAAAGGCAGTTTTAGAATCTTCATTGGATCGAGTTTTCCGCGGAGAAACCGGATTGGTTTTGATCACCGGAGATTCCGGTTCCGGAAAGTCCGCGTTGGCGAAATCCTTTCTGAAAAGTATCTCGGAAAGAGGCGGAATCGTAGTTCAGGGGAAATTCGATCAGTATGAAACATCGGTTCCCTTTGGAGGATTGATTCATTCTCTTCGAGATCTCGTTTCCATCTTTTTATCCAAACCGGAAAAGGATATCAAAGAGTTTAAAAAATTAATTCAACAATACACCGGGGCCAACGGAAAAATTCTCTTAAATCAAATTCCGGAATTGGAATTTATCATCGGTCCTCAACCGGAATTGGCGGAATTACCTCCGGATGAAAATAGAAACCGATTCTACTTTACGCTTCGAAACTTTATCCGGGCTATTTCCGAAATGAGTCGGCCCCTCGTTCTTTATATGGACGATCTTCAGTGGGCGGATCCCGCGAGTTTAAAACTTATCGAAACCTTTTTGATCTATTCGAAAATTAAGAATTTCTTATGTATTCTTTCGTATCGTCCCGAAGCCACCGAAAGAAATAACGCGTTTTCTAAGATCTTAGAATCTATAGAAAGTAATAAGGTTCAGAAGAGTCTTATCACGGTCAATCCATTGAACGAGGAAAGTATCCATCGTCTTTTGCAGGATTTGGCTCCGGGTCCGGCCGACGAGATTCAAATCGTATCTTCTATTCTACACAAAAAAACTCTGGGAAATCCGTTCGCTATCGTTCAATTACTCCGAGCTTCCGAAAAGACAAACTCGATTTCGTATCAATTTGAAACAAAACTCTGGAAGTGGGACACCCAAAAAGCCCTTCAGCTTCCGGTTGCGGATAACGTGATCGATCTTTTATGCCAGAGAATCAGAGACCTTTCACCGGGAGTTCAGGAACTTCTCGGAGTCTGTTCGTGTCTTGGAGAAAGGTTTACTTCAGGGTTCATTTCTAAATTACATTTCTTTGATACTGGAAAACTCAATCAAATTCTCTGGGAAGCCGTAAGAGAAGGACTTTTAGCTCCTTCTCACGACCAGGATCATTCTCTTTTTGAGGAAAACATCTCCGCAGAACAGGCGTTTGGTTTTTCTCACGACCGGGTTCAACAGGCAGCATACAGTCTCTTGGAAGAACCGAAACGAAAAGAATTTCACAAAAAAGTGGGAATCGCGCTTCTAAATCTACACGGACCCAATCCTAAAAATCGGGTGCTCTTTCAAATTACGAATCACCTCAATCAATCGCAAGAAATCATAGAAGAAGACGTTCTAAGAAAAAAACTCACTCTTTTGAATTACAAAGCCGGCTTACAAGCAAAAAGTTCCGGCTCTTACGAAAGTTCTCTCCAATATCTAAATTCGGCCTTGGAATCGTTGGATCAAGAAGCGATGATCAACGATTTAGAGCTGTATTCGAACGTGATCCTGGAAACGGCAGAAACGGAATACCTTTTGAATAACTACGAAAGGACGATGCAACTTTTAGAATCATTAGAAAATTTGAATCTTCCGGATCTTCAATACATCCGGGCCGACGCGATTCAAGTAAGACTTTATTCCAAAATGAACAAGGTGGAGAATGCAGTCCTCGCAGGACTTCGAGCGATGAAACGCTTTAAGATCAATATTCCGTCGTCTCCGCTTCGGGTAACGATGGTTCTATTTAAGGAACTCATTCTTTCCATGATCCTATCCAAAGGTAAAACCGATATCGAACTCGTAAACGTTCCCGAAAACGGAGAACCCGAATATCAGGCCTTGATCGATCTTTTTGCGGATTTAGGACCGTCTGCGTTTACTTATAACCAAAACCTTTTCGCTTTGATCGTATTAAAAATGTTTAATACTTCTTTGACAAAGGGAGTTTCCAGAAGTAGTCCTATCGCCTACAGCGGTTACGGAATGATCGTAAATCAGGCTCTCAAGGATTTGGATCAAGCGATTCGATATTCGAAGCTCGCAATGGACTTAAACGACAAAATCCCTTTTGATTTGGTAAAATGGAAGGTCCAGTATGTTTATTCGGCTTATCTCTGCCACTGGAAAAGGCATATCACCTTGGACATCAGCCTTCTCGACGACGTGCACAATGGGGCCTTACAAAACGGGGATATCTTTTACGCCGGCTTCAGTATGCAGGCAAAAACCCAGAAAAAAATATTTGCTTCGTTCCCGATCGAAGAATTGTTAAACGACATTGTAAGCGCTGATCAATATTTTACGGCTTCCAGAGACAACTTTGCGTTTACGATCGCAAAAAGTTCTCATCAATTTATAAAGGCTCTTGCGGGAAAAACTCAGTCTCCCGAATCTCTTGACGATGAAAATTTTCACAGTCAGGAATTTGAAAAGGGAATCTTAGCGGATAAGAACTTTACCGCGCTCGCTTACTTCTACCACGACCTCACGAAATTATATTACTTTTCCGGAAACTTCAAAAAGGCCCTGGAGACCGGACAAGAAGGCGAGAAATTAATTCAAAACGCGTTCGGGTTGATTCCTTATGCCGAGTTTTGGTTTTATTACGGACTTACAATTTTAGAAAACTATAAGGACTTTTCTTTTTCCAATCGAACTCGCTTTAATAAAAAGTTAAAACAGATCTTTGCACTTTTTGAAAATTGGAGCAAAGATTGTCCCGAAAATTTTATGGGGCACTTGGAACTCTTACGAGCGGAAAGAGATAGAAACAAAGGAAATGTCGGAGAAACAATTTCGGGTTACGAAAGAGCGATCAAACTTTTTCAAGAATCCGGTTTTCTCTCCTTTCAGGCGCTTTCCTGCGAAATCGCCGCGAAATTCCATTATAAAAACGGAAACTTTTCATTAGGAAATCATTACATTCAACACGCAATCGATTTGTATTCCCGGTGGGGCGCTGCTAAAAAAGTAGAGGATCTCGAAAATCGTTTTTCAAGCAGACTCGATCTTTCTCTTTCTCCGGAAGCAATCGGAAGAAAAATCCAAAATCAGACACCTGACCTCGATCAAGAAATCATATTAAAAACATATAATTTACTTTCCGGAGAGATCGTCCTGGACAATCTCCTTAAAAAACTCATCCAAATAGCGATGGAAACCGCAGGTGCTACACGAGCGATCTACTTTCACCTACACAATAAAAATCTAATGGTCTATCTTGCCGGGCAAAGTGGGGAAAACGGGATCGTCGTCGAAAATCTTCCCGAACTCGAAGAGACTCAATATCCGGTCTCTTATCTCAACTATGTTTTTAGAACCGGAAAAATGATTTCCACGAACGGTTTCGATTCTTCTTCGATCAAAGATTTTACGGATCAATATATCAAAGAAAAAAGGCCTCAATCGGTAATTTGTATTCCGTTAGTTCACGCGGGAGGCCTAAAAGGAGTTCTTTATCTCGAGAATCAACTCGTAAAAGGGATCTTCACCGAAAACAGAATTCAGACCTTGGAACTCATAGCAGGACAAGCCGCGATCTCGATCGAAAACGCAAATCTCTACGCAGAGTTGGAAGAAAAGGTGGTAGAAAGAACTTCCGAACTCAACAATACGATTAAATTAATACAAAAGGACTTACTCTACGCACAGAAAATTCAGGACCGGATTCTTCCTAAGCCGGAAACGACGTTAGGCGGAATTTATATACTCACGAAATACATTCCTATGAACGAGGTCGGCGGAGACATTTACGACTACGCCGAAATTTCCCCGGGTAAGATAAGAATTTTTCTCGCGGATGCAACCGGTCACGGGGTACAGGCTGCGTTAGTCACCATGTTAATCAAATCCGAATATGAAAGCCTAAAGTATTTGGATCTTCCTCCGGGAGAAGTTATCTCGGAACTGAATAAAGAAATCATCGCAAAATACAGCGCGATCAAATCCTTTTTTAGTTGTCTCATCGCGGACGTGGATACGGGCGAAGGAACCCTTTCTTATTCCGCAGCGGGACATCCCGATCAATTCTGTCTCGCGGGAAGCACCGTTACCCGACTTTCCAGGAGCGGTCCGATCATCGGAATTTCGGAGAAAGTAAAATATCAATCTCAGTTCTTAGAAATTTCAAAGGGCGACAAAATGTTTTTCTTTTCGGACGGAATCGTAGAAGAGTTCAACGCCTTCGAGGAAGAATTCGGAGAAGAGCGTCTGCTCGATTCGATACTCAAGGAATCCTCCAAATCGATTCCGGATCTCGTAAGATCCATATTCAGCGACTTGGAAACCTTTCTTTCCGGACAAAAGACGCAAGACGATATCACTTTCCTTTCCGTCGAAGTTTTATAAACTTAACAACTTCTTAACCTCGTTTTCTCCTCCTTAATCTCACAGATCTTGACTCCGGACTTCATTCGTGATCTACTTTGATCAGGAAAAATCAATATTATGAATTTAGAAACAACCATTGCCCTTTCTTTGGGCGCAATTTGTCTTGTCTATCTCGTTTTTTCAATCTTCAAACCGGAAAAATTTTAAGGAGAGCTTATGGCCACGGAATGGATTCAACTTTCGATCTTTCTATTTTCAATCGTCATTCTATCACCTTTGCTCGGAGCCTGGCTCTATCAAGTCTTCACCTCTTCCAAGAAGCTCAAGATAGAAACGATCATATATAGGATCTGCGGAATCGATTCCGACAAGAATATGGAATGGAAGGAATACGCGATTTCTCTTCTTCTATTTAATTTCCTCGGCTTTCTGGTTCTGTTTACAATATTAATTTTTCAGAATATTCTTCCTTTGAATCCCGGAGGCTTGGCCGGATTAAATCCGTTTTTAGCTTTTAACACCGCAGTTAGTTTTGCAACGAATACGAACTGGCAGGCTTACTCGGGCGAAGCGGCTTTAAGTTACTTTTCGCAATTCGTAGGACTTACAACTCAAAATTTTGTAAGCGCCGCGACTGGATTCTGCGTTCTTTTGGCGTTGAGTCGAGGACTCTCCTCCCATGCAAGCGCGGGCATCGGAAATTTTTGGAAGGACTTGATTCGAGGAACGTTATACGTCCTTTTACCGCTCTCCTTTCTTCTCGCTCTGATTTTGGTAAGTTCCGGAGTGATTCAAAATTTCTCTGATTCAGCGGTTGCGACAACCTTAGAAGGAAACATACAAATCATTCCTATGGGACCGGCCGCTTCGCAGATTGCAATCAAACAACTCGGAACAAACGGAGGCGGTTTTTTCGGGGTCAATAGCGCTCATCCTTTTGAAAATCCGACCCCGATTTCGAATTTCTTCCAGATGATTTCGATCCTTTTACTTCCGGGGGCTTGTGTGTTTTTGTACGGAAGAATCATAGGCAACGTTAGACACGCATGGGTCGTCTTCGGAGTGATGTTCACCGTCTTTTGTTTCGGAGTCCTTACCGTGTGGACCGCGGAATCCTCCTTGAATCCTCTTTCCGGAACTTACGGTTTTTGGGAAGGAAAGGAAACTCGATTCGGAATCTTAAACAGCGCGATCTGGGAAGTGTCTACTACGGTGGCGTCTAACGGATCAGTCAACTCCATGCACGACAGTTTTTCTCCGATCGGAGGCTTGGTAGGAATGTTGAATATTCAATTAGGAGAGGTGATCTTCGGAGGAGTCGGCGCGGGGATGTATGGAATGGTTCTTTTTATAATTCTTACGGTATTTCTGAGCGGGATCATGGTGGGAAGAAGCCCGGAGTATTTGGGAAAAAAGATCGAAAAAAAAGAAATCCAGATGGCTCTGCTTGGTATTCTTTTACCGTCCACCGTCATACTTCTTTTTACAGCGATCGCTGTCAGTCTGCCGCAAGGATTGTCTTCGTTATCAAATCGAGGCCCTCATGGTCTTTCTGAAATTCTCTATGCGTTCTCTTCGGGAGCCGGAAACAACGGAAGCGCCTTTGCAGGGTTAGGCGTCGATACTCCGTTTTACAATTCTATTTTGGGAATCGCGATGTTAATCGGAAGGTTCGGAGTCATACTCCCGGTTCTTGCGATCGCAGGAAGCGCGGCTATAAAAAGAAGATCCGAGATCGTATCAGAGGGTTCTTTTTCGACGGAAGGAGGAACTTTTTACATTCTTCTTTTATCGGTTATCATCATCGTCGGGGCGCTCACCTTTTTTCCGGCTCTTACGATCGGCCCCATACTTGAGCATTTTCTAATGTTACAAGGCAGAACTTTTTAAGGAGAATCGGATGAGTCGCAAATCCAAAGTTTTTTTCGAATCCGGAGTTTTAAAAGAAGCGTTTATCAACTCTTTTAAGAAGATGAGTTTTCGTTCTCAGGCTAAGAATCCTGTGATGTTTATCGTATTCTTAGGCGCATTGTTCACAACCTGGATCTTTATCAAAGACCTGAGCGGAGGAATTTATTCTTCCTTTAATCTTCAGATCGGACTCTGGTTATGGTTCACGGTTCTTTTTGCAAACTTCGCGGAAGCCATTGCCGAAGGCCGAGGGAAAGCCAGAACCGATAGCCTTAAAAAAACGAGAACAAACATCGTCGCAAAAAAAATCGTGGACGGAAAAATCGTACTCGTTCCGGGAACTTCCCTCAAGCTCGGCGAGCGCGTGTTATGCGAACCAGGCGACTTGATACCGGGAGACGGAGAAATCATCGAAGGAATCGCAAGCGTAGACGAGTCTGCGATCACTGGAGAATCGGCTCCGGTTGTGAGAGAAAGCGGCGGAGATAGAAGCGCGGTCACCGGCGGCACCAGAGTGTTAAGCGACAAGATCCTAATCGCGATCACGGCTGAACAAGGAAATACTTTTTTAGACAAGATGATTGCCTTAGTCGAAGGAGCAAAACGTCAAAAGACGCCGAACGAGATCGCACTTACGATGCTTCTTTCCGGTTTATCCTTCGTATTTTTGATCGCCGTTATCAGTCTCCCCTTTCTCGCGGAATTCGTCGCTAAAGAAGGCGGACAAAAAGCTGAACTTTCGATTCCGGTTTTGATCTCTCTTCTTGTTTGTTTGATTCCGACTACGATCGCCGGTTTACTTTCTGCGATCGGTATCTCGGGAATGGAACGTCTCATTCGGTTTAACGTAATCTCTAAAAGCGGAAAGGCGATCGAAGCCGCGGGCGACATAGACATTCTTCTTTTGGATAAAACGGGAACGATCACGTTAGGCAACAGAGAAGCAAGAGCATTCTTCCCCGCAGTCGGCGTTCAGGAAAAATATCTCGCCGACGTAGCACAGCTATCTTCCTTGGCGGATGAAACTCCCGAAGGAAGATCCATTGTCGTATTAGCAAAAGAGAAGTTTGGAATCCGGGAAAGAAATCTCGCCGAGATGGAAGGCGAATTTATTCCATTTAGCGCCTCCACAAAGATGAGCGGAGTCGATCTAAAAAAAGAAGGCAAGGTGATCAGAAGAATCCGTAAAGGCGCTGGGGATGCGATCAAAACCTATCTCTACAACTTCAGTCAAAAAATTCCTTCCGATATGGAAGATACGATTCAAAGAATTTCTCAAAAAGGAAGTACTCCGATTCTTGTAGCGGAAGACAACAAACTCTTGGGCGTGATCGAGTTAAAGGACATCGTCAAAGGAGGATTGAAAGAAAGATTCGCGAGTCTTCGAAAGATGGGAATTAGAACCGTGATGATCACCGGAGACAATCAACTCACCGCGGCGGCAATTGCGGCGGAAGCGGGCGTCGACGACTTTCTCGCGGAAGCCACTCCCGAAACCAAACTCAAAAGAATCAGAGAACAACAGGCTAAGGGTTATCTCGTCGCGATGATCGGAGACGGAACCAACGACGCACCCGCTCTCGCACAATCGGACGTCGGGGTTGCGATGAACACAGGAACTCAAACTGCGAGAGAAGCCGGCAACATGATCGACCTTGACAGCAACCCGAGCAAGCTCATAGAAATCGTTGAAATCGGGAAACAACTCCTGATGACGAGAGGCGCCCTTACCACTTTCAGCATTGCAAACGACGTTGCAAAATACTTCGCCATTCTTCCGGCCTTGTTTGGAACGTTCTACGCGACATCGGATGCGTTAGGCGGTCCTCTTTCCGTCCTCAATCTCATGCAATTGAGCTCTCAAAAAAGCGCGGTCTTGAGCGCCGTAATTTTCAACGCACTTGTAATCCCCGCGTTGATTCCGCTCGCGCTCAAGGGAGTCGCATACAAACCGTTGGGCGCAAACACGATTCTCAAACGAAATCTTCTGATCTTTGGTTTAGGGGGAATCGCCACTCCTTTTATCGGAATCAAGGCGATAGACTGGATCTTAGTTTTATTAGGACTCAATTAAGGAAAGTATAATGTTACAAAATACGTTAACCGCCATCAGGACCCTATTGTTTCTAACCATAATCACCGGAGTTATATATCCTCTCATAGTGACCGGTTTTTCAGAACGTCTTTTTCCTTCTCAAGCAAACGGAAGTTTGATCTATGCGAACGAACGAATCATCGGCTCCGCGCTCATCGCTCAGAAGTTTACAAAAGATGAATATTTCTGGCAAAGACCTTCCGCTGTAGATTACGGAACGATTCCTTCGGGAGCGTCTAACGCGGGTCCGACAAACTCAGCTCTAAAGTCGAAAATAGAAGAGAGAAAACAATTTCTTCTGAAAAAACATCCGGATCAAACGATCGTTCCTCCTGATCTGTTATTCGCATCGGCTTCCGGACTCGATCCGCATATCAGTCCCGCAGGGGCCTTTTTTCAAATACAAAGGGTTGCGACCGCAAGAAGGCTGAGTCCGGATCAAATCGTAGAACTGAAAAAACTCGTAGAACAATCGATCGAAAATCCTTCCTTCGGATTTATAGGGGAGAAACGAGTCAACGTATTGAGATTGAACTTGAATCTGGATTCTAAATTTGGAAAATTAGATCCATGACCGATTGGAAAGAAAATGACCGATTGGACCCGGATGAACTTCTTCGAAAGGTTCAAGCCGAGGAACAAAAATCCATTTCCGGAAAACTAAAAATCTTTTTCGGAATGGTTGCGGGGGTCGGAAAAACCTACGCGATGTTAAACGCCGCTCGTACGCTCAAAAAAGAAGGAGTGGACGTTGTCGTCGGTTATATCGAAACCCACGGCAGAAAAGAAACGGAAGAACTTTTGGAAGGACTCGAAATTCTTCCCCGCAAAAGTATCGAACACAGAGGAATTCAATTCGAAGAGATGGACATAGACGCCATTCTCAAAAGAAAACCCGAAGTTGTCTTAGTGGACGAGTTTGCTCATACGAATATTCCCGGAAGCAGACATATCAAAAGATACCAAGACGTAATCGAAATTTTAAAACATAGTATCAACGTTTTCACGACTCTCAACGTTCAACACTTGGAAAGTCAAGTGGAGGCTGTGGAAAAAACGACCTCGGTTAAAATTCGCGAAACGATTCCAGATTCCGTTTTAGACATCGCCGATGAAATTCTTCTGATCGATTTATCACCGGACGATCTCCGTAAACGTTTACAGGAAGGAAAAGTTTACGTTCCCGAAAAAGCGAATTTTGCCGGAGATCATTTTTTCAAAAAGGAGAATCTTTCCTTCTTACGTGAAACCGCGCTCAATTATACGGCAAGACACGTAAACACTTCGCCGGACTCGACAAGATTTAGAGAGAGAATCCTTGTTGCGATCAGCGCGAGTCCGAATTCTTATTCTTTATTACGTTATGCGAAACGTCTAGCCTATGAAAGAAACGGAGAATTGTATTCCATCTACAATCAAACAAGGGAGAATCTTTCCAAAGAATCCGTCAGCCAGCTGGAAAAAAATCTCAGCTTTGCAAGAGAACTCGGTTCCGAAATTTTATATTCCGCTGACGAAGATCCGGTGGAGGCGATCCTTAGAATTGCTGAACAAAAAAATATCACCCGAGTAGTCTTGGGAAAACCGCCGATGTCTTGGTGGAAGAAATGGAATTCTCCCGCATCCAAACTTGCAAGAATTACGGCTAACTTCGAATTGTGTTTGGTTCCATACGATCACACTTCGTTTTCGGGAGAAGAATCGATTCTCAATCGATTTTTAAGAACTTCTTCCGGAGGAAAACAATACGTCGCATCGGTTGCTTTGATTTTCTTAGCTACGAGCCTCAGTCTTTTTTTAGAACCGGTCACGGGATATTGGAGCATCTCATTTTTATATTTATTTTTCGTTTCGGGAATCGGATCCCTTTTTTCCAAAGGTCCCACGATTCTTGCGGGACTTCTTTCCGGACTCTTGTGGGATTTTTTATTTATCCCGCCGAAATATACGTTCTATATCGAAAAGTTAGAAGACGTCTTGATGTTCGGTTCCTTTCTTTTTATTTCAATCACCATCGGTAACGTAACGTCAAGATTGAGACAAAAAGAGAAGGCTCTCGTCAATCGAGAGTTGCGATTGGCTACGTTATACGAGCTTTCGAAAGAATTGGGACACGCAAGAGAGATTCGTCAAATTTCCGAAATAGGCGCAGAATATCTTAAGAAGGTTTTTCAAACCGCAGTGACGATTCTTTTGGAGAATCAAGGTACGATCGATTCGAGTTCTTCAAGAGCGGGAAATTTTTTCCCGGATGCAAAAGAAACCGCGGTCGCAAACTGGGTTTATAAAAATAAAATTACCGCCGGCAAGTATTCGGATACTCTTTCCATGTCTCAGGGCACTTACTTTCCAATGATAGCTCCTGGAAAAATCATCGGCGTATTAGGAATCATCCTCAAGGAAAGACTCAATCTCGATCAGGAAAATCTTTTACTCACTATGGGCAATCAGATCGCACTCGCTCTTGAAAGAGAATTGTTATCCGAAGAGACAAGAACAAGATATCTCGCAAATCAATCGGAAAGACTTTACACGATCATTTTTAATTCTCTCTCTCACGAGTTAAAAACTCCTCTTTCCGCAATACGAGGCGCGGTCACCGCCCTTTTGGAACCGGAAATAGACAATTCCTCCGAAGCCCGCAAGGAATTGTTAAACGAAATCAATGAAAGCAGTATGATTCTCAATTTGTTATTGGGAAATCTTTTGGACATGAGCCGTTTCGAATCCGGGTTTTTAAAACTAAGACAAGATTGGCACGATCCTTCCGATCTGATTCACGTCGTCGTGAGGAGGTTAAGACAAACCGTTAAAAACAGTCGTTGTGTGATTCGTATTCCTGAAAATCCGATTCCTGTTTGGATGGATTTTACTCTTATGGAACAAGCGCTTTTTAATATTCTATTCAACGCCGTACAAATTTCTCCGGAAAGTTCTCCCATCTCGATCGAATTGATTTGCGGAAAAGAAAGAATCAAATATATTGTTGAAGATAACGGACCCGGAATCGCAGAAGAAGATCTTGAAAAGATTTTCGAAAAATTTTACAGAAGTAAAAATCGAAATCACGTCGGCAGCGGGCTCGGGCTTTCGATCAGCAGATCCATTGTGGAAACTCATCAAGGAACTCTGATTGCAGAAAATAGAAAAGAAGGCGGCGCTAGATTTTGTATCGATATTCCTGTAAAACCGGGTTGAAAGTATGAACTCAAAGATTCTCGTCGCGGACGACGACGACCGAATTCGAAAAATGATTCGGATCAGTCTCAGCGCCTCCCACTACGACGTAATTGAATCGAGAACTGTTCAGGAAACGATTCAAAAAGCCGCAGGAGAATCTCCCGATGTCATTCTTTTGGATCTTCAATTTCCGGATGGAAACGGAATCGATGCATTAAGAGAAATCAGAACTTGGAGCGAAACTCCGATCATCGTCTTATCCGTGTTATCTTCGGACCCGGAAAAAATCACACTTCTTGATACGGGAGCGGACGACTATATTACAAAACCGTTTAGTATGGGAGAGCTTCTTGCAAGAATCCGAGTCGCGCTTCGGAATAAGACTCAAGAAGCCGGATCACCCGTTTTTATCTCCGGAAATTTATACGTAGACTTAGCCGGAAGGAATGTTCAAGTTTCCGGTGAGACGGTTCATCTGACTCCGATCGAATTTTCCTTTCTCTCTCTTTTGATTCAACACGCCGGTAAGGTACTGACTCAGGAACAAATCATCCGTCATATTTGGGGGCCTTTGGCGAAAAACGAATCGGGTCCTCTGAGGGTTCACGTCGCAAGTCTTAGAAAAAAAATCGAAACGGATTCATCCAATCCCGAATTACTTTTGACCGAACCCGGAGTCGGATACAGACTCGTAGTCAATTTCTAATTAACAAATTTATTAAAAAGAAATACCGGCTGATAAAAAAAGCTGAATTCCGATTCCTTTCGCACGATCCAATTCTTTTTCCTTGCCGTCCTTCCAGATTCTTTCCAAGGTCGCCGGATCCGGCTTTTGATTGTAAAAGCTGAGATCTTCCCTCTGAATATGCGCGGAACTGTTCGTAAACATTAGAACGTTAAACCCTCCGTTTAAGAAAATCCCAGAGGAGAACACATAACGTAGACCCGCACCCGGAGCAACAAAGGCTCTTTTATTGGAAATCGAATACTGCCAAGTTCTGCCTTCGGCGCTTCCGTCCGAGTAAACCCAAAATTCGCTTTTACGATCTCTTTGAAAATAAAACTCCTGACCCACTCCGATGCTAAAGTAGTATGGAATCGTAAACGGAAACCATTCTAGAGCAATCGTGTATTGATTTTGAGTGAAGTCTTTATTCTGTAAAGAAAATGCGACGGCGCCGGTGTGATACGCGGTTCGATCCAAATCAAAATGATCCGCTCGATGTCTTTGGTGGGCTAAAAAGGAAATGGAGAATCGTCCACTCAGATTATAACCCGCTTGAAGCCAAGACAACTCGTTGATCCCGAATCCTCCAACGTAAAAACGCTTTTGAGCTCTTCGTTCATTCTGATTTCCGATCGTTGAAGAAAGATCGGAAGGACCGGATTCTTCCGAACGAAGAAGACCGGGAAACGACGCTAAGAATAGAAGGATTACGATAAAAAGAGGGAAGTTTAGAATCTTAGAAGTAAATTTCATAGGGAACCTTAGGAAGAATTTATTTCCAATCCGAAAGCGTAAATTGGAAAAAGAGCCAAACTGAAGTAACGCATACGCCGAACTTCCAATCCGAAAAGCCTATTTTGATAAGAATCGCCGAATTTACGAGGTTTAGACAATTTATGATATTGAGTTTCATTCTCATTTGTGTTGACTTTTTTAGAACCCTTCTTAGGCTGGGAAAATGAGGTTTTGTATGAAGGGAATTTTCAAATCAGCACCTAACAGCGATTTATTGGAATTCGAATCGACTTCAATTCTGGATCGGAAAGTATTTCAGAATCTTTTTTCCTTAAATCCCGAACGAACCGTCGCGAGTGATATCGTAAACGACCTTCTATCCGAAAATTCCTCTTTCAATAATCCGGATCCTCCGAAGCCCCCATCCTCCAAGATAGAAAAGAAAACTTTTCAGAAGGCTTTAATCGAAATCTTAGAACAAGAAAATTTTCATACCGAATACCAACCGATCCTTTCTCTCGAGAACGGAAACATATTCGCTTACGAAGCCCTCGCTCGATTTAACATAGAAGGTAAAAACGTTTCACCGGACTTCGTATTTAAAGAATTACATCATCAAGAAGATCTTTTTTTCGAATTTGAAAAGAATCTAAAACGTTTCCAAATTCAAAATCGTCCCGAGAACAAACGCCTTTTTCTGAATCTGGATCCGCATGTTTGCAGAAGTGAGAAGCAAGCAAAACACTGGCGCGATCTACTTGGCAGCCAGAGTCATCTTGTCTGCGAAATTATAGAAAATACCGATTCAACTCTGATTGCGGACACACGTTTCTGTTTGAAAATGTTATACGAAGCGGAAATACCTTTGGCTCTGGACGACGTTGGCGGAAAAGAAAATCTCTTCTGTTTCGACTTTTTAGAATATTCTAAATTTGTTAAGTTTGATAAACATTGGTTGAATCTGATCAGAACAAAGGAATCCTATAAATATTTACTCTGGGGTTTTCTTGATTTTGCCAAAGAATCGAATATTCTTTGTATCTTGGAAGGAATTGAAACGCCTGAGGATCTTCGATTGGCTGCCGAGATGCGATTTCCTCTCGTGCAAGGATATCTGTTTCAATCCAAGAATCGATCCGTTTGATTCGTTCTCAGTAGATGTCTAAGGAGAATTCCAATCTTCTCAAACTCGAAATTGAATCGTCTTTTCAATACGAAAACAAGGAGTTCCGCCGCCGAGGCTGCCTTATCGATTGTTTTCCTTCTAAAAAAATCGATTCAAATTTCTAAAGGCCGCTCGATTCTTAAAAAGATTCAGCTTGATTTTTGCATTCTCCAGCAGAAATGAATTCTTTCGTTTCTGAAATCATCAGGCAATGTCTTTTTGGAAATATCTTCTATTTGATCCCAGAGGATTGATTTCTCCGAAAGTTGAAACTTTCTAAAATTTGTTGAGAAGTAAAGAACCGCGCCTGGAAGCGCAAAGTCCCGATAGAGAATGTTTAAAATCTCAACGTGATCTCTTTGCACATCGAAGATATCGATCATCTTCTTACTATTGGAAAATGTGGGAGGATCGACTACGATCAAATCGTATTTTTCTCGATCGTTCTCTTTTCGTTCGGTTTGCAACCACTCCATAACGTCCGCTCGAAGCATTCTATGTTTTGAAATGGAAAAGCCGTTGGCTCTTAAATTTTCTTCAGCCCAAGCGAGATAGGTATTGGAAAGATCGATGCTAAGACTTTTTGAGGCGCCGCCGGAAGCCGCATAAACCGTAAAGGAACCGGTATAGGAAAACAAGTTTAGAAATTTCTTATCTTTTGATTCTTTACGAACGAGATCACGCGTAACTCTGTGATCTAAAAACAAACCGGTATCAAGATAATCGGAAAGATTTACATAAAAGAGAAGTCCGTTCTCCTCCACTTCCAATAACTCGGATTGTTCCGATTGTTTCTCGTATTGTAACGTTCCTTTTTTGGGTTCTCTTTTTTTCCAAAAAATTTGTTC
The DNA here is from genome assembly GCF_001729245.1 of Leptospira tipperaryensis. Lineage (NCBI taxonomy): Bacteria > Pseudomonadati > Spirochaetota > Leptospiria > Leptospirales > Leptospiraceae > Leptospira > Leptospira tipperaryensis. Next base: position 767,716 of record NZ_CP015217.1, on the reverse strand, counting down.
CGGATTTAGATTTAGAATTTCGGATACGATCTTACCGATTTCTTGGTTTTCGCTTTCTCTTTCCTCGTCTGAAATTTCATAACTGTTTTTATATGCGGAGATTTGACAATAAGGTCCGTAAAGATCGACGCTTACTGGAACTTGGGGGATGTCCCTGTCGTAGATTCGAAAACACTGGAGACCTCGTTTCCGAGCCCATTTCTTCCAATGTTTGGACATTCTTGAGAGACGGTTTCGAAACATCACCATCGGATTTCCGGAATCGTTAAGCGACTTTGCTTCCTCGGATCCATTCTCTGACATGAGGCCAAGATAGAATCTCCTCTCGAAAATCCAACCAGAACAAAAATTAAAAATCTCTAAAAAGACTGGAAAATTTGCAGCATAGGGAGATGATAGCCTGGCCTTTTTATTACGATTCGGTTCGTAACCTTGGAGATGGACTTTTGAAATACACTTACCTCGAAAATCAAAAAGTAAAATTGTTTCTTACTTATTCTGAAACCGAATCCAAGGATGTGATTCTTTTTGTGCACGGTTATCCGGATACTCACAAAACCTGGGATTTGCAAATCGAGGCTTTGGAAAGTTCGTATCGTTTGGGCGCGATCGATCTAAGAGGTTTTGGAAGATCCTCAAAACCCTTGGAACAATCCGAATACAACTATGCGGTCATACTTCCGGATCTTTTAGAAGCGATCCGATTTCTTTCCAAGGATAAAAAAGTTCATCTTGTCGGTCATGATTGGGGAGCCGCCTTGGGTTGGTTACTCATTAGCGATCCTGAATATTCAGGTTATATCAGATCCTTTACTGCGATTTCCGGTCCTCACCCTTGGCTCGCGGGAAAAAGAATGATCGACGACATCTTCAGCCTGAAACTTGAAAACTGGAAGAAAGTTTTTGATCAAGGTGTACGTTCCTGGTATATTTGGTTTTATCAGATTCCCATGCTGCCGGAGTTTCTCTGGCAGAATTTCGGAGAACCCATCTATAAACTGGTCATGGATTTAGGGGGAGTTCCGAAGAAAGATCACCTAAGACAGATGAGTAGAAACGATATCTACAGCGCTACGATGGCTCCGATCAATCTCTTCCGTGAATTGTTATTCGGTAAGACCGTGATTTCCGCGCCTTCGAACATTCGAGTTCCCGTACAATTGATCGTTCCGAATAAGGACTTTATAGTTCTTCCGGAGGTTTATGAGAATTCAAAGGATTACGTCGAAAAATTAGAAATTCATAAATTGGATTCCAATCATTGGGTTCACAGAGAACAACCGAAAGTTGTAACCGAACTAATACAAAAATTTATTACGAAATACTCGGCTTGATAAAAAGAATTTCGGGAAAGCAGGTTTCGAATTTTAATAAAGTTTTTTCTGAAAGACTCGACTCTATATTATAAAAATATTCTATTCTTTTTTATTACGGCAATTGCTTTATTGAAAAAGATTTGAAATCGGACTGAAGTCCCTTTGAAATAAAATATCGAAAGAATTTTATTTTTTCAGAATTTGAACAAAATTTTCCTTAGGTCTAAATCGATTCTCCCGCCCCACTCTCATCGAATATCCTTACCCTCAAAGTACTTGAATCTCAAGATAAATTGTCGAAACTACGACGATTTTTTTGTAAAACTCGCGCGCCCCGCCCTGATTTTGAGTGGAGGGGTGAGGTGGCGGGAAAAAATTGGGAAACTTTCCTCTATCACAGAATTATAATTCTTGCAAGTACAATTCCATTTTGTAGGAACTCCAACAAAACCCCATCCTCGAACCATTCTTATTTCCGCTTACCCACGAAACTTGCGAGCAAGCTTATGCAAACACACAAAGGGAGTAGATCGCAGATCGGATCTTACTTACGCGGTCAAAGTCTTCCGGAAGAAGTATAATACTTTTTATAATATTCTTCTTCTAAGGAATTGATCGTCACACCTCGTTTTGTAGAAGCGTGAACAAACTTTTGATCTTTGAGATAGATTCCTACGTGACTCACTTTGTTTCCCGAGATCGTAAAGAAAATCAAATCTCCTTCCTTCAATTCTTCTTTTGAAATGGAAGTGGTTCGAGGAACCATCGTATAACTCGGCCCGCTCAGATTCGAGCCGTAAACTTTTGATAAAATCTTACTCGTAAAACTGGAACAATCGATCCCGGATTCGTCGGTTCCGTAATCTTTGTAAGGAGTTCCGAGCCAACGATAGACTTCTTTGTAGAGAGGAAAAGAATCCTTCGGGCCGATGGAAATTTTATGATTGAGTTGGAAATAATTCTGAAGTTCGGCGTTGTCCGGATTCTTCTTTTCTCCGTGTAAGATCGCAAAACAAATCGTGACGATACACAGAGTAAAAAAGAATACGAGTTTGGAAGGAAACATTCTTAGATTAGACGGATTAGAAATTCACTCCGCCGAAAACTATAATCTCCAAAAATCCGAAATTCTGACTCGCTCGATCTTTCGAACGTCCGGTCGTAAAAATATTAGGAAGATCAATATAACCTCCCTTCGCGCCGAATTCAAAAAAGAAGGATTTGTAGAGATCGGTTCTTCCAGCGACGTAACCGGAAACTCCGTAACCCGAGGCGTGAAAATGATTATTCTTTCCTTCACCAAATAAGCGTACGTCGCTTCGGGCGATGATAGGACCGCCGCCCACGGAAGAAACAAAACTAAACGCGTGTTCTCCGTTAGTCGAAACCCAAAGAGGTTGAATCGTTCCCACGTCCATATAAAGAAAGTTTAAACCGTCTGTGTGTTCGAATTTTAAAAAGTCGGGAGTCACACTGATCGTCTCTCCGTCGTGATATCCTTCCAGTCGTTTGTATGCGTCCGGAAATAAGTAGAGATAGACGGCCATATCGGAAGCGGTTCCAAGATGCGCCCTTTGAATCGCGAGAGGATCGATGTAACCGTTGATGTTCGACGCCTGACCTCGACTCATCACGTATTTCATGTGGTCCTGACCGAAGGCGATAAAAAACTTATCAGCGAAATAATACGTTAGGCGGAAGTTGTACTGAGGAATTTCCCAAAGACTCGGATTGAGATAAACCGAAGGATCGAGTTTTTCGGGTTTATCCTTCGCAACTACGTCTTTGAGAGTAAAATTGTATCCGGGCCCCTTGAAGGTGATATCACTCTGCGTATAATAATCGCGGTTGTAACCCCACTGAAAACTCCAGGTTCCCTTACGCTGGTCGACTCTTCTTTCGGCTTCGACTTTTTTTGGATCTACGGGCGCGGGAACCGGCTCCGTTTTTGTTTCCACGTTTGCTTGGGCAAAGGGAACGATATCTTGTAAATCTTTATCTTTTGATTTTGTTTCCGCAAAAGAAGGAAGTGCAAAAAAACAAAAAAGAAAAACGCAGAGAATTGAGCGGATTGAAATCGTTTGATTTCTAAGTTCTATATGTTTCATGGGGCGGGTAAAAAATTCAAATCTAGTATATCAAAATACTAAAATTACCCGAGTAAGCCCTCTGGCTATGTTTTTTTCGATCTACCCTGTTTCAAATTTTAAGTTAGAATGCATCTCTCAAGCCATACGTCAGAATTTCAGGTTTATCTTCGATTCTGATTTTTTCGAGAGGAGTTTCGAATTACAAAGTTTCGAATTGTTTCACTTACAAATTCCGGCTTCTCCTTTTGAATCCAATGATTGGAATCGACTCGAGTCGTTTCTAAGAAGTCACAGATTCTTTCGTGAGAATCGTAACATTCGGGACTGATCGCCATATCGCGTATCGGAATGAGAAGTCGGACCGGAACAGAAATCCTTTTCGGAGTTGGAAATTTTTTTCCTCGAATGAGTTCTCGGTATAAGTGGATCGGATAAATCGCGCTTTTAAGAATTTCGTTTCTTGTAAAGTTCCGCATCGGATCTCCTTTCGGAATCTCAGCCTCGTGCATAAGATACGTCCAGACGAGCATCGTAAACTTGGAAATTAAAAAACCCGGAAGCCAAGGAATCTGGAAGAATAGGATATACCAAGACTTCAAGGATTGTTTGAGCGAAATCCAGATCTTTCTCGGACTCAAGCTGAAGAAATAACGAAACATCAGATTTCTCGCGAGAATCGGATGTGGTCCGCCCATTGCAGTGTAAGAAAGAATCAGTTTAGAATATTCTAAATCACCTACGAAACCCCAGGACAAAAGAGCGCCCCAGTCATGCGCCACGAGGTGAACGGGTTTTCCATTTCCTAAAAAACGAATCACCGCTTCAAAGTCCTGAAAGACAACGCGCGCGTTGTAGTCCTTTTGTCTTTCCGGTTTGCTCGAATTACCAGCCCCTCTCAAATCGAAGGCGCCCACGTTGAATTCTTTTGATAAAGAATGCAACTGCGAATCCCAGGTCGAATGTTCGTCAGGATATCCGTGCACAAAAAGAATCGTGTCCCGATCCGGTCTTTCCAAAGCGGTCGTATTGTATTTTAAAAAAAGATCTAGATTTCCGTTTCGAACAAAGGTTCTTTGAAACAAGGAATCTACTTTCATTTTTTGGAATGTGTTTTGTTTTTCCGGGTCGACTGCGATCATTCTTTTCCTTCCAACGGCGCCGGCCTCGAATAACAAAGGTCCGGCGCTTTTAAAAAATTATTCCCTCCCTCCTTTCAGAAGAATCAAGAAGGGAAGTTATACAATAAAAACGGAATATTCTTAGAAACGATCGCTCAGACTCGTAACTTTGTGAACGATATTCGGCGTCATACGACTGAAAAAACTGATCGTCTTGGATTTTATACCCGGGAAAACGTGAAGTTTTCGTTTTTCCATTCCTTTCACGATCGCTTTGACAACCGCAATCGGACTGTCTACGATTCCCATCGGAATGTCTTGTTGTTTTCCGAATTGTTGCGACTTGAGAATTCCTGTGTCCGCAAAGAACGGATATACGTTTGTAACCGCGACTCCCTTCTTGCGAAGATCCGCGTCCATCGCTTCTCCCATCGCACGAATTCCAAACTTAGAAATGGAATAGTAGATCAGTTCTCCCGCAGCGACGTGACCCGCGACCGAAGAAAGATTTACGATCTGTCCTTGTTTTCTTTCCAACATCGCAGGAACGAACAAACGACTCAGGTGAATCGGTGCGTACAGATTTACATCCAGGATCAGATTCCAATTTTTATCGGGAACGTCCAGAAGCCCGCCTTTGAAAGCGAGTCCCGCGTTGTTGATCAACACATCGACTCCCTTCGGAGAAATTTTCAACGTATTTTGATAAACGTCCTTACAACCTTCTTGCGTTTGTAAGTCTCCGGAAAAACTTCCGAGAATTTTCCCAACGTAGGAAGGATGAGAACCATTTTTATAGTTTTCGATCCACTTTCTCTGCAGATAAAAATCCGCGTCCGTGAGAGGAGCCTTGAGATCCGTAAGAATCAAGTTGGCCCCTTTTTCCAAAAGTTGTTTGGTAAGTTCTCTTCCGAAACCTCCGTTGGCTCCGGTGATTAAAATCGTTTTATCTTTCAATTTGCTCATATCGCTTCTCTGTATTGGTGTTCTTGTGATGAAAAAATTTCTTTCGCTAAGTAGAGATTGTCCTCTTCGTCCGGATGAAAGGAAAACCTAAAATATCGAAACGCTGCTCGCATCGTCAAAGGCAAAACCTTCTCCTTTGTAAAGAGAAGTTGAAACAATTCTTTCTGAGTTTGAATTCGAAAAAGAATTCCATCCTGCCAGAGGAATAACAAAACCGCGATAAACGTAAACGTAAAAAATATGGCGGACGCGATACACATTCCTATCACTCGGATCCAATAACTTTGAGTGACCTCTTTCAAGACGTCAAAGGCAGCCGACTTGTGTTCCAATTCTTCGGCCGCGTGCCATTCGAAAAGTCTTCTCATTTCCGGATGAGCCGGTTTGAGAAGTCCGCTTCGTAATCCCAGATCCGCGACAAGAGACGTGTAGTGCTCCAAGCCCGCAACGGCGGCCATATTCATTCTTTCGGAAAAAAGTTTTTCCAGAAGACCGAAGGCAAACCAAACAACAAAATTCATAAAACCTTCAAAGCGGTAGCCTTGGTCTTTGAGATTCTGCCAAAATTTTTTGTGCTCTCCCGCGTGTTGAGCTTCCTGGCCCACGAAGGCGATCGCGTTTCTTTTCACCTTTCCCTCTTTGAGTTTGGGAATGTATTTCTGAATCGTCCGTATAAAGTATTTTTCTCCTTCCGGAAAAAGGATCGTCCACGCGTTCAAAACATGAGTGAGGGAAGCGTTCCCTCCACACCAGTGTTTCGGGACGTTTTCCGAAAATTGAAACCTGGGCTTTCGAACCGGATAATCCGGCTTTTCGATCTTGTTCATAATTCTTCCGTTCGCTTTGTTATTTTAGAATATTCTAATTTTCTGTTTTATCGTTTCGATTGGCAAAAATCATTTCCGAGAAATAGAAGTGGATGGCCCCGTTTTACAAAAGTATTAAGCCGCCCCTATTCTGAGCTTCGATTGCTTTTTTGTTTTAGGAAGAGAGGAAACCTTCCTTAATTTTTTCTTTTCCTCTTCTTTCCAGAAACGAACGTGAGGAAGATTTTCATCCAGCCAGAATGCATCGGAATCGCTTACGACTAAGATCTCTTCCCATTTCACTCCGAAACTTTCCTCCGCTCTCGAACCAAAATGAATCTTTCCGATATGAGGTTCGACGGCCCAGAGCCCCGCGTCCACTCGAGACTTTGTAAATTCTCCCCAGAGTGGAGAAGCGTTGGAAGAAGGAGCGAAGATTCCTTTGAGAATTTGTGGAACCAAGTAGAGAAAAGTCTGAGGTGGAAAACCGAGAAGTCTTCCCGCCGGAAAACTCGAGGCCGGAACCTTTCCTACTTTATGACCGAGAACTCCGTTGGGATAAATCGTATGACAGTTGGAATAACCGAGATCGTGGATGAGATCGTCGCAGGCTTGATAGATCTCGCCCATGTTTTTTTCAGCGAGAACCAATTCTAAGATAAGAGTTCTAAATTCTTTGAGATCCTTGCGTCCCTGTTCTACTTCCGCGTTTTTTCCAAATGCAAAAGAATATCCCACGTCGGCGGTCACACCTTTCACGTTAGGCGCAACGTCTAAGATCACCGCCATTCCCTCTTTTAACTTTCGATTGGAAGGTTGAAACTGAAATCCAAAGTGAGGAAGAAGTCCGTCTCCTCCGATTCGTTTCCAAGTGAGAGGTCTTCTAAATCCTCGAAAGCAGGTCCTGTCTCCGAACCACGCAAATCCGTAATGAAAGAAATTCTTTCCGCCCCTTTCGTAGATATAAGAATCGATGAGAGAAGCGGCTGTTTTTTCGGTCATCCCTTCTACGAGACGTTCGCGGACCCACTCCACCGCATCGTATGCAAGTTTTTGCACATTCTTAAAATCGTTTAGATCCGCAGATGTATAATACTCACGAGACATTCTTCCTCTCCTCTCGAACTCTTGGACGCCGGTTCGGTTTGGAGATTGTAACGCATGTTACAGGAGTAATCGTCCGATCTTATGATTTACTACCGATTTTTAGATTTTTTTTCTCCACTCCGCGGGAGTCATTCCAGCGATTTTTAAGAATTGCGCGTTGAACGTAGACTTTGTATTGAAACCGACCTCAAACCCGATCGAAAGGATCGTCTTCTCGGGTTCTTCCAAAAGAATCTTTTTGGCTTCTTTCACTCGATATCCATTGACGAACTCGTTGAAATTCTTTTCATACAACTCGTTAAGAATCCTGGAAAGCTGATGCGGTGTTATAAGAAGTTTTTCCGCGAGGTCTTGCATTCGAAGTTCTTCGTCCCGATAGATTCTTTCCTCTTCCATGAGTTCGTTCAGACGGGTTCGAATCGCATCCAAGTTGAGTCCACCGAGCTGCGTTTTCTCGTATCTCTTCTGTTGTAATTCTAACTTTAGAGAATTGAAGAAGTTCGGATATCGCGCCGTGAACACAAAGACGAGTCCGTTTCCAAAAGTCATTAAGATCGAAGCAAGGACGAAAAGATTCGGAAAATCCAAATAGAATCCGATTCCCGAAAGTTGTACCGCGGAAATCGTGATCAAAAGAATCCAAGACGCGAGCCTGGAAAGATGAAAGTCGATCTCCCGAAACGATTTCCAAAAAAGATAAACGGAATAAAAACAATAGAATGTTAGGTGAAGATATCCGATTCCGATCAAAAGGGAAATCGGACTTTTTCCGCGATTTACAAACGCATCCTGGATGAGTTCCGACCTCGAACCCACGGGTGAAAGAAAAAAGATCAACTCACAGAGAATCGCGAGATAGGCAGGAAAAAAATGTCTCTTTAGGGGGATCTTTTTTTCCAGGACAAATTGCAACATTCTCCCGCTCACGAGAAGAAGCGCCGGGCCCATCGCGAGAAGAGAGGAAAAAAAGAAGATCCAGAGAAAAGGATAAGCCCCCGTTCCGGGGATCGAAACAAAGCCGATCCGAGATTCCACGGAGGCCATGAGAAGAGCCAAGAAAAACATCCCTGTAAATTCTTCTCCTCGCTTGTGTTTGGCTAACTCGACGAAAAAAAGAAGAATACAATAACCCGGGCCGAGTTGGATCAAAAATTGGAGGCCGAGCCAGAATAAATCCGGAGCTAAAATCGGGTGCATAGGAAATGCGAGAAGGAAAGCCGACCCCTAAGTTTTGTCCAGAAGAAACGGGAAAAATCAACGTTCCCGAAATTAGAAGAATTGACGCATACCATTCTCTGAGGTTCCCTATCGGTATGAGTGAATTCGTTGAAATCAAAGTTGGGGAGAAATCCTACCAGTTGCCATTGATCGCCGGAACGGATGGAAAAAAAGGAATCGATATTCGTGAACTCCATCAAAAAACCGGACTCATTTCTTACGATCCCGGTTTTTTTAATACCGCTTATGCAGTGAGTCGTATTTCTAGAAGAGATCCGGATTCCGGTGATCTTCACTACAGAGGTTACGACGTCGCGGATCTCGTTCAACACTCCACCTTTGTGGAAACGAGTTATCTTTTGATCTACGGAAAACTTCCTACCGAGCAGCAACTCAAGGACTTCAGCTTAAAACTTTCCAAACACTCTTTGATTCACGAAGACATGATCAATCTCTTCGACGGCTTTCCCGGTAAAGGGCATCCGCTCGCGGTTCTTTCCGTGATGGTTACTTCTCTTTCCAGTTATTATCCAGAAGAATACGAAGAATCTCTCGACAAAGGAATCGATCATTCCGCAAGACTTCTCGCAAAGATCCGAACGATCGCTGCCTTCAGTTACAAAAAAATCGTGGGTCAACCTTTCGTTTATCCTTTGGACAAACATCCGTATTGTACGAACTTTCTTTATATGTTGTTTTCGATTCCTTCCAAGGATCACGTTCCGAGCGAAGACGTGGATCGAATTCTCAATCAACTTTGGATTCTTTATGCCGATCACGAACAGAACGTTTCCAATACGACCGTTCAAGTGATCGGTTCGACTCAGGCTAATCTTTTTGCTTCGATCTCTTCAGCGATCAACGCGCTCTGGGGTTCCAGAGAAGGCGGTCGTCAAGTGGCCGCGGTCGGTCTGATCGAAGACCTCATCAAATCCAGAAAGACGGTCGCTGAATATTTCGAAAAGTTCAAAGGAGATTCGGAAAGACTTTTTTCAAACGGTTTTGGTCACAAGGCCTACGCCGCAAAAAGCAGAAGAGCGATCATCGCCGGAAAACTGTTTCACGAATTTTATAAAAAACATCCTCTCAATCCGATTGCGGAAGTGGCCCTCAAGATCGACGAATACATGCAAAATGATGAATATTACATAAATCAAAACCTGTATCCGAATCTTGAGTTCTATAGCGCGGTGATTTTCAACTCGATAGGAATTCCGAAAGAACTCTTCACTGCTATGCAGGTAATCGGAAAACTCCCGGGATGGCTGGCCCACTGGAGAGAACAACGTGTTTCCGGAAACTACAGCAAAGCTCGTCCGAAACAAATCTATACCGGAGAGATGGGAAGAAAATACACTCCTCTTTCTGAAAGATAGACAACCATGCAAAACCCGAGATGGAAAGACTGGCTCGCCCAAGCCGAAAGAGATTTGGAATGGGCGGAAGCTTCTTTACAATCGGGTTTTTTTGCGCAAACTTGTTTTGTCTGCCAGCAAGTGGGAGAAAAAGCGCCTTCTCATTTGCGGAAACATTGATTCGCATCGTAAAAGAAAAACTCAGATGAGCGTGATCGTTTTTCCAAAAAGAAATCCTCTCGGCGGAATGAGTCGAGAAGAACTGATCCAAAATATTCAATCTGCCCTTCGGGAAAAAGTAATCAAGACGTTTCTATTCGGAAGCGTCGCAAGAAATTCGCAGCACGCCTATAGCGACGTCGATCTGATCGTGATTGCAAAAACGGATCTTCCTTTTTTAAAAAGACAGGAACTCTTTCCGGAACTTCTACGACTCCCCGTCGAATGGAACTTATTCGTTTATACGGAAGAAGAATGGCAAAAAATCCAAGAACAAAGCCAATATCCCGGTTTTTGGAAAACGGTTTTTGCAGAGATGATTCCTATTTTGTAATATACTTCTTTCAAACGATTTTTATTCAGTCGCACAAAACAAATAAAATCAGTCAGAGCAACAAGATGAATTTTAGAATGCCGAAAGATTTCAAAACCGCCTACATGCAAGAACTTGCATCTTATCGATCAAAGTTGGAAACGGGAGATTGGAAAGATGCCTGGAAGTTTTTAGAAAGGGCACATTTGATCGGTCAATACCATCCGATTTCGCACACTGGGATTCATTTTAGAATGCTGGTCTTTGCGGTTCGAACCGGAAACGGAAAAGAATTTTTCGGACAACTCTTGCGTCTTGCCGTCGGAGGATTTGGATCTCTTTTCAATCGAGTCCCGGTCGGAAATACGGGCGGAGCGAATGTTCCGATTCTCGCGTCCCTTCCTCTTCCGAAAGATTTGCGGGAACTCTTGGAAAACGCGGATACTTCCGGAAAGGGTTTGTCCGGTTTGAAGAAAAAAACTTCCTGAATTCTTTTAGAAAGGCGGGTTCAAGAGTAGAACCTCAGATTTTCGGGGGAGTTCCCACATTCCTTGGAAGTCACAATTCTTCCGTGGACTTTGAAAAAGTAGGAACTCACACTTTTCTCTAAAAAAGCCCCGCCTCTTCAGGTAAATCCCCGAGGTCAAAGACGGGGAGTTCCCACAAATTCATCCAAAAGACGGCAAAATCCTGAGGACAAAAAAAGACCGGCCAATCGCGTTAGCAACCGCCGGCTGAATAGGTTTCAATTCTGTAAGTCCAGTTAATTAGACCGGTTCTTATCGGTCAACGCCTTCAAGAAAGTTACAATCGACTTTGTATCGGAATCCGAAAGGTCTTTTCCAAGCTGAAGATGAGCCATCTTTTTCACGGCTTCTTCCAGAGTAGCGACTTTCCCATCATGAAAATAAGGACCGGTGATGGCGATATTTCTAAGAGACGGAACTTTAAACACAAAAGCATCGGCCGGATTCTTCGTCACAGCGACACGGCCTTTGTCCGTAGTATTTTCGTACGGATTCACCTGACCCAGTTTTCGGAAAGAATTTCCTCCGAAAAGAGGACCGACGTGACAAGCCGTACAACCGGTCGCTAAAAACTTCTCCAGACCTTCTTGTTCTTCGGAAGAAAGGGCTTTGTGATCTCCTTTCTGAAAATCGTCAAAACGGTCTTTTGTTACGAGAGTTCTCTCGAAAGCGGCGATCGCCCCGGCGAGATTTTCATAGGTGATTTTCTTTTCATCCTTAGGAAAGGCTTTCACGAAAAGGTCTTGGTATTCGGCAATCGCTCCGATTTTCTTTTCGACCTCAGCCGCGGACGGCATCGCCATTTCCACAGGGTTTAAGATCGGGCCTTTCGCTTGTTCTTTCAAATCCTTCGCTCTTCCGTCCCAAAACTGAGCGAGGTGAAAACCTGCGTTCAAAACGGTTGGAGAATTTCTGTCCCCATTCTTCCCAAACGCTCCTGGAGAAGTGGGAAGATTGTCCACGCCCGCGCCCTTTCCCGCCACGTTGTGACAAGAATTACAAGCCTGGGTATCATTCGCAGAGAGCCTCTTTTCAAAGTATAACTTTTCTCCCAGTTGGACCAGCTCCGGAGTATCGCCTTCTCCTCCCGGAACTTTTTCCGGAATCGTTCCAAAGATCTTTTTGGAATCTTCGATTAGCTTCTTCGTCTTTTCAGACGGACCACAGGACACCAAAACGGTTCCGAGGAGCACCAAGAACAGGGCCCCCAATGTAGATTTTTTCATACCAGTTCCTCTTTCTATTTAATTTAGAATGATTCTAAAAGTAGATTCTATTTAGAATCATTCTAAAAGACAATTCTTTTTCAAACCTTCTTTCGCTTTTTCCTCTCAATCTGAAATACCAAACCCTGGGCATTGATCTTAGAATCGAACCCGAGAAGCATATCTTCCCTTTCTCCCAGAACAATTCCTTGAGTGGAAATTTCTCTTTCTAAATAAGAACGAATTCTTCCCGTGCAAAATTCTAAAAGGGGCTCCCCTTCGAGACCGGATCTTTCGCCGGAGGAAAGAATGTTTTGCATCGCGTGAAGTCCCTGTTTCATCTGGCGCGCACCGGCAGGCAGATCTTTCCAAACTCCGAAGTGAGTGAGATACGCCTTATCCGCTCCGGTAGAAAGAATCGTATCCACCGTATTCATCGCTTCTTCGGAATCGAAATCCGTCGGAGTCGTGGAAGGATACAAGACAGGACTTTTTCCCACTGCGAATTCTCTATATCCAAGTCCGAAAGAATCCCCGGTGAAAATTCCGTTACTCAGAGAATCGTATATGCAAAAATGATGATTTGCGTGACCGCGCGTATAATAGAATTTGAATATTCTTCTACCCCACCGGATTTCTTCCCCGTCTTCCGGACTTTTCACTCGATCCGCGGGAACCGGAAGAATTTCTCCGTAGAGTTTTTGAAAATTCTCTTCTCCATAGACTTGGATCGAACTTTGTATGAGCCTCTCGGGTGAGATGAGATGTTTCGCCGCTTTCGGGTGCGCGAGAATGATCGCGTTCGGACAGTGTTTTGCAAGAAGCCCGGTTCCACCCGCGTGATCGAGGTGAACGTGAGTGACGATGATGTATTTTACGTCCTCGGGTTTGCGACCTGCTTTTTCCAATTCTTCCAGAAGAATCGGAACCGCGTGATTGGTATTGTTTTCGACAAAGGCGGCTTCGTTTCCCTCGACGACTAGATACGCGCAAGCCACGCCGGGAAAAATATAATCGCAGTCGATCGTAAACAATCCTGGAAAGGGTTCTTTCTCATAAGGCGGCATAAGATTCTCCTGATTTCAGAATTGAAAATTCTCAAACAAACCGAGGTTCCACGTAAGCGACTAAAACAATATCGTGCCCTGCTCTATGTTGCAATGGCAGGCCCGCAACGTGCACGGAGTCGCAAGGACATGGAAAAGTTTATTCCCCATTTCCCTTCCCTACAAGTCCGCAATCATCCTAACTTCTTCTTACCAAAGGGCCTTTCTAAATGAAAGATTCAAATTCCTTAATGAACGGAATCAACTCAATCGATTCAATGAGCAAATAAGAGAAAACCCATAACGGTAATTTCAAATGTTCTAAAGGAGTAGAAGAAGTCTTTGATTCTAAATAATTACGTTCAGGACAGCAAATCACATTCTCTCTCGTGGAAACTTCTTTGCTAAGAGAAATTTTACAATCAGGAGAATTCTTAGAATAGGGATTAGATAATAGATTCTTACTGATCCGTGTATATTTGTCGATGTTTAAGCGAGGAAATTTTTGAGTAAAGCGATCCTTGGCAGTCGGCGATTTTGGGTTAGGTGAAGAATACGAAGAAGTTGGAATATACTTTAGAAATTTATTTCTTACAGGAGCAGTGAAAATCGCCGCTCCCCGGACGTTTCGGAGAAACGGGTTGGGATTTAGCAATGTGCGAAATGTAAGAAATAAATATGCACCTGCCATGGGAAAAATTCTTAACATATATAGATACAACGTCAATCATAATAGTCGTATGCAGCTTCCCTTTTATAAGGCCAAATTCTAATTTTGGAGCGGAATTGGTTGATAACACTTAGATGCGATTTGTTTTGGAACTACTTATACATGGTTACTAATTTTTTTGACCAATGTATTCGGTTTCAGTACGGGACCTAGCCAAACTACAGACCCTCTTGCATATTTGTGCTGATCGCTCATAGGACTCAGTTCGTTACACCGTGCCAGTGGGGAACCTTTGGGGAACATTGAATGACTTCAACAATGGAGAGGATACTTTGACGTCGTTTTTCTACAACCCCTACGTTGATAGCGACTTTTATATGCGAACTAAGTTGGGATTCTGTTTCCTTGTCCATCTGTCACCATACTGATCGAACCTAAGTGATCCGGGTGAAAGAAGATCATTCCAGAGACCAAGAATCACGGATGAGGCACTTCACCTATTCACTTTCGAGTAAATTCAAATTGGCAATTAGGATGAATTTTTCTAACTTCCTCTCTAATTTTATGCGCAATCGTTAAAGAATCTGTAAAATGAATATCAACCATTTTGATCGGAAACTTAGCTAAGGTTTTAATGTTCACTTTTCTATTAGAGTCTATTAAAATTGTTTCCAGTTTTTTAGAGCCTTCTAAGAATTCGAAATTCGATAGAGGATATAAAAGCTCTTTTAATCCCGACATTTTTGATAAATAATACAATCCTCCTATTATTTCCTGCTAGCGATATTCTCTGATAACAACTTTTCACAAAAGATTCGAGTGACGGAATTTGCAGGTAGAAACATTTCCATACGAAGAAATTTCAAACGAATGTCCAAAGGCGTGCCGGGTGTAGAGATCATACTTACAAAAGATAAATGTTTGTTTTCAAATTCCATTTCCATACACAAGGAGACCTCGCTCTCTTCAATGACTGGTATTTTTTCATAACGAGAAAGATCCAAATTTTTAAGAATTGAATTCAAATCTTCCTCACCAAGAAGAGCTTCCCTTCGGAGCCTGTGCGCCAATATCACCGCCACTTGTTCCCAATTTCGCAAATAAGAACGAATGCCGTTTTCATGAAAGAGTAATTGGATCAGATTTGCGGGTCGAGATTTTCCAGGTAACATTCTTTCGAAAAGAAGTTCTGCACTCTCATTCATTCTTAAAATATCTCTTTGAGCGTTCATCGCAATGGCAGGCGCAGGTAATACACTAGATAAAAAAAGATCCACACTCTCACGGATTCTTTTATTTTCAGGAAGATCAAAATCCATTCGATTCGGTAAGGCAGGTAATCCCGCAGCGATGAGCAAGCCATTCGTCTCTTCTCCTGAAAGATTCAAGGCGCAGGCTATTCTCATGATAGAATCCTTACCCGCATTCGATCGACCGGTTTCAAGAAAACTAATATGTCGAGAAGAGATCCCCGATTCTAAACTTAGATCAAACTGGCTGATCGATTTCTTGGTTCTCCAGTGTTTTAGCAATTCTCCAAATCCATTCATAAGACAATCGTAGGAGGCTTGGTATCTTAGTCAATTACCACACAGGGAATTGACGATGTCGTTGAATAAGTTTAGAATCAATGTATGAATTGGAATAAAAAGAGTGTATTAATCACAGGCTCTTCTCGTGGAATCGGACGTTCGTTAGCGATCCAGCTTGCTAACAGAGGAACAAAATTGATTCTTGCGTCCCGAACCCTCAAAGACTTAGAGATTGTAAAGGAGGAATGTCTTCTAAAGGGAGCAGAGACAACGATAAGTGTTTGTGACGTCTCGCGGGAAGAAGACTGCAAGAGAACGATGGAAGACGTGAAAGAAAATTTCGGAGGTTTGGATGTTTTGATTCTGAATGCAGGCATTGAAGTTCATGGAAATTTTGAAACTCTCGAAATTTCCGATCTAAAAAAAATTGTTCAAATCAATTTCTTGGGGCCGTTACTTCTTACACATTACGCAATCCCCTACCTCAATAAGGGAGGAAGAATCGTAATCGTATCCAGCTTACAAGGGAAAACAGGATTTCCTGGAAGTGCCGTCTACTCCGGAAGTAAACATGCTCTTCACGGCTTTTTCGATTCGTTAAGAATGGAACTCGCGCCTAGGGATATTGGAGTTACCATTGTTTGTCCCGGTGGAGTAGAATCAGACATTCGTCAAGGGAACCACTACGATCAAAAGATGCTTATGCCGACGTCCGAATGTGCGAGACGAATCATTTTAGCCGCTGAGAAAGAGAAACGAGAAGAGATCATGACGTGGAAAGGAAAATTCGGGAATGTTCTTCGTTTATTCTTTCCATCATTAGTAGACAAAATGGTAGAAAATGCGGTAAATAAATTTTACAAAAAGTAAACAATGATTTTCTTCTTTTAAAATTTCCAAAGTGAGTCCCTTGTATTATTATACAATGGTATTGTTTTCTCTAAAATTAGATTTACGGATTTCATTTTTAACGATAACCTGAGGCCATGAAAACGCATAACGTCATACAAAGAGAAATAGAAGAAAAATGGAACCTCATACCCCGCGTTGATTCGCCAATACATAAAGCCGGTATCATTTTGCCGCCTGGTGATTGGGAACGTTTTGATCCGTTCCTTTTGATGGCAGAGGACAACATGCGAAAAGGAGCATTTGATTTTCATCCCCATCGTGGTATTGAAACCGTATCTTATATGATTGATGGTGTAATGGATCATAGGGACAACGCAGGGAACAAAGGAACATTAAATAAAGGTGATACACAATGGATGAGCGCAGGAAAGGGTCTGTTGCATTTGGAAGAAGCCCCAGAAGGTCACTTCGCTCATCTACTGCAATTGTGGGTAAATTTACCGGCTGATAAAAAAATGAGCGAGCCGCGATATCAGGATATTTTGTATCGTGATACTCCGATACGGAATGAAGATGGAGTTCAATACCGGGTTATTTCAGGATCTTCCGGCGATGTAAAATCGAACACTCAAAATTATGCAAACGTTACCATGGTCGAAATTACGATAAAGGCCGGCCATACTGCTAAACAGGATCTAAAGCCGGACTACAATGGATTTTTATATGTATTGGAAGGGAACGGGATCTTTGGAGCCGATCAGGTTCGCGCCGGGAAACAGGAACTCCTTTGGATGAAACCTTCCGTTGAATACGACAGCGAAATCCAAGTGCATGCCATTCAGGATTTGAAAGTGCTCTTGATCGCCGGCAAACCGCTGCGAGAACCGGTCTTTGCACACGGCCCTTTTGTGATGAATACGGAAGAACAAATCATCCAAGCTTTTGCTGATTACAGATCGGGCAAATTTGGAGAGTGGATCCATTAAGAGGAAAGCGGAAGCGAAAATGTAGGATCAAAGGAAGAAGGTGAACTTGCTTCGTATTGATGAGTTTTATATTCTATGCTTCCTTTAAGTGATTCCACTTTGTAATCAGAAATCGCTCTACTAACATCTCGGCCGTAACACAGAGGTGCTCGGAGCTTCATTTAAGCTCGCCGGATATTCCGGGTTTTGAGATTCAAGGAATATGAAGCAATTTTTAATATGGAATGATTTTGCTACATATCGAGGTGAAGGATTTTTAACAGGACGTCACAGTCATTTTTATATTCAGATTAGTTTACCCGATGAAGGCCGTGTTCAATTACGCACTCGCGACGGCGACTGGAAGACATATAACTCGGTTTTTATTCCATCCGGTGTAAGTCACGAAATGCGACGAGTTGAAGGTAATTTAACATTACTTTTTCTAGATCCATTGACCACAGGGAATCATCTTTTTTACGAAAGAAGTTTGGCGGCTAATCACTCCGCATTTGAAGTTGGTGATATATTTACTGACAAAAGAAAGGATCAGATAACGTCCATTCTAAATACGTCCGATACGAAAGTACGAACACAACTTCTTGATATTCTAAATAAAGATTTTCCGAGGAGAGGAAAGGACGAGTTGGATGAGCGTATTCAAAAAAGCATTTCCAATGTAGAGCTTGACGATTTCTCTCTTACCAGTTTAGCTTTTGAAGCTCGATTATCGGTCGAACGTTTTCGTCATCTTTTTAGACAGGAAACCGGTGTCCCTTTTTCTGCCTATCGCCTTTGGTTAAAAACAAAGAAGGCTGTCGATAATTTGGCGAATCACCCGCACTTGCTTGATGCAGCCTATGAAGGAGGATTTGCCGACCAATCTCATTTTACGCGTATTTTCCGCCGATCATTCGGAATTAGTCCCTCCGACTTTACAAAAAAGAACGAGCCTTTCAGTGCGATCTTCTTTTCAAAATAGCCGCTTCGTTCAAGATCCTTTTTCTAAAATTTGATATCGTCTCGATATCGGAGAGAAAGAAAAATGAGTTCAAAAGTCACAGCAAAAAACTTAGCGGAATTGTATTATGATTCGGCGCAGAAATACGGGGACAAGGCGGCATTTGGAACAAGAAATAAAAACAAAATATTTGTTATCGTAACGTTTCGTGAAGTATATGAGACAGGTGTAGCGCTCGCAACGGGGTTAATGGCTGAATTGGGATTGAAAGCTCGCGAACATGTGGCCGTCTTATCGGAGAATAGAAAGGAATGGATCATTGCAAACTATGGAATATTGTTAAGCGGTGCCGCCGATGTTCCACGGGGAACGGATGTAACAGATGGAGATATTCGTTATATTCTCCCTCATTCAGACGCAAAAATTGTATTCGTTGAAAATGAATCTATATTGAGAAAGGTGCAGAAGAATCTAAACCATCTGCCGAACGTTACACATATCGTCCTTATGGATGACGAAGCGAACATTACGGATAAAAAAATCATTCGAATGGCGGACCTAATTGCGAAAGGAAAAAAATTGCGAGCGTCCGGTGACCACAAAGTGGAAGAACGAGTCGCAGCGATTCAGCCCGATGATCTATTTACCATCATCTATACCTCCGGCACGACTGGAGAACCGAAAGGTGCCATGTTAACTCATGCCAATATGATCTCGCAATTGCGTAACATTCCGATAGATATCGGTCCTAAGGATCGATTCCTTTCGATTTTACCCGTGTGGCACAGCTTCGAAAGAGTTTTTCAGATGGGAACGATCGCGATGGGAGCCGGGCAGTATTACACGAATGTACGAAATATTAAGGAAGATTTATTGATTGTTAAACCTACCTTTATGGCATCGGCGCCACGCTTGTGGGAAAATATCTTCCACGGGATTCAGTCAAAAATCCAATCGGGATCGGCGGTAAAAAGAATCTTATTTAAGAGCGCCTATTTTTGTGCTCTAAAGGTTCAACGTGCTTTGCATTTTTTCCGAGGGAATCGTCTGGATTTAAAAGGAAGAAATATTCTACAATCATTATCGATGGGCGGACAATCTCTTTTAACAATCATCGCATTCACTATTCCTTATATACTTCTTGATCTGATTGTTCTTAATAAAATTCGACAGGCAACCGGCGGAAAACTGCGTGGTACAGTTTCAGGCGGAGGAGCGCTTCCTCTTCATATTGATGAATTTTTTAATGCGATTGGAATCCCTCTGTTCGAAGGATACGGTTTAACCGAAACCTCTCCAGGCATTGCATTCCGTACACCGGATCATTTGGTAATCGGAAGTGTGGGCCCGCTTTTTCCCGAAGTGGAAATACTTTTAAAAGATGTGGAGAGCGGAAAAATTTTGTATCCGCCTAAAAAAGGTGTGAAAGGGGAAATTCATGTACGCGGCCCTCAAATCATGAAAGGTTACTATAAACGTCCTGAAGTTACAGCCAAAGTTCTAACCAAGGATGGCTGGCTTAATACCGGTGATCTTGGGATGATTACGTATAACAACACACTCCAAATAGTGGGTAGGACAAAAGAAACCGTAGTTTTACTCAATGGAGAGAATATCGAACCTGTCCCCATTGAAAACAAACTTGCACAATCACCCTTTATCGATCAGATCATGGTCGTTGGACAGGATCAAAGATTTTTAGGAGCCTTAGTTCTCCCCGTCCTCGATCAGTTTCAAGACTTTGGAAAAACATATCAAGAACTCGCAGCCAATCCAATTGTGCGAGAAAAAATCATGCGCGAAGTTAAAGATGCAATGAATTCAGAAAATGGATTTAAGAGTTTTGAAAAGGTTGGAGATATTCGTTTGCTACCAAAGGCGTTCGAAGTAGGAGATGAACTTTCTGCGAAAATGTCCATCAAACGACATATAATCACGGAAAAATACCAAGGATTAATCGATTCAATGTATCAATGAATTTTGTCTCTGAAGTTGTTTTTTTTGAACAAGCTATCGTAACTTAAGTAAATTTGAATATACGGCGTGCGCGGCGAGAATCTGGCTTCGCACGATTCCTTAAATTCTTCTGTCGCAGTCAACACGTCTTCTACTTCCTGTAAAAAAGGATCTTCTCAAAAATTCGCGCAACGGATATTGGAGTTTTTTTAACTTTTCAATCAATCAAAAAGAATTATAGAAGAAGCCTTCTCCTGGCTTCTACAAAAACATTCCGATATAGGATCAATCCCCGAAATCACATTATCGAATGATTGCGTAACGGAAACACCATTACGTTTTTCTAAAATAGAGCCGATCCCTTGCGACATTACGAAAACGAGAAACATGCCGCAAAGATCACAGCGAAGTGTTTTAGATCTATTTTGCGAGCTCCAATAATAATTTATCGAGTTGTTGGAAGAGTATTACCCAACCATCGGCCGCGCCGAGTTCCATCTGGCGTATTTCGGATGAAGCATATTTCCAGACGTGTGTCATGAGCGTTAGATTGCCTTCTGTCGTGAAGGCACGTGACTCGACGGTAGCGTCTGGATTTTCAGGACCATCCGGATTAAACGCCGACATGTCCGTAGCGTAATTCTCATTATTCGCCAATTTCTCAGGAACAATCACCTCGAGAAATTTTCCATAAATACCCATTTTGGTTCCTTTTGAGTCCACAAAAACATAGAGGTATTTGCCACCGACCTTAAGGTCGTTCTCACAAGTGTCAAGCGACCAGCCTTCAGGACCAGTCAGCCAGCGACGAATCAGCTCGGGTTTGGTGAAGCAGTCGAATACCAATTCACGCGGTGCGGCGAAATAGCGTGTGAGCACGACTTCGGTTTCGCCTCGAAGCTCTACCTTCACTTCTTTTTGATCTGTTTTCATTTTTGTTGATCTCCTTTTGTTTGTATCGTCTGCAATTCTTCGAGTAACCCGTCGAGTATTTGGTAACGTTTCTCCCACATCTGGCGGTATTTCTCAATCCAATCTATGGCTTTTTTGAGCGGCGCAGTTTCAAGTCGGCGCGGGCGCTCCTGTGCGCGGATCGTGGTTGAAATAAGACCAGCCTCCTCCAAAACTTTGAGATGCCGCGAAATGGCCGGCTGGCTCATTTTGAAAGGTTTAGCGAGTTCCATAACCGTTGAATCACCCTTCGCGAGGCGCATGAGTATTGCGCGGCGAGTGCTGTCAGCGAGTGCGGCAAAGGTAGAATCGAGGTTTTGCATAGCTAAATTATTATATAAACATATAGCTATATAAGAAAACGAAGTCAATTCTTTTTTATCGAAATCTTTTACGCGATACAATTCGTTAGCTGTTCTTCCAGGAGCATCGTTTTTCGGGCATCCACGACAAAATCAATAGAATCTCTATAAAAGCAATTTTATCATTTTTCGATGGAGTTCCATAAAGGGAGTTAGGCAGATAAGGGAATTTTACAGTAAGAACAGGTCTTTGGATAATACCCGATGATTAGATACTTCGTTGAATCAGCGTAATAGTAAAAAGATTGAGATGAGGGAATTTTGAGTTAAAACGATCTTTAACGGTGAGTTGAGTTGGCTTTTAGCGAGGGATCATTCGGCTTGAATGTGTAGGATCGCGGGTGAGTTGAGAATCCTTTGCTACATTATATCCACAGTCAAGTAAGTCAGATCGTCGGGAATCTTAGAGGAAGAAAAAGATCGCACCGTTGCCAAGATCTCTTCGTTCAGATTTCTCGGATTTCGAAAAAAATTATTCTTCAAAACTTCCAGAAGTCTCCTTTCTCCAAAAATCTCTCTCTCCGGGCTGAGGGCCTCCGTGACTCCGTCCGTATAAAAGAAAAATCGATCTCCCGTTTTCAGAGCGATCGTATAAGTTTCCGGTTCTATCGTTTTCAACATCCCCAGAATCATTCCCCTTCCCTTTAGAAATTCAGGTTCGGCAGGTTCTTCTCGAATCAAAACGGGAGGGGGATGCCCCGCCACGGAATATCGAAATTCGTCCTTTTCGAGATCATAAAGACAGACAAAGGCGGATATAAAATTCTTCTCCAAAACCTGAAACATCCGGTTGTTCAATTCGGAAAGAATTTTAGAAG
Source organism: Leptospira tipperaryensis (assembly GCF_001729245.1). Taxonomy (NCBI): domain Bacteria; kingdom Pseudomonadati; phylum Spirochaetota; class Leptospiria; order Leptospirales; family Leptospiraceae; genus Leptospira; species Leptospira tipperaryensis. The sequence continues at coordinate 745,363 of NZ_CP015217.1, read as the reverse complement.
GCTCCTCCATCTTTCGACTCAATTCCAAAAACGAAACCTTGAGCATCGAAGAAACAAGAGCGGACGCGACCCCGTGACCCAAAACGTCGCAGAGAATAAACATTACCTTTTTCTCATTTAGAATATGATAATCTAAGAAATCCCCTCCGACCTGATCCACGGGAATATAAACCGAGTTTACTGACAAACGATGAATTCTTCCGTCGAGCTGAGGGATCAATCTTGTTTGTAAATTGGCGGCCATTCCCAATTCTTCATGAAGAATCCGGTTTTGTTTTTTCAACTCTTCGGTTCTTTTCTCCACTTTCGCTTCCAGAGTGGTGTTTAATTTTTTTAATTCGGAATGGGCTCTTGCGTTTTGATAGGAAATACTCACGGCTCCTGAAATCAAAAGCGCGAAAAAACCGTATTGAGATAAGAACATATTCTTTCCGGAAACGTTATCCAAAACGACGTCTATGATCGCGAAGATCGCAAGCAATCCGACGCCCCCGACCATGATCAGAGCTTCCATGAGCTTCTTTCTCAACTCGGCATAAAAGATCGGAACAAGAAGTAAGAACATGGAAAACAAAATTCCTTCCCACGCATAAACGAGTAAAACCCTTTGTGTTCCGTCGAGTTCTAAAAAATGCAATGCTCCGATCACAAGACTGGACTTCATGATCATCTTCGCCGCAGTTCCCGTCTTTTTTCGGAACAACGCATACAAAAAATATAATATACAAGTCGGAAATACCGTCTGAGCCAAAAAGAAGGATCGAGACAAAACTCCAAAGGGAACGTCTATGTAATTCATCTTATGAAGAAGGGGCAATCTCCAAAAAACAAAAAGAAAGGCTGATATGGAAAGAAAGATGCTCGCTCTGGAATAACGATTGAGAGAATACGAAATCGATTGTTGTAAAAAAACTCCTAAAAATAAAACGATGAGAACGAGTTGGAGGGCGTCTTCCTGTATCAGAGTGTCCTTGAGTTCGTCAAAGTCGCCTAACTTAGGAATACTTCTAAAAATTCCGCAGTGAAATCCGAGTTCCTGACATTCGATTTCGATTCGAATCGTATTCTTCTTTCCTTTTTCAATCCATTCGAGAGGAATTTTATACAAACGACTTCGAAACCAAGCGGGAGAATACGGATCCATCTCGCCAGTTTTTCCGATGAGCTTATCGTTAAAGTAAACTCTGTCTGCGGATTGAATTCTATCTAAGAAAATTCCTTGCGATCCGGAAGGAGAAGAATCCGGATATTCGACCGAGACCGTATAATATCCTTTGATCGGAATCTCAAAACCTTGGCTCGTTAAACCGACTCCGGGAAGAATGGATTTAAAACTTCTTCCGTCTACGCTATAGTATTCCCATCCTTCGCTCAATAGCTGAACCTTTTCTGGATCGATCGGTTCCGAGTATACTGCGGAGGTAATTAGACATAATAGAAATAGTCCGAATAAAATCGGTTTCATATAAAAAGAGGGGATCAAACTAACTTTGCTTATGCGTGTGTAAAGTTAAATTTGAATCGGAATCAAAAGAATGAAGGAACGCTATAAAGAAACGATCGTAGATTCTAAGTTTTCCGAATTTGAAGTGCGCTTTTGGGAAGGAATGAAATCTAACGCAAAGTCAGGAATCTCTTGAGCCGCGTTTTTTAAAAGATCGCGAGAATAATGCGAAAACATTTTCTCCGTAAGAATTCTTCGATAACTGCGCGCGCCCTTCTCCGCGTGAAACAAACCCAAAAGATGTTTTAAGACAAAGTGAGGTTTGGCGTTTGTGTCGTTCAAAAGAAGACGATCGATATAATCTTGCATCCGATTCAAAATTTCTCTTCTACTCAAAGAGGAAGTATCGTCTTGAAAGAACAAGGAATCGAGTTCCGAAAAAAGATAAGGAGTTTCATACGCAGCTCTTCCGATCATAACTCCGTCGTTCTTCTTGAGTCTTTCTTTGATCTCTTCGTAAGTGCGAATCCCGCCGTTGATTTCAACTACCAGATCGGGAAACGTTTTCTTGATAAGTTCCACGTCCGTATAACGCAAAGGAGGAATTTGCCGATTCTGCGCGGGAGAAAGACCGCCCAGGATCGCGATTCTTGCGTGAATGATAAAACGTCTTACGCCCGCTTCCTTTACGGTTTCAATAAATCTACAAAGATCTTCAAAACTTTCTTTTCCGGGAATTCCGATTCTACACTTAACGGTGACCGGAATGGAAACGGAAGCGTCCATAGCGGCAACGAGCTCGGCAACTTTCTCCGGAGTTTCCATCAAACACGCTCCGAAGTTTCCTTCGCGCACACGATCGCTCGGACAACCTACATTCAGATTGACCTCAGAATATCCGTAGTCTTCACTGATCTTAGAACATTCTGCGAGAGCCTTTGGATTGTCGCCACCCAACTGAATCGCAAGCGGTAATTCTTCCGGATTGTATGATAAGAATCGTTTTCTATCTCCGTGAAGAATCGCGCCCGTATGAATCATCTCCGTATAAAGAAACGTATGTTTGGAAATCATTCTGAAAAGATAACGAAAATGACGATCGGTCCAGTCCATCATAGGAGCCAGAGAAACCGGATATGGTTTTGGAATTTTTGCGCCGATCTCGATCATACAACTTCTTACCAGAGTTTTTTTTCTAAGCCCTTCGGTCAAGGATCCTCTTTCATTCCTTTGTCTTCGAATCATGCGAGAAACAAAAAACGATGATCCTTTCGAAGAAAAATTCCCTATTTCACGTTATCTTCGGATTCTTACAAAGAACGATACGATTCTCACTTCTCTTAACATTTTTCACTTTCTATTCTTCTTGTAGAACGTTAGAATCTTTTTTCGAAACGATCGTACTTACGGGAGGTGTGGATTCGACTCGTCTTACATTTTCCACAAATTATAGTCCCTTAGAAAACGTGATTCGAACAAACGCAGGAACCAAAGAATCTGCGACGCCGGATCGAACCGTAAACCAAGATCCGTTCAAGTCGGTTCCATTTTATACGATCGGATCGATTCCAAGAAGAATTCCCGGAACACCCTTTGAAGGATATTTGAAATATCTAAACTACGTTGCTTACGGTTTGACTCTGACCGCTCCTAGAACGTTTCGAGGAAACCTTCTTAACTTTCCGGACGACGGACGTCTTGCAACAAACTTAGTCGAACAAGTCGCATACGGATTGTATCCCCTTCCCGATCCATTTGGTAGAAAGTCGGAATATCTCTACTCGGATTACCAAGCCTATGCCACCATCTATCTTCTGTTTTTAGAATTTCAAAATTGGAATTTCGGAGCCGGGTTCAACGTTGGATTTAGCGTGTATGACTTCGACGTATTGGAAAAAAATGTGAGAATATCCTCTTCTCGAAACCGAGTGCGGTTGGTTACCGGTCTGAAATTTTTGTACGAATACAATATCGGAAGATTTTTGGAAGATTCCATCTTTTACAACACGTATCTTTATTTCGAAATATCGCGGCTCACTTCGGAAAGCGATCCGATCAAACAAACGATTCCTACTTCGACCGGAGGGACCGTTCCCGATCTTTATCTTACGATGGATACGTATCGAATCGGAGTTCGAAAAGAAATTCAGTTGTCTCGTCCCTCTGCGGAAGAATCCATGAGAAGAGACAGCGGTCCAACGCGAGAATCCTCTCCTCCCAAACAAACCGAACCCGTACCTCCGAGAATCTAATGTTATCCTGGAAAGAAAATCTAACTCCGATCTCCGAACAATTCGGAGACATTTACTTTTCCCCTGAAAACGGAATGGAAGAAACAAAACACGTCTTTATCGAAGGAAACAATCTCACACAAAGATGGGAGGATCCGAATCTGCAAAAATCGTTTGCGATCTTAGAATTAGGATTCGGAACCGGACTCAACTTTCTAACGACATGGAAAGAATATTCCAAACACAGAGATCTATTTCGGCTTCATTACATTTCCATTGAAAAGTTTCCTCTAAACAAAGAAGAAATCGCAAAAGCGCTTTCCGTATTTCCCGAACTTCTCGAATACAAAGAAGAATTTCTAAATTCTTATCAAGATCTCATCCCAGGAATGAATTACTTTCGGTTTCAAAACGGAAGGATTCATCTGACGTTATTTTTGGGGGACGTCAAGGACGCGTTAGTCGAAATATCAGGAAAAGTCGACGCGATCTTTTTGGACGGTTTTGCTCCTTCTAAAAATCCGGACATGTGGGAAGAATCGATTCTGATTCATCTAAGACGAGTTTGTAAAATGGGAACTACGTTTTCCACGTTCACGGTCGCGAGAATGGTCCGAGACTCTTTGACCGCTTGCGGTTTTCATCTCGAAAAACGTCCGGGCTTCGGGAGAAAAAGAGAAATGCTCGTTGGAACGTATTCTCCAACCGAAGAAAAATCGGATGAGTCGACTCCAAAGGAAAAACCCTGGCGGCAACGTTTGTTTTCCAATCCGGAAACAAAGACGGCCGCAATCATCGGAGCCGGAATCGCGGGTTCCGCCTTGGCTTATTCCTTATCCAAACGCGGAATCCGAGTGACCGTCATCGATCCGTCCGGGATCGCAAACGAAGCCTCCGGAATTCCAGGAGCGATTTCGCATCCTCATATCACAAAACTTCCCACGCCGACGAGCCTTTTCACGTTACGCGCCTTTCGATACGCATTGCATTTTCTTTCTTCCTTTGCTGACAAAAAAGAATTTAAAACTTCCGGTCTTTTTCACGGAGTCACCGAAGAGATGAGTTCCGAAAGACTCAAGAAAGGATTGGAGAATCATCAACTTTCGGAAGGGATCGTGGTTTGGAAAGAAACATCGAACGATTCTCAAAACAAAAACGATTTGGAAAAAGAAATGGGAAACGGAGTTTTTTTCCAAAAAGGATTTTGGACCCAGCCGAACTCTTTAGCAAAAAGATTGATCGACCAGCCCTCGATAGAATTCATTCCAAAAACTGCGTCTGCGGTTCAATCCAACGCGTCCGGTTGGAAAATAAAATTTTCGGACTCCGAAGAAGATCTACATTCTGATTCTGTTATATTCTGTAATTCTCATGGAATCGGAGAATTGCTCGATCCTATCCTGGGAGAGAAATTCTTACCGATCAAAAAAGTCCGAGGACAATTGTTGGTTCTAAAAGAAACGGAACCTTCCTCTCGACTTCCAAGCATTCTCTGCGCGGAACATTATCTCACCCCTTCCATCGAGGGAGAACATATCCTCGGTTCCACCTTTGACGAATTCGATCTCGATCCCAAAACGAGAACAAAGGACACAAAGGAACTCCTACAATACATTCAAAAAAAATATCCGAGTTTGAATTGGAACGAAGAATCGGTTCTTACCGAAAGAGTCGGCTTTCGAGCCCAGACTCCGGATCGTTTTCCCATCCTCGGGCCGGTCCTTTCTCCGCAAGAATTTACAAACGCCTACAAAGGAATCGAACTTCCCCGCAATCGAACCAAAAATTTTCCGATCCTAAAACCGATTCCCGGTCTTTTTGTTTTCGGAGCCTTGGGTTCCAGAGGAATTTTGAGTTCTTTTTTAGGTGCGGAGATTTTAGCTTCTTTGATACTGGATGAACCCGCCCCCGTGGAATCTTCTTTATTGGAAGCATTGCATCCGAGTCGATTCCTATATCGAAAGATACGAAGTCTGGACTAAATCTGGCGCCTTTTGTATCAACGCAGATCAAGGCTTCGTCCTCGAAGGAAAGCGGATATCGCGGAATCGAAGAAACAAATCGATTCCGGTGATTCTTGGAGAGATAAATATAAATCGATAAACCCGGTTCCAGATCCAAAGAAAGAAATTTATGTAAACGGATTCCATGAACTCAGAAGTAAATAAAAAGTTTAAAGATTTAGAATCGGCCCTCAAAGAAGTCTGGGGGCTCCCGCAATTCCGAAAAGGACAAAAGGAAGCGATCGAATCCGTTCTCGAAGGGAACGACACGTTAGTCATCCTTCCTACCGGCGGAGGAAAGTCCCTCATCTATCAGCTCCCTTCCGTTTTAGAGGAAGGATCTCTTACCCTCGTCATATCTCCTCTGATCGCTCTCATGAAAGATCAAGTCGATTCTCTTAAAGCAAAGGGGATCACCGCGGAATATTGTAATTCCACTCAAGACGATCTCGAACAGTTGAGAATTCTGAGCCGGGCCGCAACGGGAAAAATCCAGATTCTTTATCTATCTCCCGAAAAAGCTCTGAGCAGACAAGTGCTCGAAATTCTCCCCAAACTTCCTCTTAAAAGAATCGCCGTAGACGAAGCTCATTGTGTTTCTCAGTGGGGTCACGACTTCAGACCCGAATACAGAAAACTCTACGAACTCCGGGATAAATTCCCGAAGAAGATTCCGGTCATTGCGTTAACCGCCACCGCGACGCAAAGAGTCATCAAAGACATTTCCGATTCCCTGGGTTTAAAAGAACCTTCGCTTATCAAAGGAAGTTTTTACAGAGAAAACCTAAACTTCTCCATTCTTTTTCCTCAAAACGAAACCTTCCGCGAAAGCCAACTTTTGAAAATTCTCATCCGAGGCAATTTCCAAAAATCGACAAGCGGAAGAGCGATCATCTATTGCGCGACCAGACAAAAGGTAGAATCGGTTTACGATTTTCTAAAGAAGAATGGATTCAAAGTAGGAAAGTATCACGCGGGAAGAACCGGCTCGAGTAGAGAAAAAGCACAGGATGGTTATTCGACCGGAAAGACAAACATACTCGTGGCGACTAACGCGTTCGGGATGGGTCTTGATAGTCCCGACGTAAGAATGGTGATTCACTATCAAACTCCTGCGTCTCTGGAAAGTTATTATCAAGAAGCCGGGAGAGCGGGAAGAGACGGAAAGGATTCGGATTGTATTCTCTTCTATCATCCTTCCGATCTTGTCACTCAAAGTTTTATCATCGGAAAAGAATCCAATCGTAAAGGAGGAGAGACCCTTCTTTCCTACGTCAAAGATTACGCGGTTTCCAATCAGTGCAGACAACAAATTCTTTGTTCTTATTTCGGAGAAGCAATTCCGGAATGTAAGACCTGCGATATCTGTTTAGAAAAAGAATCCGAAGAGGAACTTCCGACATCGGGAAGAGACGAGTTTCTCAAAAGAGAAGAAGATAAAAAACAGAAAAAAGAACAAAAAGAAAAATACGATTTTTCAAATGAAGAATTAAATACGATCGAAGAATTGCTCGAACTCATTCCCGGAAAATTCGGAAAAAGAATGATCGCAGGAGTTTTGAGAGGTTCACGTTCAAACGAAATTCTTAGAAAAAAACTAGATAGAACTCCCGTTTACGGATCTCTCCGCTCCGTTCCGGAGGAGGCCATCTTAAGAATCCTGGACGAATGGATTTCCGAAAAAAAAGTAAAAATCGTCGGAGATAAATATCCAAAACTCATCCTAACATCCACCGTAATCGTAAGAACTCCCCGTAAGAAAAAAGAAGAAAGCGCCGACCCGGAGCGCAAAACTCTTCCGGCAAAAAACGTCGTACAAGAACTCAAAAATTTTCGAGACAGAGAAGCTCGAAGAAGAAAGTGGAAAAAGTTTATGGTTCTTCAAAATCCGGTCATAGCACAAATTGCTCAGGCGATGCCCGAAACCCCGGAAGAACTTTCGCTCATCAAGGGAATGGGTTCCGCGAAAGTCGAAAAGTTCGGAAATGATATCTTGAGAATATTAGAAAAATGGAAATAAGAATTTTGATTTTTACAAACCTAGCATTTTTCTAATCGTCGTCTTTGTTTCATTCATGAAAGCAATGTGTATAGTTATAATCTGATTACACTTTTAGTCGAAATCGAATCTGATTCTTCTCTAATCTTTCCCATTTTTTAACAAAACCTGTCTCGATTCTTCTCCAATCTCTCTATATTTCTTTTGCGATTTCATTGGAGGTTTTAACACGATGAAACTGAATCAATATAGACTCAATTTTAGAATGCTTCCCGTTGCGGCGTTCTTTACTCTCTTTCTATTCTTGATGGATTGTAACTCAAAGAAGAAGGATGATTCGAGCAATTTGTTGTTGGCGTTGCTTGGAATTGCCGCGGGTGGAAGTAATGCGGAATTCAAACTCACTACCGCAACCGCAATGGCGGGGGCTCGGGTTTCCAACTCTTCCGGTTTTCTCGTCGGCCCCAATGCATCCGGATTTCTAATCGATTTAGCGGGTGATAATCCCCTCAACTACGGAGACGGCGACGCTTTCTCGGATCACTTCTTAACACCTGCAGCTGTATCGATGGAAGTTTGTCAAATTTTAGCGTATAAGAAGGTTGCAAAAGGCGGTCCTGCTCCCGGAACCGAAACGATAGAGAATGCCGACTTTAGACCATTTAAACTGGGAAACAACAACGTGCCCGGCGGCGCTCCCGATCTTGGTCCCTGCTCCGGTTTTATGTCCGTCGCCCTCAAAGTCGGAGAAGGCACTACCGGTTCTGCTTATCTTCCAATCTCCCCCATTCCTTCCGAGGTCAGCGCCGACTATGACAGAATTGGAATTATCGTAAGAGGATTTTCTTATTATTTTGAACCAAATGTTGTCCCCGAAAATTCCTATCGTTACGTGGATTTACTCCTGAACAACCCTTCTCCTCAGATGAGTAGAGGGGAAGTCAGTACAAAAATTTTCGGTAACGGTTGTCCGGTGTCCTTTACCAATTCAGCGGGTTTTATTCTCAATCAATTACTTCCTGCCGGAGAAACACTTATGAGCTCCTGTACCTTTGTAGAATCCGCTGTGGATTCTTCTTCCGGATCTTTTCTCGCTATCCCAGGATTCAATTACTTCAGTTATCCCGGAGCATTCTTAAACACGCCTGTGAACCCAGGAGTAAACTACACATCGGCGAATCAAAAACTGAAATTCAAAAGCCCCGCGAGTATGAACGGAATTCCCGCCACGACACCTTATATACTCGTAGTCGATCTAGATAACTCGAACCCCGGAAAATCGAATCTTCTTTTCAACCTTTCCGTTGAAAACGTTTTGTTCTGGGACTCGAGTTCCGCAGACAATGTTTTTTCACCTCAGCTCGACGCGGCCGATAGACCGAATGCAACGGATGGGAACGACAACTTAACGAACGCAGCCAGAAGAAACGTGATCTTTCACTTACCGACGATCTTGAGCGAATATAAATGATAGGAAAGTTTCTTCTATAAAGATTCCATCTTAATTGTAGAAGAATCGACTCATCACAATCTGCCTAACACAGAAAGGAGCCCCGTGCTCCTTTCTGTGTTTGCTTAGAACGGCCTCGCGATGGAGAATTTCGGTTTAAATTTTACGGATAAGAATAAGATTTCCCTGCCTTTGAGTAAATCAAACACGGAAATCTTTTCAATTTTAATTTTTCAAATGATAATAAGTTCGGAGTAAGAATAATTATGACTCGATCAAACAACATCCATTCTATGATCTTACAAATCAGAGTCTTTCATTGAGGACAAATGGATGAAAGAAATACAAGAGAATCTAAAAATTAAACTTACGATTTTTACTTCGCCATTTTATCCATTTTGTTTTCGTCTATCTTATGTATGTTTTTCTTTTGTATTTTCCAATTGAAAGGTTAAAATGAAGTTAAGTCAAGATCACGATTTTTCTCTGTTTTATGAAAAATACAAAGACGCGATTTACAAGGTAATTCGATTTCTTTCCACGGATCCGAACGAAGTCGAAGACATTGCGCAGGAAGTTTTTATCAATCTCTATCGCGGTTTCCCCGGGTATTCAGAGGAAAAGGGAAGCTTTTATACCTGGGCGTCGGCAATCGCAAAGAATACATATTTTACGTATCGGAAAAACCGGAAAAAGGAATTGATCCTGGAAGAAAATGCTTCATTAGAATCGCTTCGAGTGAAAGATGATTTTATTCAGGATTTGGAAACTAAAATTTTAGAGGAAGAATTGAGAGAAATCATATCTTCCTTACCGGAACCTGAAAAAAGCATCATTCTTTTGAAAGAATTTAACAATTACACTTTGGAGAAAACCTCGCAGGCGTTGAACATTTCTTCCAGAACGGTCAGTAGAAAATTGTTAAAGGCTTTGGATCTGCTCCGAGAAGAATTAGAAAGAAGAAAAGTGGCTCTATAAAGATGGAAAGAAAAGATCTATTAGAAGAATTCGAAGACCTAATGTCTTTAGCCCTTTTCGGCGAAATCACCGATGAGCAGAAAGTAGAGTTGCATCGTATCATCGATCAAGATTCGTCCTTGAAAGAACGATACGAAAACTATATCAAAATGCAGGAAGGTCTCAAACTTCACAAGAAGGCGCTTTCCAGGTCCGTATTCGAAAATCAAAATGTTTCCTCTCCGGAAACGTTCGCAAAAAAACTCTTTCACAATCGAGTTCTCCTTTTAGCCGCAATCATTCCGTTGATCGTTTCAATTTATTTGATTCTAAGATTTCAAATTCCAGAAGAACGGGATTCCGTTTCCATCCATACCTTGGGAGCTTGTGATTCGCAAAGTCTCACCGCTGACTGGATCCAATTGGATGAAAATTCCTTTTGCGACGTTGAAGTCATCCGGTCTCAAGGAAATATTCATTTTAGAATTTTTCCAAATTCGAAAGTAAGAATTTTACATCTTCCCAAAACGAACGATCCAAAAGAATCCTTGTCTTTGTTTTTTGAAAAAGGAAGTTTTTTGTTAAACGAAGTCATTCATTCTTCGGGTAAAACAAAACTCTATTGGAACGGAACTCAAATCGAATTACTGGGAACAAAAGTTCTGATTGAAGATTCAAAAAACGGTCGAAGTCTCAAAGTTTGGAACGGCTCCGTTTCCGTTCGTTCCGGTGTTCGATATATTCTCCCATTCTTACTTTCGGATCCGAAGGACTTGATTCAAATCTTAGGCGAAGAAAACAAAGAATTGTTAAACGACATCAAAACGGATATCATCTCGGATTCACTTCTGGAAACACAATCGATCGACTTTCCAAAAGATTCTAAAATTTTTGTTTCCCCCGATAACGGATTCAACGAGGATAAAAAAAGAATTCAAACGGAACTACTACAAATTCAAAACATTCTTAAATCCCGTCTCAAACAAAACAAAACCACGAAGTTTACTCCGGAGAATCTAAACGATTTAGAAAAAATTTCACAGACTTTGGGAAATCCTCAAATTCAAGAATCCAAAAAAGAAATTCAAGAACCTCTCAAAATTGATCAAAAAGAAAAATCTTCTGTGATAGAGGAAACGCCGGAATCCAAAAAGGAAGAGCCGGTTCGACTCGGCAACAAGACGATCAAACTAAAGGACGGATCGGAGTTAAAAGGAAATCTCATTCAATATGAGAATCAGTATGTTCTTGAGATCGACGGCAAAAAAAGAGTCATCAAAGCCGAAGACGTGGAATCCATTTCATTTTAAAGCGACGTCTTTATGAGAGATTTTTTCCTTTCGCAGTGGATTCGAATTCTTGCTTGGATCCTGTTTTTACTTCTAATCGCGGCTCCCAAGTTGATCTTTGGGAATTCGGTGATCTTAAAAGACGGTTCCGTTTTAAAGAATGTAAAATCTACATTAAAAGAAGATCATGTTCTTGTGGAAGATGAATTTGGAAACGTGGAGAAGATCGATCTCCAACTCGTAGAAAAAATCCTCGTTTCCGAAGTAAAAAAGGGAGAAACCTCCAATCCGAAAGATTTTAAAAAATTCTATTTTTCCCTGATCGGGTCTCAATGGAGTTCCCGTATTTCAGAACCCATGGATCTAAACCGCCACTACACTCTGACGGATCTCGTTACGACCGCCCTTTATATCGATCCGTATCTGGAAAAAAAATATTCAGTAAAAGTACAATCGATCGCCTTACAAGGAGAATACCGCCGCAATCCGAACCTCGGTTTTTCTCTCGCATTAGAACATAACAATTTTATATTTCCGGAAACGGGAGTTTCAACCTTCGCAGCAATCGCGACCAACGCAAGTTTGAACGCTTTGCCTGAATATCAAACGTTAGCCGCCACATCGACGTTGGCTCAGAATTTCAATACCGATTCCAGCGGATACAAGGGGAACAAACAATCCAGTTCAAGGTTTACCGTTTCCACACTTTCTCTTTTACCGAGCGTGAAATATTATGTTTCGATTACAGATTCGATCGTTTGGTTTGCCCAGTTGGGAGTCGGGATCGGAAAGAGTTACAATAGCGGAATCTATTCAAAACAACTGGTTTACGAAACTGCTTTGATCGGAACCGGTTTGCAAGTGGACTTCAAATCGTATTTTTTCAATCTCACGGTTCAATATAGAAAGACTTATCTGAACGCATCCGTCCATTCGTATCAATTCAGCGAACCCCTGGTGCTACTTGGATTTGGAATCAAAATTTAGAATATTATAAAAATGGAAATAAGCTCGGTTCTTCTTCGGCCGCGTTCGGATGAGAAAGGCTGATTCCTAAAAGTCGAATCGCTTTGTTCGCAACTAACTTTCCGTTTTTTGTTTCAATAAATTCTTCCAAAAGCGAAGAGGCTGTGTTGAAAAGATCCTCCTCTGAAAAAATCATCTCGGGGAGAGTTTTGGATCTCGTTTTCAAAGTAAAATCATAAAACTTGATTTTCAGAGTGAGAGTCCTACCGGAAAAATCCCGTTTTTTCAAACGTCTTTCCACTTCTCCAGCGACGTATTTGAGCTGATTGAAAAGATCTTCTTTTTCAATTCGATCTTGATCAAATGTGATTTCGGCCCCGAGGGATTTTCTTTCTCTGGACGACTCGACTTCCCGGTCGTCTTCTCCTCTCGAAATTTTATAATAATAGATCCCCATCTTTCCAAAGTGTTGAACGAGTTCTTCGATACTTTTGGTGCGAAGATCTTTTCCAGTGCGGATTCCCAATTCTTCCATTTTCTGAGCCGTTACTTTTCCGACCCCGTGAAAGCTACTCACCGGCAGAGGTTCGATAAACGAAACCACGTCTTCCGGTAAAACGACGGTCAGCCCGTCGGGTTTGTTTTTTTCGGAAGCCAACTTGGCGATGAACTTCGAATTTCCGACTCCGGCAGAAGCGGTAAGATTCGTTCGTTTTAGGATTTCACTTCGAATTTCTTTAGCGATGGTGACTGCGTAGGGAATATTCTTTTTATTGAATGTAACATCCAGATAACCTTCGTCCAGAGACAACATCTCGACTCGATCGGTATATTCTAAAAAGATTTCTTTGATTTGTCTCGAGACTTCCTTGTAGGCTTCGAAACGAGGAAAGACAAAAATCGCCTGCGGAGCCAACTGTGCAGCCCTGGAACAAGGCATCGCGGAACGAATGCCGAACTTTCTCGCTTCATAGGATGCCGCGGCGACCACGGATCGACTTCCCGGAGGTCCTCCTACAACCAAGGCCTTTCCCTTGTATTCGGGAAAGTCCCTCTGTTCTACGGAAGCGTAAAAGGCATCCATATCCACATGAATGATTTTTCGTGGTTCCATCTTTAGCTGAGGTCAAGTTATAGCATACTAAACATTTGTAACCTACTTTTTAGATCCGACTTTTCCCCACGGTTCGAATTAAGGTCAACACTCGAACCGACTCGGCTCCATTTTCCAAAAGAATTCTCGCGAGTTCGTTTGCCGAAGCTCCGGTCGTAAATACGTCGTCCAAGAGAAGATAATTTCCCTTTAGCTTTCCTTTATACTCCTCTTTGATTTGAAACGCAAGCCTTGCGTGAATAAATCGATCGGCGTAACTTTTACCGGCCTGTTTTTCACGGCTGATCTTTGCGATAGGATCGATTCGAGGAAGAGGAAGAATGTTTCGCAATCTTTTCAAAGCGAAATCACAGGATTCAAAAGGCCGTGTTCTTTTTCTCAGATACCATCTCGTTTCTGTGGAAGGCATAACGATGATTCCCGAAAACGAAATTTTTTTCCAAGAAGCGAGTTCCCTCTTCATTCCAAGACAAAGATAAACTGAAAGCAGATAGACGGATTGAAACTTGACATAGTTGATGACCTTCGCCAAAAACGGGGTTCTGCTTCTTAAGAATTTTAATTCTTCAAAAAAGAGATTTCGGGAAGAACAAAAGGAGCATTCAATTCCTAAATTCCATTCTTTGCAAATCCCGCATTCCGTTCCGCGACCCGTTTCCGGATTTCGGTTATCGTAATGACAGAGTTTACAAACTCCGAACTTGGAAGAAAAGAAATCGTGTCTTCCGCAGAATTCGCAAGAAGAAGGAAGAAATAGATCTAAGAATTTCCATATTCCCATATCCTTTACGGTTCCGGGAAGAATACGGAGACAATAAAAAAGCCCGGAAAAATCCGGGCTTTTTTGCAAACGGTAAGATTTTTTAATTCTTACTTTTTAGCAGGAGCAGGAGTTGTAGTCGCCGGCTTCGCCGCTGGTTGAGGCTGAGGCGCAGGTTGAGTGTTGCTGTTAGAGCTTGCTTCCACCTTACGAATCTGAGTAGTCGGAGGATTTACATCCACGGAAAAGCTAACTTTTTTGGTTTCGCTTTCGTTTCCAACATTATCAACCGCTTTTGCTTCGATCGTGTGTTCGCCTTGAGAGTCGATCACAATCGATTCTGCATAAGGAACGAAATCAGTAGCATTGTCTACTTTGATCAGAATTCTTTTGATTCCGGATTGTCCGTCGATCGCTTTGATAGTGAAAGAGTTTCCTTTTCTGGAATATGTTTTTCCGTCGATGATTACAAGAGGAGTATTTCCTTGAATTTCAACTTCCGGTTTTACGTCGTCCAGAGTTACAACGAGAATCGCTTCTGATGTAGAATTCCCGGAATTGTCCACTGCGGAATACTTGATCAGATTGACGCCGGCTTTTTCAAGTTTGATAGGCTGGTTGTCATAAGTTTTCAAATCTCCACCGTTGATGGAATACTTTACTTCTTTCACGCCGGAAAGACCGTCGATTGCAGTGATTGTATAAGTTACGTTCTTAGAACCGAAATTGTATCCTTCCAGATTGTAGAGAATTTCACTCGGAGCGATTTTGATACTTGGCGCGGTGTTATCCACTACGACAACAAGAGCCTTTGCAGGTTCTTTGTTTCCAGCTTTATCCACAGCTCTATAAGTAAGGCGGTTTACACCTTCTTTCAGAATTGCAATCGGAGAAGTATATTTCGCGTAATCAGCGTCGCCGATCTTGTATTCGATATAATCTACTGTGCTGGAATCGTCTTTTGCGGAAATTTCAAAAGAACTTTTAGAGTTCACGTAAAGATCTGCATTCTTTACTTCATCACTTTGAGTGTTTTCCGCAGTTTTAGTGGTAGCCGCAGGTGCGGACGCCTCTGTTTGCCCCTTAGTAGTTGCCTGAGGGGTAGAATTTTCGTCCAGATCTTCCTGAGCTACGAGAGCCACGGAAAAGGACATTAAAAAAGCGATTGCGAGTCTTGCGAGATAAGAACCCTTCATTTTACACTCCTATGAATTAGGTTAATTAGTTTTTTGACGATATTCGGATAGTGGAAACCTTTGGAAGGAGCGTGTCAACTGATTCTATGAAAAAAAAATCCTTCCTCTCAATGAGAATGACCGAGATTCAAAATTACGTTCTCTTAGTGATGCTTCTTTTTTTCAAATTGTCCAATCCGGTGGACGCTCAAGAAAAATCGCCCGCCGAAATTTGGAAACAAGTAGTCGTCGAGGATTTTGAAACCAAAGAATGGAATACGAAGAATCTAAAGACTCGTTTGGCGAAAGAATATTTTCCGGACATAAGAACTTCCTCTCTTTTACTCAGTCCCGAGCGGAATTCATCCAAAAGTCTTCTGTTAGAAGTGCCGGCGGAGAAGAATCAATCCTTTGAAATCCTCTGGGAATCTCCTTGGAGGACGCGAGGTTTTGTTCAGGAATTCCAGTTTCACGTCTATTCCTCCGGCTCCGGCGCTTCACTTTACGTTTTGCTAAGGGATTCTACTTTAGAAGTTAAGAAAATACTAATTACCCATCTCAGCTTTGAAGGTTGGAAAAAAATCAAACTCAACGTGGTGAGAAAAATCAGACAAGACGATATCGTTTTTACAAAACAAGCTCCGGTAGAATTTTTAGGACTTCTCTACGAAGCTCCTTTTGAGATGAAACGTGGAACCAGAGATCTATTTGCAATCGACGATATTCTCGCGATCATCAGGGATAAGAATCGAATGTTTCCGAACGATAGAACCTTAGTTCGCTAAAACGGAACCGATTCTTATAAAAGAAGAATGTTTTAGTCCTTTGTCCCTCCTGCGACCTCATTTTTTTCCGGAAATTACATTCCTTTTTTTTAATGTATTATCTAAAACGAAATTCGAAGAAGGGATTCTTTTTCGAAACAAAATCGTTTCAAAGTTTCAAATTTCCCGTTTTCTAACAGATCGAAATCAAACATCCCGCCCGGGATAGCTAACCCATTGGTTGAGAGGAACTGCAAGGAGAATTGTCCGACAAGTAAGGGTTTTGTAGGAGTTCCTACACGGAGATTTTTGCTTGCGAAAAGTATGATTTTCTGATAGAAGAAAGTTTCCGGAATTTTTCCCGCCACCTCTCCTCCTCCACCCAATCAGGGCGGGGCTCGCGAGTTTCACAGAAAGGTTGTCGGAGTTCCGACAGATTCTTCTTAAAATTTCAGCCAACTTATAGGTAAGGTTATTCCCCGGGTCGGAATGAAAGTCTGATTTGGAGCCGGTTCGAAACTCTAAACATGCGGGAACTCTTCGCGCATTTTGAATAAAAAAGAACAATGAGAACTTTTACAAAAAATCAATGAGACGCAATTTGTGGGAACTCACACGGATCGATTAGAATTTTATAAACCGGATTCTTTTTCATTCGAGGAATTCGGATAAACTTTTAGATCTTTATGGGGCGGTATCTATTTGCGAAGGAAGGGTAAGAAAAAACTGTTCGATAAAAAAATTCGAACGATCCAAAAACACACGTTCGGTTGCGATCTACGCAATTGGAAGACGGACAAAGAATTTGGTTCCCGACGGAGAAGTTTCAAAACGAATGGCCCCCCCGTGGGTTTCGATGATTCTTCGGGCAATATCCAAACCGAGGCCGGAGCCTTCTCCTTGCGCCTTCGTAGTAAAAAAAGGTTCGAAGATTCGATCCTGCACTTCCATCGGAATCCCCGGCCCTGAATCGGAGACGGACACTTCCACTTCGTTTTCGCCGCTTCTTCTGATCGCGATCCCAAGAATCCCCTTAAAAGACATCGCTTGCACGGCGTTATAGATGAGGTTCGTCCAGACATGAATGAGGTCGTCCGCATAACCTTGAATAGGTGGAACATCCTCGTATTCTTTATGGATTTCCACTCCGGTCTTCAATTGATTTTGATAGATTGTAAGGACCGTCTCTATACTTTCCGAAAGAATCACGGATGTTTTCAGTCCCTCCGAACCGAAATGAGAAAATTTTCTAAGAGCAAAAACGACTTTCGAAGTCCGATTCACCGACATATCGATCAACTTTGAACTTTTCGCAGCTTGAATCTCTTCCATAGCAAAACTTAAAAGAATCGTAATGTGTTTACCGGAAAATAATTTCGGAAATTCCTCCAACGAGTTTTCCAAACCCGATTCAACTAAATCTTGAGCGATCGAATGTGCATTTTCGATTTTCCTTTCTTTCAGCTTCGCTTCCAATTCTTTGATCCGAGAACGCGCTTCCTTAGGAGGAATGATTTCTTGATCTTTTTTCCCCTTATTCATAAAGGAAAAAAGCTCCTTTAAAACTGAAATATCCAAACCTTGAATGAGATCGGAATGTCTGGA
The DNA here is from genome assembly GCF_001729245.1 of Leptospira tipperaryensis. Lineage (NCBI taxonomy): Bacteria > Pseudomonadati > Spirochaetota > Leptospiria > Leptospirales > Leptospiraceae > Leptospira > Leptospira tipperaryensis. Next base: position 727,606 of record NZ_CP015217.1, on the reverse strand, counting down.
CAATCTATCTGTAGAATGTTCGAAATAATTCTGAATCGAGTCGTTAGCCGCCTTGATGACCCCGATCGGATTGTTGATCTCATGCGCGATCCCCGCGACTAACTGTCCTAAGGCGGCCATTTTTTCGGAAACGATAAGCTGACTCTGAGTTTTTTTTAAGTTCTGGAGAATCTCCTCCAATTCTTGTTTTTGCTTTTCAATCAGTTCTTTTTGATCCGAGATTTCCTTATTCAATCTTCGTAATGCTTCGGCTTCTTTTTTCTCGGAGATGTCTTTTACTAGATTGATTACGCAGAGTTTGCCGCTGATTTCAGCAAACATACTGTAACATTCCGCATGGATGGTCCTCCCATCCTTAGCTTGCAGAATCAATTCTTGATCCAGAAGAATTCTTTCTTGAACCAATCTTTCCAGATAAGCCTTTCTTACTTTCGGATCGGGCCAAATATTCAACTCGGTGCTCGTTCTTCCGATCGACTCCTCCCTTGAATAACCGAAAAGATTCACAAAGCTATCGTTGACTTCTATGTATCTTCCTTCTTCCACCGTCGAGATCGTCGTCGAAATCGGACTCAGAGTAAACACTTTAGAATAGATCTCTTGTGTGGGTCGTAACGCTTCTTCGGCTAAATGTTTTTCAGTAATATCCTGAGCGGTTCCGAATTCGATAAACGGATTTCCGAATCTACCGTTTACAAGGAGAAAACGATTTTTTCCGTCCACCCTTCTGATTTGATAAACGAACTCAATGGAATAGTTCGGTTCTTCCTTATGAGTTAAACTTTCCGCGAGAATGGTAAGAAGTTTTGACCTATCCTCTTCCACAACATAGGATTCCAAAAAGGAGGAAAAAGAGATATTTATAGACTCGGTAGCATTCATATCACCCAAAAGAAACTGATACTCTTTTGTCAGAGTCAGTTCCAACGTCTGAGTATCCAAACTCCAAGCTCCCAATTTCGCATAACGTTGAATATCGGATAATTCCTTTTTTACTTTGGTAAAGCCGAGCAACGTGTATCTCATCAAAATCGCGACGAGAACAAACGCGGCGATTTCTCCCATAAGAACCGACCAAGGCCCCGTCGGATTCTCCACAGTTTGAATGATCCCATTTTGAATCAGATATTCGCTAAAGATCGCCAAAGTAATGGAAAGAGTCGCGTAAAAATACACGGCTCTGGTTCCGAGGAGAAGCGCCGAAATTAAAATCAAAATAAGACTGAATGGAAACACTACCGTTTGAGTCGCTCCTTCTCGAAACATAATTCCGAAAGTGGCGAGCCATTCGATTCCGATCATGATATGAGCCGCGAGTAGAATCCTTCCGGTTTTTGCAACTACGTGACAGATAAAAACGGCGAGAGGAATGAGATAGGCGGCGATGTAAACGGCCTTAGGTTTTTCGGCGAGGATCGGATGTAGAATTCGATAACTCAGAGCCACCGTTAAACAAGCGATCATGATTCCATACATGAGCTTTACGGAAAAATCTTTCTCTGTATCGGAAAAGACCGGAGGCCTTAAAAAAGAAGGTATTTTCAACTGAATCATGATTTTAGGGGAATCGGGGCACCATTTTTGCACGAAATCATATGGAAGCAAAGCGTGATTTATATAAAATTTATTTTTTTAAAAATATCTCGCATCATTTCCGATTATTTTCTATATTTCTAAAGCGAAAGGATTAAGATTTTTAAATCGACGAAAATAAAAATAGGAACATAACGGAAAACGATTTTAAATCACTCCCGCAGGCATATAAGAATACCGGAGAATTCTTAGAAGTAAATTCAATTTTTTGAATATTCTTACTTAAATTCGAAGAATCTTTTTTTCGCAGCGGATCTTGAAATTTTTTGACTTAGGAGATACCAGGCATTAAATTTAATCGTTTCTGCAAAACGGAAAGCGATAGAATTCTCGGATTAAAAAAGGTCGGAAAGGAGCTTGATTTTGACATAAATTGAACAAAAAGGAATTAAAAGAAGCTCGAGACCGATTCTTATTTATAGATCAAAATTGAGACTCGCCTTCTTTTTTATGTAAGAATCTTCTTCGATTCGAAATCCCCTGCAAAGAGAATTAATTTTCATTTGACTTGGAATTTTTTTTCTCGTTTATAGAATCCTCGATCCTTATCCTCCGAGTCTCATCCGTCAAAATCTACGTATATGCCAAATTCCCTGGAACAGGAACTACATCTCTGGATTCAAAAAGATTCTACACTCTTTGATTGGATTCAAAATCGAGCGTTAGACGGATTGTGGATTTTAGATTTAGAATCAGAGAAGAATTTTTGGTGTGACAGAAGATTTTTAAGAACCCTCGATTACGAACCGTCTTTCGAAAATCACGGCTCTATCTTGACCCAAGAAACGATCCGAGAAATGGATCAACTCGCCGGCAAAGTCAAAAAAGGTAATTCTACCGAAACCGATGGGCTTTTTTCCTTTCGATCAAAATCAAACCTCACTCTCCTTAAGAGCCATATAAAAATTCTCCGTAACGAAGAAGGCATCGCCTACTTATTATTAGGCGGAGTAGACGATTCGGAAAAAATTCTAAAAACGAAAACCTCCGAAAATTTAAACGAATACTTTCGATCGATTTTGGACGCCTTACCCGCTCTCATCGGTTACTGGGACGCGAACCTAATAAACCGGTTTGCAAACGAAGCGTATCTTCAATGGTTTGGAATGGCGCCCCAGGATATTTTAGGAAAACATATTCGTGAAATTTTAGGAGAATCACTCTACGAACAAAATCTTCCCTACATCGAAAATGTGCTCCAAGGAAAGGAACAAAGTTTTGAAAGAACAATTCCGATGCCGGAAGGTAAACCCGCTAAAAAGACAATCGCCCAATACATCCCGGATATAAAAGACGGAAAACTTGCCGGTTTTTTTGTGATCGTTAACGATATAACCTCGATCAAACAAACCACCGAACTTTTGCGAAAGAGCGAGATCGAGTTAAACACTCTTTTTGAATCCCTTCCAGTCGGCGTAACCTTATTAAATCATAATCACGATGTGGTCAAAATCAATCCGGCGCTGGGACAGATCCTTTCGATCGATAATGAAAGATTGGAAAAGGGATATTATAAAAACAGAATTTACTATAAAGCAGACGGGACCCGTTACAGCTTGGAAGAACTTCCGAGTTACAAAGCAAGAACCAAAAATTACGTCGTCAAAGACGAGGTTGTCGGGATTCAAATCGAAAACGGATCGGTTATCTGGACAAAAGTAACGGCCCTACCTCTCGATCTCCCGGATTATTCCGTTATGATTCTTACTTACGATATCACAGAGAGTAAAAATTTTGAGAGCGAGTTGATAAAAGCCAAGGGACTTTTGGAACAAACGAGCAAACTTGTCAGGATCGGAGCCTGGGACGCTGACTTAAAAACGGGGATAGGCACTTGGTCCTCTGTTACAAAAGAAATGCACGAGGTTCCGGCCGACTTCGTACCTACGATCGAGCACGGACTTCGATTCGTAAAAGAAGGAGAAAGCAGAACAAAAGTAAGCGAGGCGGTCGAAAAACTAATCACGAACGGAATCCCATACGATATCGAAATGCAATTGGTTACCGCAAAAGGAAACGAACTCTGGGTACGTTCCGTAGCCAACGCGGAATTTGAAAACGGAATCTGTATAAGAATCTACGGAGCCATATACGACATCGACGAGAGAAAAAAAACCGAGATCGCCCTCTTTATGGAAAGATCCAGATTACTCGCTTTCGTCGAACACGCGCCTGCCGCAGTTGCGATGCTCGATACCGAAATCAAATACATCGCAGTCAGTGAAAGATGGCTCGCGGAATATCATCTCCAAGGTCGAGACATCTTAGGCTTATCTCATTACGAAGTATTTCCAAACATTTCTCAAGAATGGAAAGAGACACATCAAAGATGTCTTTCCGGAGAAGTTCTAAAGAACGACGAAGACGTCTGGAGACCCGCAGGCTGGGAACAGGATCAATATCTGAGATGGGAGGTTCGGCCTTGGTATCAATTGGACGGAACGATCGGAGGAATCATGATGTTCACTCAGGATATCACCGAAAGTTGTCAGCAAAGGGAAGAACTCAAAAAAGCAAAGATAGTCGCAGAAAGAGCGAGCAGCGCAAAATCCGAATTTTTGGCGAACATGAGCCACGAGATCAGAACACCTCTCAACGGAATCATAGGATTTACGGACTTGTTACTCAGAACGAATTTAGACGCGACTCAACATCAGTATATGATGACCGTTTATCAATCCGCCGGATCGTTGCTCGACGTCATCAACGATATATTAGATTTTTCTAAAATTGAAGCCGGAAAATTAGAACTCTCCTATGAGATGACCGACGTTCTGGAATTGGGAAGCCAAGTCGTAAATACGATCAAATTTCAGGCTCACAAAAAGAATTTGGAATTGCTCGTAAATATATATCCTTCGGTTCCAAAATTCGTAAACACGGATAATGTTCGTTTAAAACAGATCATCGTAAATCTTTTTAGCAACGCGATCAAATTTACGGAAGAAGGCGAGATCGAATTTAAAATCGAAGTCCTCGAGAAAGTCTCCGAAAAGGAATCCGTTCTCCGATTTTCAGTAAGTGATACAGGAATCGGAATCGCCCAAGAAAATCAAAAAAGAATTTTCGACGCATTCTCTCAAGAAGACGCCTCGACTACGAGAAGATTCGGCGGAACAGGTTTGGGACTTACGATTTCGAATCAAATTCTTGCGATGATGAAAAGCAAGTTGGAGTTAGAAAGTAAGATCGGAGTCGGAAGCACTTTTTTCTTCGATCTCAAAATGGAAATCTTAGAATCAAACCAAACAAATCAATGGCCCCGGTTTGAAACCGTCAAAAATATATTGATCGTGGACGATAACGATAACAATCGAAAAATTTTGGAAGAGATGTTAAAGTTATCGAATATTCCCTGCGAACTAGTAAGGAGCGGGACCGAAGCGATTGAAAAGATTTCTTCCGGAAATCGTTACGACTTCGTCTTGTTGGATTACCACATGCCTTTTATGGACGGAATAGAAACCGCAAAAATCATACGTCAGAAACTAGACGTTCCGGCGGAAGAACAACCTATCATTCTGTTGAGCAGCGCCTCCGACGATTCCAGTACGATCGAAGAATCTCAGGCGATCGGAATTCAAGAAGTGATCACAAAACCGATATATATCCGCGAACTCTACGATCTGATCGGAAGAAACCAGATTCTTAAAAAACCTTATTCGCAAAAAAGCGAAATCAAAACAGGAGAGGCAACTCCCGCAATTCGGAAGGCTGTTAAAATTTTGATCGCCGAGGACAACCCCGTCAACATGCTTCTCACCAAAAGTATCATCGCGAGAATTCTTCCCGCCGCAAAAATCGTAGAGGCGGGCAACGGACTCGAGGCGGTCGAACAAAACTTAAAGTCGATGCCGGATCTGATTTTTATGGATATCCAAATGCCGGAGATGAACGGATACGAAGCCGCGCTCGCAATTCGAGGTTTGGAAATGGAGCGAAGGGTTCCGATCATCGCGCTCACCGCGGGAATCGTATCCGGAGAAAGAGAAAAATGTATCGAAGCCGGAATGGACGACTACGTAAGCAAACCCGCGGTCCAAGCCGATTTTACCAAGGTCATCTTAAAGTGGTTGGCGTAGACAAAACAGATCGATAAACGATTAAGAATTTTCGAATATTCTTTTTTTGGAAATTGTTCTAAGACCTTTGATAATGGATTTCCATTCCGGAACGCCGAGATTTTGAACAACGTGATCGTGTGCCACTTTCCAAACCGGATACGCCAGACGGAGCGCGTCCCAACCCTTTTCGGTAAGGGCGACCTTTCTAGCCCTTTTATTCTCCGAAGGAATGTCCTTGATGTAGCCTAACGTTTCCAAAGGTTCCAAATTCCGAAGAAGAGTAGTCCGATCCAAAACCAGGAGATCCGCCATCGGAGCCAACTCCATTCCTTCCGTGGTTCCCAGAGTCATAAGAATATTAAAACGTGCGGAGGTTAGACCAACCGGATCCAGAACGTGATCGAAGTATTGAGCAATGGCTCGGGATGCCCTTTTCAAATTGAAGTTGAGACATCCCAAACCTACGGTCAAGAGTTCATCTCGAGTAGGTTTCAAAGATTCTTTTTTTGAAGATTTTTTTAAAACCGTAGATTCCACTTTCTTAACCATAAAAATTCTCCGAATTGATTCTATGCGGGAACCGCTTCCATTCCCGGAGCCATAGTTCGTTTCATCTCTCGAACGCGCTCTTCAAAATTTGCATTTTGTAGTCCGGGATCCGAATAGAGGACGGAATTGAAAAACTGATTCAAGTCCTCTCCATGCCGGGTCGGTCTCCCTCTTTTAAGATCTATAAAAGCAAAATCAATCCATAACATAGCCTTTAATTTTTTTCCGGATTGATCATACATCAGATCTTCGTTTCGAATTCCACCGTCGCTCCTGGAAACCAGTCTCGTAACGATCCGAACCAGATCGCTCTGTTTAGCGGGCTCGAGATACGCGATTTGGGTTCGAGTCACCACCCAGGACTTTCCTTCTCTGGAAGAATGTTCAAACAAGTCGAATCCGTAAAAATCCCTCAGGTGATCTTCCCTCGCCTCTAAAAAGTAATCCATATAACGAGCGTTGTTGAGATGCCCGAAAGGATCACAATCCTGAAAACGAATCCTGTAAAGACCGGAAGGAGATAATTCAGTTCTGTCCAACGTAGAAAGCATAAAGGCCTCCAAAACTTTTATGTGCAAATACACATATGTATCTGCACATGTGCAATTGCACACCATGAATCAAGAAATGTCAAACAATAATTTAAGAATCGGCCTTATTCGTTTTATTCGTTCTGAAGCAGTATTCCGTCCGGATCTAAATTGCAATCAAATAGAATGGGAAGCAAGGGAGATACGATCGCTCCCGTTGGAGAAATAATTTTTTTAGCACAATCGTCGACTCTTACTTTCGGATAATATTTATCGTCTTCAAAACCTGCGAAGTCCGGAGCCAAAAGAAACACGAGAGATTCTTCCGGAGTATCCACAAAACCCGCTGCTTTTCTCACGGAAGCGACTTTGTTGATCGCGTCCGCAATCTTTTGTTTGGCTTCTTTACCCTTATATCTCGTTTCCAGACCTAAGGAATCGACGAGCAAACAATTTGCAAATGTAGAAATCAGAATGATACCAAGAATACGTTTCATACGATGCTCCTTTTCGAGTAGGTTCCGGCGGCAAAGATCTAGAAAATTCAAAATTTGTTTCGCGGACGTCCTCACTCTTTTCAACTCAAGAGAATAAGATTTTCAGGAAATAAACAAGCAGTTTTCAAAAAAAGTTTTCAATCATGGAATACTTAGGTATTTTTCGTTTCCGCTTTGATTTTTTCTAAGCCGAAATGAAAGAAGAATCTATTTTATTCTTAGAAGAAGTATGGGGAAGGGCAATAAAATTCGCGTATTCAAACACGGACAACTTCTTGACGAAAGTAAAAAAATAGAATCCAATCGCCCGTATGCCCGAACTCCCGGATCTAGTCATCATTCAAGAAAGACTCATTCCCGAGTTGATCGATCGAAAAATCGAATCCATCGAGGTCGTCGATCCGATCGTAGTCCGCGATCTTACCGGCGGAGCCTTGGAAACCGCATTCAAGGGTGCCGTTTTCCAAAAAATAGAAAGACACGGACCCTTTCTCAACTTCGCATTCGAAAAAATGAATATAGTCATTCATCCGATGTTATCCGGTCGATTTTCCCTGGATCCAAAATACAAACGAAAGGATCTTTGTATTCGGTTTAATACGGACGGTCCCGTCCTGAATTATATGGACGACACGAGAATGGGAAAGGTCTATTTTTTGAAGCCGGAAGAATTGGGACAAATTCCAAAATACAAAGAGCAAGGAGTCGATCTTCTCTCCGAAGAATTTACGGAATCACTCTTTCTAAAGCTGATGGACAAAAGTCGAAAACAGACCAGAGTCTTTTTGATGGATCAGACCAAACTGAGTGCATTAGGAAATGCTTATGCGGACGAAGTCCTTTTCGCTGCAAAAATTCATCCGAAAACTCCCTGCAATCAACTCGCACCGGAAGATAAATCCCTACTCTACAAAAGTATCAAAGAAGTTCTTTTCACTTCGATCGATTATATTCGAAAGAAAAACGCGCCTTTAGAAGTGAAAGTTCGCGACCACGTTAAAGTCAGAAATCGTAAAAACGAACCCTGCCCCGTTTGTGGAACTACGATTCGAAGGGCAAACGTCTTAGGTTATGATTCTTTCTTTTGTCCAAACTGCCAACAATCAAAAGGACAACAGTTTATCGACTGGGGAAACGTTTAGATCCATTCCTTTCGAAAAAACTTCGGTTCCGTTTTGCCTAACGTAAAAATCAAATGAAAAATCAAACTTGTTCCGACAAAGTATCACCGTAAAATTTGTCTTGAAACGGACTTTAAGTCCGCCAATCCGTAGAATCACGGACAAATCCGCTTTGAAAAATCGATTTCATCGCCAAGAGGAAAATTTTTTACACAAGACCCCAGTCCAATCGGACGGGATAAGAATTTCGTCTTCTTTCAAAATAACTCGAATCACCATTCTTCCAAGATTCCTTTAAAAGACGATCCTCTTCCAAAAGAAAGGTTTCCGTTTTAAATTCCCCTTTCGTTTCTAAAAAGAATTCGAGCGGAGGTAAGGGCTTGTCCTCGTAAAGAATCGACAACTTTTCCGCGACACGATGTGTTCCGCTCATTCTTCCGATCTGGCTGTAACCCGCGATATGAGGAGTAAAGATGGAATTTTTTGCTTTCGATAAAACGGCTCCGAATTCTTCGGTTGGAGGTTCCGGATCAAATACATCACAAATTTTGAATATATCTTCTCTTTCCAGCAATTTCAAAAATGCCTCCGGAGTAAAAATTTCTCCGCGGCTCGTATTGATAAAAACGGTTTTTGTTTTGAAAGAATCGACGATCGTATTTGTGATCATCCGAAAAGTCGGTTCCAAACCTTCTTTTGTCAGAGGAACGTGATAACTTACGATATCGGAATTCAAAACTTCCTTCAGAGGTGACGATTCCGCTTTGTAAAACGGATCGTAAAAAACGGATTCGATCTTGCGCGACTTTAGAATTTTATAAAATTCTTTTCCTGTATGACCGTGACCGATCATTCCTACCTTAAGACTTCCGAGTTCTTCTTCGGAAAATCGACTTCTCAGACCGGCGAAACAATATTCTGCAACCGAAGTCGCATTACAACCGGGGGCGTTCAAAAAAATTCTTCCGGTTTCTTTGAGAGCCGCAAAATCTACGTGGTCGGTGCCTGAACTTACCGTCGCAAAAATTCTTACCGTCTGATATTTTTGAACCGCGTCCTTGTTTACTTTCAGCCTTGTATTGGCTATGAGTATCTCCGGTTCTTCCCCGTCCAGTCGAGAGATTTGATCGGACGTGTAGGAGCGAATGTCGAATCTTTCTAAGTGGGAAAAAATCTCCTTCGCGCCCGTGGTCCCTTCCGGGTAATAGAGAATCGGTCTTTTCTGTTTCACCACTTTGTCATTTCATCCGAACCCTCTTTTTCAGAAAAAACAAAAAAGGTTTGCCTTGAGAAAGAATTCTTTCAGAATCACAGGTCCATGAAATCTCTCCAGGAAAGAATTACATTCCCAGCAGTCATCGCATTGATCTCTGTGATTCTCATCGCATTGATTTGGTTCGTTTTTTTTAACGGCGGCTCCGGCTCGAACAACCGCTCCGCAGATTCGGAGACAGAGTTTACTCTTCAAAGATCGGAATCGGGAGAATGGGTCCTGAACCAAGCCGTAGTAGATACTTCCAGAAGAATTTTTGACGAGAACGGCAAATGGCTGACCTTCGATGAACTCATGCAGTACGCCGCAACCGGGGAAGTCAACCTCGTCTCCGAACTCTGGGCCCTCAGAAGACAATGCCCCGAAAACACCGCCTACGAACAGTGTAACGAAATCATCCGCGCCTTCATTGCGGATCATTACTCCGGTAAGGACGCTGATTATCTGATGAAACTTTTTTCGGGTTATCTGAGATACGAAACTACGATGAGAGAATTCGAACTTCCGGACAAACTCAGTCGCGCGGAAAAATACGAACTCGTCAAAAAGAAAAGAAGACAAATCTTTTCGGATAACGACGCTAAGTTGATCTTCGGTTTGGAAGAAGCCGAAGAAACGTATCAGGATTCTTTGAGCGCATTTTTAAAAGAGACGGATTCTCTTAGCGGCGACAGAAGAATGGAACGATACGAAGATTACCGAAAAAATGTCTACGGCCAATATTATAATACCGTAAAGACTCGAGAGCCGAAATACAATACCTATGAAACTGAAATGTTTTTGCGGGATAAAGAATTGGAAAAGATGAATCTTTCGGATCGAAACGGCAAAACGAGAGCCATCCGTGAAAAGTATTTTGGAAAAGACGGAGCCGATCGTATGGACGCCGTTTATAAAGAAATCGAAGATAGAGAAAAGAAGGAAAAACAAACTCATACGGAAGAATCGGATTGGCTTCAGAAAAATTCGAACGTAAAAGGTGACGCGAGAGAAAAAGCTCTCATGGAAATTCGCGTCAAAAACCTTGGAAAGGAAGAAGCTGAAGAATATTCAAGAAGACTTAAGTATGAAGAGGAACTAAAGAAAAATCAAAATTGATGTTTTATCGATTCATTCCCTTAGATTCTATTCGTTACCGGCTCCTTCTTTGTTTTGGAGTCGGATTCGGCGTTCTTTTAGGACTTTCTCCATTTTCTTTTCTCAGCGCGGGAATTATAGCCTCCGTCTCCGCGCTCTTCTTGTTTTTTTCTCTCAATCGAGAATCTCCGCTCCGCGCTCTTCTCTGGCTCTTACTACTTTCTCAGATTCTAAACTTTACTACGTTTTTTTGGATTCCGGGCGCGGTTTCCAGAATTTCCGGTACGGGTCCGGTTGTTTCTTTCCTTTTCTTTTTGTTTTATGGATTGATTTCGCATATCAAATTTATCCCTTTTTATTTCATATTTCGTTTTTCGAATATTCAAAATTCTTCCAAACCGTCCGTTTTACTTTTGTTTCCCGCCGCCGGAACGATCGCCGACCAGATCACGTATCAGATATTTCCTTGGTATTGGGGAAATCTAGTTTCCGGTTCGATCGTATTCGAACAATTTGCTTCCATCCTCGGAGTTTACGGATTAAGCTTTCTTTTGCTTTTCATCTCTTCCGTTTTAGTTTTTTTGATCGTTCAATTTAAAGATCGAAAATCGAAAGAATTTAAAATCGCCCTTTTGTCGTGTGGTCTGATCTTCTCTATTTATTCTTACGGTTTGTATAAAATCGGATTTGTTTCCGATTCGATAGTCGAAGGGGATACAAAAATTCTTTCGGTCGTAATGATTCAGCCGAATACGTCTCCGGGAACAAAAAATCTTCAAGCAGACGAAATCTTTCTCGCAGGCACGATGAGTAAAATTCTTTCTCTTTCGCTTCAAGGTAGTATGGCGGCGGAAAGTCCTCCTTCGCTTATCATTCTTCCGGAATCGGCGATCCCTTTTCACGGAACGATTCATTCCGATGAAAATAAGAACGAACACATCTATTCTTCCACGATGGAGGGAGTCGTCCTCTATCTTTCCAAACATACCGGCGCCGACGTCCTTTTTAACGAGTTGAATATGGAAGACGGTCAACTGAGAAATCAGATCAGCTTGTTCAAAAATCTGGACGGAATCACCGAGCGTTATAATAAAAGAAGGCTTTTGGCTTTTGGAGAATATCTTCCTTTCGAATCTCGATTCCCGTTTTTGCGGAACATTTTTCGGGAAACTTCTCGTTACGTTCCCGGAAATTCTCCCAAACTTCTTTCCGGAACCATTACAAAAAACCGAGTCCAGGTTTCACCTCCTCAAAGACACGATCTGGAGGAACTCAGCGTCCCGGAAACGATAAGAACCGAGTTCGCGTCCCCGAAAACACAATCGGAGAAGATTAAAAAATTAGAATATTCTTATTCGATTCTTCCCTTGTTGTGTTACGAGGCGATGTTTACGGATCTGGTCCTCGATTACTTTCATTCGGAAGAACGTCCCGATCTTTTGATCAATCTCACCAACGATTCTTGGTTCGATTCCGAATTGGAAGCGAATCAACATTCCGGAACCGTTCGCCTCCGCGCGATAGAAACCGGACTTCCGATGATTCGTTCAACCGTTTCAGGAATCACAGACGTTTGGGATTCGAGAGGAATTTCTCTGATTACTCCCGTTGGCTTTCACGAAACCGCGATTCGCACGTTTGCAATTCAACTCAATCCTTCGAGAGCGACCATTTATACAAAAATCGGAACTTCTTTTTTATCGATCGGATGTGCCCTTATCATTCTACTTTGTCTATTTTTTGAATTCCGAAGCGGAAGGAAAATTTGAATGCTCGAACATACGTTCTGTCATTTGCCGGGTATCGATTCGGTGGAAGAAAAAAGTCTCTGGGAAAAAGGCATTCTAAACTGGAAAGACTTAAAGGATTTTTTAAAAACCGAATCCGTTCCGATTAAAAATCTCATCTTAGACGCATTAGAATTTTCTAAAAAAGAATTGGAACGGGAGAATTTTTTTTACTTCTTCCATGTTCTTTCGGCAAAACATCACTGGAGATTGTTCCCGGTCATTCGTCAAAAGCTACTCTATCTGGATATCGAAACGACCGGCCTAACGAGCGAAGACAGAACTACGATGATCGGAACCTATGACGGAGCCGAATACAAGGCCTACACCCGCGGATTCAATCTGGATTTTTTTTTAGACAACGTAAGTCCGGATCGGGTTTTTGTCACATACAACGGAATCGCTTTCGACGTTCCTTTTTTGGAAAGAGAGTTTAACGTTCGTTTTCGAAACAATCACATTGATATTATGTTTTTCTTAAGATCCCTCGGTATCAAAGGCGGACTCAAAGGTTGTGAAAAAGCCTTGGGGATCCGTCGACCGGAAGAAGCCGCGATCAACGGCGCGGACGCGGTAAAACTCTGGAGACAATACGTAGATTACGACGATACGGAAGCGTTGAGAATTTTAGAAAGTTATAACCGAGAAGACACAGTTAACCTTGAAATCTTGTTCATCAAAGGTTACAATTTAAAAATCAGAGAGACTCCGTTTTACGGAGAGATCGTTAGAGAACCGGGAGATCTCAGATTTTAACAAAGCCGGAGACTTCTTTCTTAGGGCCTCGCCTACCTTATAAGTTAGAAACCATTCTACAGTTTCTGATTCAATTTTAGAAAAATGGAATGTTTTTCTTATGAGGTTCTGCTTTGAGCGTCTACTATTTAATCGCCTTTTTCTCGCTGCTTATCAGTGTTTTTACGATCGGAATGTTCCCCTTGCTTCCGGCCATAATGGTCATCGAAGCGCTGGGTATAGAATTCGGTTTATTCGATTTGAGTCTCAGTCAAGCCGCGGGCATATATGCGATTCTGTCCGTTGCACCAATATACAACGCGACGTTGCCTTTTGTAATTATTGTAAGCGGCTATTTGAGTAGAGTTTATCTTCAAAGGAATCCAAATCATCAGAGACGAATTTGGATTCCCGTTTCTATCTTAGAATTCGTAGTTGTGATCTACTTTTTATTCTATTTATATTTGAGAAGTCTCGCGATCGAAAAAGTAATCTGATCTTAGAATGAACACAAAATTCTTACTCGCCGCCGATCCAGTGATACTTTTCATAAGGAGGATCTATTTCCATAATACGAACCTGCCCCTGATCGATAAGCTTTCGAATCAAAGAATGCATGATCGCCAAAGCGGTGTTATAGTATCCGCTATTCGCGACCTTTTCTCCCATCGCCTCCAAAACCAAAGTGGAAAGATCCTGATCATTCTCTTTCAGTCGGCGAACAACCCCTCTTTCCAAGAGGTTGAGAGTTTTGGAAAGAAGTTTGATCGCTCTCTGCGGATCTTCCGGCTCCGGTCCGTGCGCGGGAAGAAGTCTCCGAATCGGAAGTTTAGAAAGACGATCTAAGGATTGATGATAGTCGTAGAGGTTTCCGTCAATCTCCGCATAGATGGAAGAAATATTTTGTAACACAAGATCGCCGGTGAAATAGATTTTTTCTCCGAGAATGTAAGGAGTAAGATGCCAACGATTGTGACCCGGCGTATAAAGAATTCCGATCTCTCTTCCTCCCGCCACGATCACGTCCCCTTCCACGAGTTCCACGTCGAAGTTCAAATAAGGATCGACTCTTTCCGAATTGTTCAGAGCGTCTTGAAATTCAAAAATTCCGGTATCGACTCTTTTGAGTTCTTGAGCTCGAATGGAATTATCGTGATGACCTTTGTAGACCAATCTTCTCATCGCTCTCTGAAATACTTGAACGAATTCAACGTAGTTGTCGATGCCGGCGGCCATTCCCGCCATCGCGTATAACTTAGCGTCCGTATAATAACGAAGAGTCAAGGCAGCGCTCATGTGATCCAGATGATTGTGAGTATAGATGATATGTTTGATCTTACTCAAAGAAAGACCGATCTTCTTTAGAGCCTTCTGTAAAAGTCCCAGGTTTTCGATATAACCCGAGTCGATGATAGTGGGTTCTCCATCAGGAAGAATATAAATGTTGTTAGGTGAATAGAACGGCTGAGGGATTTCCGTTTTGAAGATTCCATCGCCGATTTCCTTCACATCCGGTATAGAATCATATCGGTGAATTTTCATTAAACTCTCCCAAAAGGAGCAATCCCTTTGATTACAAGGTCTTTCGTTATACGCAGACGGGCAATTGAAATTTCAATCGCTTCCAGGCGCATCAGATTTTCGAAATCAATCTAATTCTTACCGCAACAAACCTTGACCGCGTCCAGCAATTGTTTCGAATCCCAGGGTTTGGGAAGAACGGCATAAGTCCCCGCTTCTCTCATCACTCTTTCCGCCGCGGCTTCGTCGACGTGACCTGTGATCAATATAGAACGTATATGAGGATATTTTTGATGAACTAATATTAAGAATTCATCTCCCTTGATACCGGGCATTCTCCAATCGGAGAGAATAAGAATTACATTGATCCCGTTTCCTACCAACTCATCCACAACTTCAAGGGCTTCTTGCGCATTGATCGCGGTTTCATATTGAAACTCGTTCCCGAATTGTTTTTTTAATTCCTGTTTCAGTGCGATCAAGATGATCGGCTCGTCGTCCACGCAGAGAATAGCGTTATTTTCCATAGTATCTTTTAGGTATCTCCGTTATACCGAGCTTGCGGATTTTAACCACACGCTGAACTTTGTTCTTCCAGGAACACTTTCAAACTCTATCTTTCCGCCCAGCTTCTCTATAATCTTTTTACAAATATCCAGTCCGAGGCCGATTCCCTCCCCCTGTTTCTTTGTTGTAAAAAAAGGTTCGAAAATTTTGTCTTTTATTGAATCCGGAATTCCGCTTCCCGAATCGATAAAAGAAGTTATAATCCATGAATCCTGTTTTTCAATACAGATTTCAATCTTCCCCTGATAATTCATGGACTGCAAACCATTATTCAAGAGATTAATCCAAACTTGATTGAGTTTATTTCCGTCTCCGAGACAAAGTTCTCCGGTCCGATAGTCCTTAACGATTTCAACGCCGTATTTTATTTTTGTATGATATAAAGTAAGAATGATTTCAATTTCAGACTTTATATCTACGGGAACGATTTCACTCTCTTGTTCGTTGATTCCGGGGTTCAAATAATTCTTCAAGGCCTCCACAACGTGAGAAGCCTTTCCGCTGGCAATGGATATCACGTTGCTCAATCTTACGATTGTAGAAAAAGAGGAAACCGCGGTTAAAATTTCCATTCTCTTTTCCGTCTTTAAAAGATCGGGAAGTTTCTCTCCCAATCTGTAAACGCCCGAATCCAAGACTGCGCTCGCTACGTTTTCATAATCTGGAATTCCGGCGTTTTTGAAAAATTGGATGAGTTCTTTTTTTAAACTTCGATTCGGAATGATCTCCGATTGAGAAGCGTCCTGTAGACTTTCCGCCAAAAGAATTTTAAAATCCTGAACTTCTTTTTCGCTAAAATTAAAAATCAAATTTGGAATTTCTCCGATTTCGTTTTGAAGAATTTCCAAGATCGCCCGGTTCGAAGATACGATCGCACCCAAAGGTGTGTTGAGTTCGTGAGTCATTCCCGCGGCGAGCTGACCGATGGCGGCTAACTTTTCGGAAAGAAGCAATTGATCCTGAGCTCCTTGGAGTTCCTTCATGATCTTTTCCAGATTTCGAACGGCTTCCACTAAATCTGAATTCGATTTGCGAAGTTCTTCCGTTCGAAGGTCGATCTTTTTTTCCAAGTTTGCGTTGAGATCCAGGATCGTCTCTTCCGCTTCTTTACTTTTCGTAATGTCGTAGATAATTCCGAAAATTTGTTCGGGGGAACCGTTCGGATTTCTTTTATAAATCAATTCTCTGGAAATCAACCATCTCCAGTTTCCATCGATGTGCCTCATTCGATACTGATGTTCTATCAAATCCTTATCGCTCGCCTTCTCGTAACGAGGAAGCACTTCCCTTACGTAAGTTTCGTAGTCGTCGGGATGCATCAAACCGCTAACGAGCTTGTCTCCCATCGACTGTAATTCTTCCACCGAATATCCGAGAACGATTTCGATTCCGTTGTTGCTATATACGTTCTTTTTTTCCAGTATATCATAAATATATAATATATCCGGAGTAATATCCAGGATCGATTCTATAAACTGATTTCTTTCACGAAGATTTTCTTCGATCTGTTTGAGTTCGGTTACGTCGACCATCACTCCCCGCAACCACTGCGGTTTATTGTCGAAAACGATTACTTTTACGAGATCCCGAAGCCAAACCACGCTACCGTCCTTTCTCAAAAAACGATATTCAAAGTCGTGAGCCTTCATTCTTCCCGTGCAAGCGATACAAAAATCGACGGCCCAACTTCGGTCGTCGGGATAAAGATGATTCGCCCAAAAGCCCGGTTCTTTCCATTCGTCCACGGAATAACCGAGCATGCTCACAACCTGCTGACTCACAAAAGTAAAATTAAAATTCGTGGCGTCGGCTTCCCAAACGATCCCGGGAGTTCTGTCCACAAGATCTCGAAACCTCTCTTCACTCGACTTCGTTCTTTGAAAGGATTCTTGAAGTTGTTCGGCCATATAATTGAAAGAATGAGAAAGAGTTCCCAATTCTTCCAGACGACTGCTCGGAACCCTTTGTTCAAAATCTCCGTGTGCCATCGCACGACTCGCGTTCAGAATTTTTTGGATCGGGGCGGTGACGATTCCCGCGAGAAACGCACCAATCAACAAAGATAGAGTAAGAGCGATCGCAAACACCATCGCCGACTGACTACTTCCGATACGAACTCCTTCCAGATAATACGCGGCGGGAATCGCAGTGATCACGATCCAATTCTTATCTCCGTGATTGTCTTCGTATGGAGTGGCTTGCGTAAGCCAAGTCTCAAGAGACAAAGGTTTTGCGGTGATTACGTCAAAACTAAATTGAACAGGAGATTTAAGCGTATTGAGATCTCCCAGATTTTTTCGTAGAGTTTGAAGCGCGTTTACAAAAACGAGATCCCCTTCGACGCCTTGTTTCCAATCACCGGCATTTTCGTATTTGGAAGAACCGATCAGAGTTCCGGAACGATCGATGATGATCGCACGACCGTGTTCCGCTATGCTCATCGATTTTAGAAGAGGAAGAATCCCCTTTAAACGAAAATATTCCTCTTGTTTGCGAGAATTCTCAAGATACCGATCCAATTGAAGATTGATGTTTTCTGAAATTTCCTGATGCAATTGCCCGGCAAGTTTATCCGCGGCGCTCTCGGAACTTTTTAGATTGAGATACGCGGTCATTCCGACCATAGCCATCACGAGAAAGATAAACGGAGTCACCATAAACATCCGAATCGGTAAACCAAGAATCGGAGTTTCTTCTTCGTACGGATTTTTAACTTCGTTCCAGAGCCATTCTTTTCGATCGAAGACGAATTCTCTTACGTGACACGGAATTTGAATCCAAAACATTCCGTATTTTTTTGCGAGAGGAAGCGCAACGAGCATCGCAAACGGTGCGAGAATCCAAGTGATCGACGTCGTAAAAAGCAAAGCCGGCGTTATATTTCTATAAGAGATCCCCGGCGTGAATTGATTTGCACAGATATAACCCCAGAGCAGAGGTTCGACGGCCATAAAAATGAATACAAAGAAAAGATAATAGAACCAGACTTTGATTTTTCGAAAGTCGGGATCCCTTCCTATCAATTGATAAGCGACCCAGAAACATGCAGGATTGATAAAGTATCCGAGCAACCAATCGAGTAAAAAATTGGGAGGAACTCCCTCTATCAAATCGGAAAGACCGTATGCGAATGGAACCGCGATCAACGCGGGATAACCGAACAAAACGATACAAAGAAAAACCGAAAGGTCCTTGAGAGACTCGAACGTTTGAGCTCCCGGAACCAAAACTACAAAAGAGCCGAGATATCCCGTGATAAAAATGAGAACAAAGGTAAGAGGAATACTTAGGAAGGCCTGCGTATCCCAAGCCTGTCTTTCTCTCCCAAATCCGAATTTTCCTCCGGGTTTAAACGTAAAACCACCGAAGGCGGAAACCATAAGAATCAAGCCGAAGAAATAACCGAAATTTCCCCAAACCTCCAACAAAGGAAGAGGAATCGATTGAAAAATAGATTCAAACCACTGAACTACGGCCTGCATTTTATGATCCTATCGAGGAACCGAAAAATTTATCTTAGACAGTTCTCTCGCCTCCTCCAAGTCCCCGCGCCCAATCGAATTCGCGAGAGATTCTACCCATTCCAATCTTTCCTTTGATTTTTCGCCAAAGACGAGTGGGAGATGTTTTCTTTCAAAGAAGGAAATTTTACCATCAAAACAACAAGTTACGCTCAATATTTTTAGGCAGAGTTCTTTTTCTTCTTCATTCAGATTCTTTAAAAGTTTCTCCAGAGACTCCCATTCATCCAATCGAAAGTGATAATTTTCGATCTGAAAGGCTTTGTGAAGTTTGATAAGAATGTATTCTAAATTCGGATGAAATCTCTGCGTAAA
Source organism: Leptospira tipperaryensis (assembly GCF_001729245.1). Taxonomy (NCBI): domain Bacteria; kingdom Pseudomonadati; phylum Spirochaetota; class Leptospiria; order Leptospirales; family Leptospiraceae; genus Leptospira; species Leptospira tipperaryensis. The sequence continues at coordinate 708,456 of NZ_CP015217.1, read as the reverse complement.
AACTACGGAGTTCCCGATCGCGGTCATACAGGCAATCTTCGCCTCCCGGCTGAGCGCATTCTCTCTCGAAAGAATATCTTCCACGAGTTCTTTGGATAAGATTCGAGTGAGAAGTCGAGTCCGCAACTCCTTTAGAATAATATAAAGTACGATTGCGTCCCAAATCGCGGTGATTGGCGCCGCGACAAAGTCCGCGTAGACTCGAAAAGAGTTTCTTGCGAGAATTTTTCGAATCACAATTTTCGCGACCAAATTCGACAAGAAGACTTTTGCTTTGTAGAGCAAGGTCGTAATAAAAAGACTTTGTTTGTTCGTAAGGCGATAAGGATCGATTCCCAGAAGTCTTAGATCTGGATCCGGAATTTCAAGAGCCAATCTGGAAAGAAGGTTGCTGACTCCGGTGATCAAATCGGGATCTTCTTCTAAGTCAAGCCCTGCGAGACGGGTCATCTTGTAGACGGAAGAAAGACCGATTCGATAGAGAAGATAAAATTCTAAAACGGTTCCCAACAAAAGAGCGAGTCCCGTCCAAAACCATTTTTCCAAAAATACGGGAGACCAAAGTTCCGGAGAATCCGGAAATATCTTTTCGACAAGGATGATAAAGAAGGTGGTCCAAAATCCGGTTTGTAAGGACCAAAAAACGGTCCAGCCGATGATTTTTCTGGAGCCGATTCCAAACTCCTGACGCGTCCAATTTCCCGGAGATCTTTTGTCTCTTTGCGCGAGATTTTGTAAAACGCGAATTCCCCAGCGCTCCAAGAGTCCGGGTTTATGTTCTGCGGCCTGAGAGCTTTTTTCCATGCGCCGGGAGTTCATACCATTTTCCGAGCCTGTCAAACCATTCTTTCAATTTTTGTTTCAGAATCGGGGTGCAAAGGAACGATCTTCTAAATGCAGGGTCGAAACCAGAAAGCGAAGTTCAATTTCATTCTTGACCTTCTTTCGCTTTTCAATCAGCATGAATTAAAGGCATTCTATGAAACGTTCTTATACCATTCTTTTTATATCCATTCTTAGTTCCGTGTTCTTTCTCGATTGTCAGCACAAGGATCAGAACAACGTGGATCTGAAGGTTTTAGCGACGAACGGGGATATCATTTTTATCAATGGAGAAGTCGACTCCGATAAGATTTCCTCCTGCGGCGTCGCCGTTCCCGGAACAACTTCTACCGGAACCACAGGAACTACTTCGGGAAGTACGACCACTACTTCCGGTTCGACAAGCACACGTTATACGATCACGAGTCAGTTGATCATGAAGACTACGGGAGAATCTTTGGTTCTTCGGTTTCAATTCGATTCTTCCCAGTATCAAGGATCCGTGGATCCGCAACAGGGTTTTAGTTATTCAGGCGGCGCTTTTGCAAGAACCGTTACCGGTAACGTAGGTAAGGTAGAATGGGGAGCTTCCGGAATCCCGGTATATCCGGGCACCAGTGGCGCGGCTCAACAACAGACACTTCAATACATGGATATCGAAATTTCTCTTACTGGAAAATTGCTCGCAAGCTCTACAACCACGGGTATTCTCAATCAGTGTTATACGTCCGATAACGTAAACTGTACTTCGATTACAACCACACAACAATGTTTTACCCAGGACAATCAGACCTGCGTTTCGACTGCGTCTGCATCGGGAACCGCGGTGACGATTACTGGAAACATTTCTTGCAGCGCTCCGAACGTGATTCCAAGCGGAAGCACCACCACTCAATAAGAAATAAAACTCCGATTGTTACATCGGAATTTTCTAATATTAGAGTTTCATTGTTTTTGCATGCTCCACGAGTTGATCGAGAGCTTTGCCCCAACCTTCGTGAAAACCCATCTCTTCGTGTTTTTTACGATTGATTTCGTTTCCGTGAATTGCCGTCGCTACGTATTTTGTTCCCTTTCCGTGAATCTCCAAAGTTAGGATCCCGGTAAAAAATCCGAACGGATTCGTCGGATCCGGTGAAGGGCGAAAGCCCGGCTGAAGCGCGTCGGTCCAAGAAAGTTTTTCGTTTTCGATCACTTCCAGATAACAACCCAAATTCGGAAAGTCCACTCCTTCGGGTGATTGCATGGTTGTCCGAAAGATTCCCCCCGGACGCAGATCAATTTCGCAATCGATAGTTTTCCAAGGCGCCGGTGTGAACCATTTTACGACGTGTTCCGGTTTTGTCCACGCTGCCCAGACTAATTCACGAGGAACGTCTACGATTCTTTCGAAAACCAAATCCAGGTTCGGATCGATCTGTGGATAAATTTTTGGCGTCATTCTACTTTCTCCTCTCATTTTAACCGTATTCAATTTTGCTCATGCGTTGCAAAAGTCGCCGTTTCACTGCGAAAGAAAAGCGCTCGATTCACTTTCGGAATATGGATTTCCGAAGTTTTACCCTGAACTCAAATCCTTCCTTGATCGACCGATCTCCTGATTCAGAACAACTTGAATCTCGAGATGAATCCGTCGGAACTACGACAATCCTCCGTGAAAGTCGCGCGCCCCACCCTGATCTTGGGTGGAGGGGTGGGTGGCGGAAACTCTCCGGAGACTTTTCTCTATCATAAAATTATAATTTTGCAAGCACAAAGCTTTCTTGAGTGGGAGTTCCTACATCAATCCGCATGGTTTTGAATCTATTTTAGACAAGGGAAACAAAACCGGAATCGAACGCTTCGCTACCGTCGGAGAAACAGTAAACGTTTCTTTGAAAGGAAATGCAAATCTATTCTTCTAAGAGTTTGAGAATTTGGTCTTTTAAAAGATTACGAATTCCGGAATCCGGAAATCCATTTAAGAATTTCATCAAGTTATTCGCTATGTTTTGAAACTCCGCGTCCATCTGTTCCCGAATTTGATAACGGGAAAGCAAACTGAGAATCACAACACCGTCTCCTTGAGAACGTTCGGATTTTGCAAAGAGAGAATGAATCAGCTTCTTATCGTTCTTATCCGCCTTGTCCAAGAGAAGAAGAATCGGATACGTATAAAGACCGTTGTAAAAATCTTTCAGAGGAACCTTTCCACTCTTGCTCGCGGGAGAAAAGTAATCGATCGCGTCGTCCTTCTTCTGAAAAAAGGAACCAAGATCGATTCCGAATTGTCTCAACTTTTTCTTTTCTTTGTCCTGTTTTTCGGAAAGAATTCCGGCGGCCGAAGTGACGGCTCCGAAAAGGGACGCGGTTTTTCCGTAAACCACTCTATTATAGATTTCTAATGTTATTTTTGGATTCTTTTCCCATTCCATCTGAATGAGTTCCGAAACGGAAAGGTCTTTGATGACCTGGGTAAAAAGATCCATCAGTTCCGGATAACCCAGGCTGTTGAGATGGTCGATTCCACAGGCCAAGAGGTAGTCCCCGGCGAGAATCGCGGTTTTATTTCCGAATTTAGAACCCACGCTCTGAAGACCGCGTCTGGTTTCAGCTTCGTCCACGACGTCGTCGTGAAGCAAACTCGCGGAATGGATGAGTTCGGCGATGGCTCCTACATCCAGCCAGTATTTGCCGGAATAACCGAGGAGTTGACAAAGGCAGTAATGCAAGATCGGACGAATCCGCTTTCCACCGGATCGGATAGTATAGGTTTTGATCTCGGCGAGAATTTTGAGGTCCTCGCGAATGATCGCTTCCAGTTTTTTATCAAACTTCCGAACTAAAGAATCTTTCAGTACCGATACTTTCACTACCTCTTCCCGTGGGGCCAGTATTCAAAATATCTGTACAGGCTCAAGCAGAACTCTTTGTAGGAACTTAGGCTTTCAGTTTGTTTTCAAGAATCAGGAGCTGACGAGCGAGAATATCTTCCATATCCCGATACTGTTCCTTACGGTAGATATGAATCAGATTTCGATACATTCTTTTGATAATGGAAAGAGTACTCGCGCGAGTGAAATATCTTTCGCTCGGAGTAAAACTGTTCGCTTCCAAAAAACGGATACAAGTGGATTTATCCAGAAGAACCCCGCCGTGAAAGGGATCGATAAAGGTTTCGTAATCGGTAGAATCAAAGTGCAAAAGAAAATGTAAGGGCATATTCACACCGTAAAGAGGAAGAGAAAGCCTTTGACCCACGAGGAGATAAATGGCCGACAAGGAGATCGGAATTCCCTTTCGAGTGCGCACGATTCGAGTTACGAAAGAATTATTCGGATCGTCGTATTGATCGTTATTCCCCTGAAAGTTTTCCTCGGAAGAAAGAACCCTTGTCAAGAAATGAACCTTGAGTTCTTCGGAAACGTATTCCGGATTGAGGTCGCAGAGTTCTTCCACTCGGAGCGCCAACTGATCGAGATAAATTTTAAATTCGTGATACGATGCGTCGGGATCACCAACGCTCGAAAGAAGAAAGACCGCTTCTTCCAAATCCGAGTAGTCGTTTATATGTCCCTTGCCTGCAAGAAGCACATAACGTGAATTGATACGTTCCAGATGAACGATCGAAGAAATAGAACGAGCAAAAACTCTCAACGTGGGATCTTTGAACTCGTCTACGAAGTCGCTGATTCTATATTGCCAAGGAACCATTTCGGCAATCTCGCGCATAACCTGAATCTTATCTTCCGCTCCGGCAAATTCCAACTGATAGAATTTTTCTTCTAACTTCTCAGGAGGAAAGGAAAGAGAATCAAAGTAAGAATCGGATGAGGGCATAAACTAGATCATTTTCCAAAAAACAAAATGAGTCAATTCAGAATGAAATTTGTTTGTGGAAAAAATGAAATGCGAATGATAAATTACTATGTCTTACGGTCGGTTAAGGAAAGAGCTAAAAAATTGAAAAGACGATTTGAAAAGAAATGAAAAAAAGCAAACGCTCCCCAAATTTTGGGGAGCTATAAAATTCAAACGGAAAGAGCCGATAGTTCTTCGAGAGCTTTCTTCTCTTCTTCCGGTTTCGGAGGAGTTCCGTGCCAACCTGGATTGTTTTCCATAAAAGAAACACCTTTTCCAAGAACGGTATTGAACAAAATGATTGTTGGAGAACCTTTGTGAAGTTTTGCTTTTTCAAAAGCTTCTATGATTTGCTCGATGTTGTGACCATCCGCTTCTAAAACGTTCCAACCGAAGGCAAGAAATTTCTCGCTGAGAGGTTCGAGATTCATGACGTCTTTTGTAAATCCGTCGATCTGAATTCCGTTCTTATCCATAAAAGCAATCAAGTTGTCTAATTTATAGTGCGCACCGGACTGAGCCGCTTCCCAAGTCATTCCCTCTCCACATTCCCCGTCGGAAATACAAGTGTAGATCTTATGATTTTGTTTTTTCAATCTTGCCCCAAGCGCAAGACCAACGGAAACCGAAAGGCCTTGTCCGAGAGAACCGGAAGAACTTTCGATCCCTTTCATATAACGTGTGGAAGGATGTCCTTGGAGTTTGCTGTTCAACTTGCGAAAAGTAAGAAGTTCGTCCACAGGGAAGTAGCCGGAATGAGCCATCGCAGCGTAACGAATCGCACAAACGTGACCGTTGGAAAGAATCAATCTGTCTCTTTCTTCCCATTCCGGATTGGTCGGTTTGTGATTTAGAATTTTCTTATATAGAACGGCATAGATATCGGCAAGACCCAAAGGTCCGCCCGGGTGACCGGAATTTGCGGCGGTCACCATACGGATCACGCTCTTTCTGAGTTCGTTTGCGAAATTCTTGAGTTCATTGATTTCGTTCATATTTTTCCTATGTGATTGCGATAAAGATTTCCAACCTCTGGAAGAGGTGCCGAAAGAAGGTCAGTTCGTGGAGCGAAACAAAACCAGGCCGGAAAGGAAAATCACGGTGTATAGAGGAAGGAAAATATAGTGTAGTTTTCTGTGAAATTCTTTTTTTCGCATTATACCGGACCAGGCCATAAGAAGCATCAAAACCAAGGTCAAAGCTGCAAAAGCCCGATGTGTATCGATGATCCAGCGATCCGCTGTGGGAACGATTCCCGCATTCTCCAAACCTCCACCCAGATACTTCACATACAAAAGTCCAAGAGCGGTGATTAAATTCAGAGCGGTTCCAATCAGATTAAAAATGCGATGGAGGAGATTCTTTCTAAAACGAAAGTAATAACCCACGTAAAAACTAAGGAGGGAAATCGCCATTCCAACATTGATAAGGGTTAAAATCATCTCATTCCATTTTCGGTAGAGTTCGGACTTTCGAAACACTTTTTCCGATCCATCTCCAGAGAAAGCACGAAATAATCTAAATTACGACCCGCCTCCGGTCGTTCCAAAATCAGTTTTCGAGAGAAGACCCATCTTGGATTTTTTATTTGACCAAGGAAAACAACCCGAAATACTGGCTTTCATAGTAAAATTGCTGCCTTAGCTCAATTGGTAGAGCATCTGATTTGTAATCAGACGGTTGTGGGTTCGATTCCTATAGGCAGCTAATTTCTCTTCGGGTAGGTACTCAAGTGGCCAACGAGGGCAGACTGTAAATCTGCTGACTATGTCTTCGAAGGTTCGAATCCTTCCCTGCCCACCATTGTTTCTCACCTATTTCACAAAAATCTAATATTTAGAGACGAATCCGGAAGATAGAATCTTCCCTTAGGGGAGATTCTGCTGAGTCCAATTCGAAGCTTTTGAGCGAGAGTGTTTTGAGCTTCCGTAAGAAGCGAAAAAACACGACACGAATCCATGGATGGATGAGTGCGCGAAAAAGACGCCGTGGAGCCAAGTCGAGCACGATGCGAGACTGCGTAACGGCGAATCCTTCCCTGCAACGCGATCCATAGAGAGCGTTGCGCTGAGTTCTCCCACCATTGTTTCTCACCTATTTCACAAAAATCTAATATTTAGAGACGAATCCGGAAGATAGAATCTTCCCTTAGGGGAGATTCTGCTGAGTTCATTTGAGTAGAGCAAATTCTTTTGGGATCGATAGAAAGGCAATATACTGAGTTCGGTCTGCGTCGTGCGAAAACACTTCCTTCCTCTGGAAATCATTGATCCGATCTGATTTCTAACTCCAAATACATCTTCAAGCAATAGAGCGGTTCATTTTATAGAACTATATTCAATATTTAGAATATATCAAGAAGCGCGAGTGCGATACAAAAGTTCAACAATTGTCTTGAATCTTTGAGACAGCATCAATCAAGAAAGCTTGAGCAATCAGTAGAAAAAACAAAAACTAACAATAAACATCAATCTTCAATTGCCCTCAGAAATATTTACCTGAGCATTTTTCCAATCGATGGAATAAAAACGATACTTTCCGTCATTGGAATATCCTTCCGCAAAAAAACGATTCAGGGCCTTACGATAGACGATGTTTGTAACTTGAAGAGATTCTTCCAAAGCCTCACTGCGAAAACCAAGACGTCCGGGAATTGTGTTGTATGCGGAATTTGCGAATACGAGACTCCATTCGTCCTGGTCCGTTGTAAAAAGAGCACTCCCTAAAATTGCCTCCGAGGAAGCTCCTTGAAAAGGAACACAGTTCTGAGGCTGTATAAGGTTTTTCTTAAATAAGGAAGAACGTCCCTGCTTGCAGAGAAACGCGGGAGTTGCGGACAAAAAGAAAGTTGTTTCTGCTTTTCTATAATCCCAGAACGGAGTCGGATTTTTATCGCCGCTAAAAAGTTTATCGTCCAGAAGTTCCGCATAACGCGAAGAATTTTCGGAAGATTCTTCCGGCTCTGCATCGTCCGTCTTTTGCGAAATACCTTTTCCGAGAAGATAACCGTAAACCGGATCGGGGGCATCCGAATTCAAAATTCGAATGGCCTTCAGAAGTTCTTGTCCCGGATGACCGTCGTCGAAGTTTTTAAAACAGATTCTATTTAAGAGTTCCTCGGATTCGTCTCCCGCAGAAAATCCTTTTGCGACTTGAGCACACGCCTCTTGTTTTCTTCCGGAAGCGAGAAGTGTTTTAGCGGTTTCGATCTTTCCTCGATCCTTGTTTCCATAGGAAGCGCTCATCCAAAAATAACGCGCGGAAGAATCCAACTTTCCTATATTTCGCAAAAACTTTCCGTAGAGATACAAAAGATCCGATTTACCGTCTTCGCTTAACGATTTTAACTTACCGCCTGCGTAGATTCTTTTGTAAGCGCTTCCGCGATCGGAATGAAGAGTATAACTGATTCTCAGAGCGAGAGAAGTTTCAGGACTTAAAAGATTTCTCATCTCTCCGAAGGCGTGAATTTTTTCCCAGCCGTCGTAATCTCCCGTTTTAATTTTCACCGCATAACAAGCCTTATAGAGAGGAACGTTTTCCTTTTTTGAAAGGACCTTGAATAAAAAAGGAAGTTCGGGAGTAACCGGAGTCGTCTGTGTTTCGAGAGATTCTTCCGCTACGGTTTCGGGAAAATTTTCTTTGGGAGCCAGCTCTTGCAAAAAAGAATCGGGATCGGGAATCGGCCGACTACACCCTGAAATCACCGAAACGAGCGCGGAAGGACTCACGTTTAAACCGTTCGCGAGTTCCGTGACGATGGAAGGATACTTTCCCTTTTTATCAGTGATCTTCCCGGAACGACTCATGATCAAGATCGCCGGAATGTATTTGCGATATTTCTCATATAGAAAGAAGAGTCTGGAGGAAGCGGTCTTACGAATATCCGATTTCTGGGAAGTTCTAAGTAATTCCTCATAAAGAGGAATCGAAAAAAGAGGGTCTTCTTTTTCCATCGCGTATGCGTCTTCGTAAGAGACCGATTCTAAACTCAAAACAAAACTTAAGAAAAAGAGAATATAGACAAAACGTTTAGAATACATTTCTGAGAACTTCCCGTTTAGCGTCGCTTCCGTGATTGAGTGGGCAAATTTCGGAAGGTACGGTTCCATTCTTAAATAATTCTTTTTTGGCGTGTTTGCAGGACGGCCCCGGAAGTTTTCCGGATTCTTCGCAGACCGTGGCCGTGATCGCGTGTTCTGTTACTGGATATCTTCGTTTTAATTCTTCTGAGTCTTCCGCCGATTCGAAAACTTTCGCAACCGCACCCCAAAGTGGAGCCGCCACCGTTCCGCCTAACGCAGAAGAACCGAGCCCGAAACTGGGATCATCGTATCCGAGCCAAATCGCCATCGAAAGTCCTGGTTTGACTCCGACGAACCAGTTGTCTCGGTTGTCGTTTGTAGTTCCCGTTTTTCCCGCAACCTCTCCTTTGTATCCCGTGTTTCTTACACCCGCCGAGTTGGCGCTTCCGTGCAGAAGATCGATCATGATCTCCGCAACTTGAGAGGACAAAACCTTTCTTTCTTCGGGAACTTTTAAACCGAACTCGTCAGTCGCCTTTCTTTCGAAAATAATCTTACCGGAACGATCCGTTATTTTTTGGATCAGATAAGGACGTTTGATCGAACCGTCGTTTGCAAACGCGGAATAAGCGGACGCCATTTCGAGAGGCGAAATTTCCAAAGAACCTAACGCGAGAGAAAGATCCCCTCTGAATCTGGACTGAAGCATTTTAGAATCCGGAAAGAAAAATTTCTGGAAGAATTCTTGTATTCTCGAAATCCCGAGTTTCTCCGCGATCTGAACCGCGGCCGTATTTTTGGATTTGGCTAAAGCCTGTCTAACGCTGATATCTCCGTCGTATTGATTTCCGATATTCTCCGGCATCCAGTTTCCGGTTTGATTTCTATAGATAAGAGGCGCGTCCAAAATTCGAGAGGACGCGTTGACAAGTTCGTTTTCAATCGCAGCGGAATAAAGAATCGGCTTGATAGAAGATCCTGTCTGACGTTTCATCCCCGTGGTTCTGTCCAACTGGTTATCCGCCTTGAACTCGGAGCCGCCGTGCATCAAAAGAATTTCTCCGGTGGAAGGGTCAACGGCGACTAACGCGACCTGAAGCCCGGACTCGTTGGCTCCCGAAAAAGAATCCGTGTCCATAAAAAGTTCGAGCGCCGGAGAAAGATCCTGAACGTATTTCCGAAAAACCGCGGTTTCACTGGAATTCTTATTGTCCGTGAGTTTTGTCTTACGAACAAGTCCGTTCTTTTGAACGTTGTCCACATAAGACTTTACGATTTTCTGAAGTTCGGCTTGAACGGGTTCGGCTATCGTAGTATAAATAGAAAATCCGCCGGTCTCGTAGATATTGGAATCTGGATAGAGAGAATTTAGAAATTTACGAACGTGTTCCGTGACGTAAGGAGAATGATCCCTTCGATTTCCAAAGACGGTTTCTCCGGGAGAACGCATGTGAAACGAAAGATAGAGTTCGTCCAACTTTGTTTTTGGATTCTCTTTTAGAATTTCATCTTCTCGAAAGGAGTGGATGATCGCGTTGACCCTTTGTCTGGAAAGATCCGGATTTTTCAGAGGGGAATATCGATTCGGTGCGGAAGCCAAAGATGCGAGAACGATCATCTCTTCGGTCGTAAGTTCGTTCGGATTCTTCTTAAAATAAAATTCTGCGGCGCTCGAAAAACCGAAGGCCCCGTGTCCGAGATATACGTTGTTTAAATAATATAAGAATATTTGCTTTTTCTCATACGTATATTCGAGAGCGAAAGCGAGTTGCGCTTCTTTGATTTTTCGAATCAGACTTTTTTCCCGATCGTCGAGAAGAATTCTCGCGAGCTGTTGTGTGATCGTGGAAGCTCCTTGTTTGAAACGAAAGCTAGTGATGTTTACCAAGATCGCTCTCGCGATCGAAAGATAATTGATTCCGCTATGAGAAAAAAATCTTCTGTCTTCGACGAGAAGAACGATCTTCTTGAGATTCTCGGGATACGCGTCCCATTCTAAATTACTGGTCTTTTTTGCAAAAATTTCGGAGACCTTCTTTCCGTCCCGATCGTAGATCACGGAAGGCTGGTGGTTGTAAAAAAGAGAAATCATCTGTTGCAGTTCGGATTCTCGAGTGATCACGCCCACCCAAAAAACGATCATTCCGACGAGAAGAAGTGAAATGACAACTCCGGCGGAAAGAAGAACAAAATTTGGAAGTCGGAGTCGGTGAGAGGACATTTGGTCCCGAAGTCTTTCTGCCAGGGTTTTAATCCGGGCTTGGCCGTTCTCTTCGATCTCTCGACGGACGGAGAAGAATGGTTTTTCTTCGAAAGAAATCTTTTCCCGACGTAGAAGCGGCCTTTCCTCGGAAAAGAGGGGATCGGGAGTCGGGCCTTTTCGTGATTCCTGGAATTTTTGCTGGAGTTCCCGCAACTTTGCATTCACCAGGGCTTGCGTCTGGGCAAGGGCGCTCGAAATTCTTTCTAAGAATCCCGGACCGGCGGGTTCGGGATCTTTTTGTGGAGTGGAAATCGAGGGAGTTCCCGCATTTCGAAGAGGCTCTTCTCTTCGGGGAAGTTCGGACGTCCTCGGAGGATTGACTTTCGGAGTAGAAACGACAGATTCTCGAGGAGGCAAGGGCGGAGGAGAAAGTTCCATTCTCACCAAAGCCTTATGGCCGCATTGATAGCAGGTCAGTCGGAAAACGGAACCCGTCGGAACTCCTTCCGGCAATCGGGACGCGGTCCCACATTCAGGGCAAAGAAATCGAGGACTTCTTAGAGTTTGAATCCCTGTCTCCATCATCCTCTTAATTGTCGGAGCATCTTCTGGATCCAGACAAGCACTTAATTCTCTTTTTCTTTCCTTTCCGTAACGACGGTAAAATCGTTTCCTGTCACGGTTTCCAAGGGAATCGATTCTTCGGCTTTGAGAGGGAACATCGAAACGGTGAGCACCTTAAAACCAAGCTCCCGAAGTCGATATGTAACCCCGAATCCTTCGTCGCTATGAAATCTTCCGTTGATATGAATGACTTTTTTTCCACGGGTCAAAAACGCGTTAGCGATCGCGTCCGCCATCCCCGCGTCCCAGAGATACTGCGCATCGATAAACCTTTTTTGCAGGGTTTCATCCGAATGCATCCCCGGATGTTCTTTGAGAGTATTCTTAATCTTATTCTCATAACCTTCTTGGGAGAATTTTCGAATGAGATATTTCGGAGGTAAAAAAACGGAACGGATTGGAAAGAGAGTTTCCAGTCCGGAAGAAGAAACCAAATTCACATACTTTCTCGGAACGTTGGAAGCGATCACCGGAATTCTATGTTCCTTTGCGTATTGTAAGAATGGATGATAGTCCCTGAGATGATTCGGCCAGAGTTTGAGAGAATTGAAAAACGCCTTTTCTCCGATCTGACCGCTCAGATATTCATCCAGAGTTTTTTGTTGATCTCTCTCCAACATCTCCAAAGAAAGAACGACCTCGTTCGAAGCCGATATTTTTTTAAACCAATCCAGTCGAATCTTGTGACCGGCAGTATCGTCGTGTTCTTCCCCTAATATAAGAATATCATGATTTTTAAATGAATCGAAAATCGTTTCCGGAAAAATCAAGACATCGTTCAATCCTTTCTGGATCGAAAAAGGATGAGGGATTTCTTCGGCTCTGAGTATATCTTCCGATCGAAGGGAAGAAATACTCAGGACAAAAAAAATCTGCGCGAGAATTCCGAAACGAAGAACCTTGAGTTTTGTTTTCAAGAAAAGCGCTTACTTTAGAAGAGATTCGATTTTTTGAGAAACGTCGGCGCTATCCGGCTCAATCGCCGAAAGATAACGAGCTTCTATCTTTCCATCCTTGGAAATAAGAATTTTCTCAAAGTTCCACTGCACTTCTCCCGGGTTTGGAGAATTTTGAGTGAGATATTGATAGAGAGGATGTTGATCCTTGCCTTTGACGGAAATCTTGGACATCATATCAAAGCTCGCGCCTTTTTGAATTCTACAAAAGGTTTCGATTTCTTTGTCCGAACCGGGTTCCTGGCTTCCAAAATTATTCGCGGGAAAACCTACGACCACAAATCCTTGGTCCTTATATTTCTTATAAACCTTTTCGAGATGGTCATACTGATATGTGTAGCCGCATTTCGAAGCTACGTTCACGACCATAACGACCTTACCTTTATATTTCGAAAGAGGAACTTCGTTCCCTTTGATGTCCTTTACTTTAAAATCATAAAAACTTCCTTTCGCAAAAGTCCCTGCGATCGGAAAAAGAACCCCGAGAACGAAAAATAGAATCAAAAGTTTCGAGTGCATGAATGATACCTTCTTACAAAAGAGTTTAAATCGACATGCAGTTTTGCTTCAATCGTTTTTCAAATCTTTTGATCCCTTTCTTGATTTCAAATGAGAATACAACGCGCCTCGTAGATTCAGTCGATCACCACCGCGATCTTTCCAAAACTTTTTCCCTCTTCCAATTTTCGATGCGCGTCTCCGATTTTTTTCCAAGAAAAAATTTCCGGATCAACAATCGGACGAAGAATCCCCTCTTCCGCGAGCCTGGAAATTTCTTTTAAAATGAAACCGTGTTTTTCCCTCCCCTCGTTGTGTAAAAGAGGAATCAACATAAAGACCACTGCCAAATCCAAACTTTTAGAATGCGCCTTTCCGAGATCAAAGGTTCCGGAGGCGTTGATCGTAATCGCCTTTCCTTTTCTTTTCACCATTGAAATCGCGGTTTCAAAACCGCTTCCCCCTCCCGTGTCTAACGCAAGATCGAAGTCCGACGAACCGAAATGTTTGAGAGCGGCTTCTTGAATCTCGACTTCCATCCTCCCGCTCACGGCCTCGGCTCCCAGTTTTAAAACGAGTTTCTGTTTGGATTCTCCGGTTGCGGTCGCGAGAACTCTTGCACCGGCCCAACGTGCGAGTTGAACTGCGATATGTCCGACGCCGCCCCCGCCTCCGGTAATTAAAATTTTATTTCCAGCCTGAAGATTTCCTTTTTCAAAAAGACCTTCCCAAGCCGTGATCGAAACCAAGGGAAGAACCGCCGCTTCTTCAAAACTCAGATTTTTCGGTTTGGTAGCGATCAACCTTTCGTCCGCGAGAATGTATTCCGCCAACGCTCCTCCGGTTCCGATAAGACCGCCCACACAACCGAAAACTTCTTCCCCTTTTTTCCAACGAGACACGTTATCCGCAACCTCTTCTACGATCCCGGAAACGTCTCCGTGCAAAACCGCCGGAAAAGCGGGAGCGATCGAAGGACCGAACTTGCGAATTTTGTAATCCACCGGATTTACGCTCGTCGCCCTGACTCGTATCAAAACGTGACCCGGAAGAATTTTCGGCTTCGGCACCTCGCCTTCTTCAAAAACTTCGGGACCGCCAAAACTACGGATGATCATTGCTTTCATAAAAAATTCTCCTGATTCTTTTGAAAAGATTCTAACCCGAAATGATTCTTTCTACAATGGCTTGAATTTGAAAGAGATTATTTCTAAAATGGAAAGAATGAATATCGAAAGTATTTTGGACCTCGAGTTGTTCGAAGCGGTTTGTGCGGAGGGAAATTTTGTGAAGGCCGCGAGAAAGACCGGTTCTTCCCTACCGACGATCAGTAAAAGAATTTCAAGATTGGAAAGGGCGCTCAAGGTGACCCTCTTTGAAAGGACTACGAGAACCATTCGACTTACGGAAGCCGGGAATCGATTTCGACTTCGGGCTGAAATCATTCTCAAGGAGCTCCGAACTGCGGAAAAGGAAGCGAGTTTCGAAAAAGAACTCAAAGGAAAAATTAGAATCACAGCGCCGGCCCCTTTTGCGACTCGGGTTCTCGCTTCCATTTTCGCGGAGTTTAAAAATCAACATCCTGAAATTCAATTGGAAGTAATTTTTGGAAATGAAAAGTTCAATCTCATCGAGGATCGTTTTGATTTGGGAATTCGAATTATGAAACCGATTCGAGGAGAACGTTGTAAGGTTCTTTTAGCCAACCGGATCGTCGCCGTAGCTTCTCCGAATTATTTGGAAAAAGTAGGAACTCCCTCTCGTCTTTCCGATTTGGAAAAACACTCCATCCTTTTTGTGGACGAACAAGCCAATGTAAGAATTCCCGAATTGAAAAAGACAATTTCCGAATTATCAGGAGACAGAGGCATCCGATCCAACAACGGATCCTTTCTCGCCGAATTCGTTGCAAGAGGAGGATCCGGAATTCTTTTTCGCTCTTTCTGGGATGTAGAAGAGCAGATCCAATCCGGAAAATTGAAAAGAATTTTTCCAAACCTTCATTGGAAAGCGGAGACTTCCGTTTGTCTTTTGTTTCCTTCCGGGGAGAAACCGCCGAAGCGAGTTCTCCGCTTTGGAGAATTCTTAGAATCCCAGATTTTGCCGGGAAGGATTTGAAATTTTCAAGGAAAGATTTTTCTCAATACGGATTCCGGTAATAAGGAAGCCGCGACAAAAATTCCAAAAACGAAAGCGGCGATCGCAAGACCCAACGCCGGAAAAAATCCAAGAGGTTCGCTTCCTCTTTCGATCAAATAGATCGGGCTGTCCAAAACGTATCCCATGTCTTTATAAATTTTTTCGGATTCACTATCCAAAGAAGTATCGTTAAATCTTCCTTCGATCGCAAACGCGGGAGAAGAAAAATAAGTTCCATTGTCCAATTCTTCTTGAGTGACTTCGCTGTCCTTCACGATGACTTTGACGTGTTTGGATCCGGCTTTGTCGAGAGTTGCAACCGGATAAGTGATATGTTGTAATTTGTCTTTTTTTGTGGAGATCACGTAGTTGTTTGCGGGAACGACTCCGTCTTTGATCTTGATATATCTTGGAATTTGATCCGCAGGCGTGGAAACGAATTCAACAAACGTAAATTCGGTCTTATTCTTTTTTGCGGAATGAAATTTCATATCCGGAACTGCGATTCCAAAAATGATAAAAGCGCTCAAGCCCACCCCGCCGATTCGATACAAGATCGAAAACCGGTTTAAAAATTGAATCCCTTTAAATACGATATTCATTCTAATCTCCTAATATTCTTTGATGATTCTGCAAAGAATAAAGAGGACTCGAAAAAAGGTCGAATTCTTTTTAATACGTACGAAGGGATTCTAAGAGCAAAACCAAATCGTCGAGCAAAGAAATACTCAATTCTTATAATATCTTTTCAAACTTATAGAAAAGATAGAATCGTATTCGACCGTTAAACTGCGATTCCTTCAAAGAATGTAAGAATATTAGAATCGTCTGTTTCCAGATGATCGAGGGCTTGTTCGACGACGGATTCTAAATAATAAGCGTAATTCTTATAACCTTTGAGAAAGGCCTTCGCTTCTTCCACACGATCCGCAGGAAGTTTGTCCTGAACGATCAATTGAAAGAGAGCGAGAATTCCAAACGCGGATTTGAGAGGATCGGAAAGAGAAGCGATTTTTATAATTTCGTCCGCGTCCACTTCGGCAAAGGAAGGAAGCAAATCGGTGATCAGTTCCAAGGCGCCGATCGGAATCTGGCGATCCAAGGATTTTACATAATTGATGATGGCACGATACGCGCGGCTATCTCCGACTCTGGAAAGAATCTGAACGACTCCCGAAAGAAGTCTTTTGTGATATCCCCAAGAAAGTCTTCCGGAATCCGCATCCCTCATTACCTGATATAAAAAACTCCATACGAACTTATCGTTTTCGATCGCCTTATCGGCGAGCTCGGTAAGCCATTCGTCGAACGCAGGGTTTTCCATTTCTTTGGAAAGAAATTCTTCCAACTCGGTCGGATTTCTTGTTTCAGGCATGTGGTTTTTTTTGCGCATAGGGTCACGATTATCCACTAGGGAAGATTCCTTTTCCATTCTTTTTCTTAGAAAATAGACGGATTATATAAAAAAACAAAAACGGAAATTGAGGGAGAATATCGACTTCGCATAAAACAAAACGGATCGGAAGGAAAAGATCGAATTCTAATACATTCTTAACATCACTTTGCAATCACTAACGTAGAAATGAAACCGAGTTCTTGAAATTCTCCTCAGATCCGCATTCTAATAATTAAGATGAAACCGAAAATAGAAAGGATTTCCTTTATAATTTTTCTGCTCGCTTTTCTGGAAGAACCTCTGTTCTCCAATGAGTTTGAAAATCGAGTCGTTTATTTTGAAGATTCATTGGAAGAATCCAAAACACAAAAACAGAAAACTGAGAATTCCACCGCAAAAGAAACGAAGTCTGCATCTAAGATTCCGTTTTTATCGGAAGAAAAAAGTGAAACCGCATTTCCTTCCGAGGATCAATTTGCAAAACCGGAAATTCTTAAATTAGAAAAAGAATGGAATCGATATTCGCCGGAAAACTTAAAACAACTGGCAATCAAATGGAGAACGTTAGGCGCAATCAGACAGAAGTTTCGCGATTACAAAACCGCGATTCGATTTTACGATCAATCTCTAACGATTCAAGAGCGATTGGGAGAAAAAGAAAGCGGGGATTACGCGCTGACATTGTATCTGAAATCGATCGTGGAGTTTAGAATCGGACAAACTTGTCAGGCCGCAATCAGCATTCAATCCGTGATAGAAATCTATCGTTTGTTGGGGGATACGGATTCCGCAATTCAAGCGGAAGATTCATTGAAAAAATATTCGAGTTTCTGCAAGGAAAACTAAAAACGCTTTGACACAAACCGAATAACGCTCGAAAGATACGGATGGCTCGTTTTGTTATGAATCCGCTTTCCACACAGATCTTCCAAGATATCTATCATGCTTCTCAATCCGGAAGAATGATCACGATGGGAGATTTGGAAATCAATACTGCCAAATCTGCATACCAACTGAGACCTCATCTGGAAGATTTAAAAGAATCCAGTCTTGTCGTCGAGCACCCGGAAGGTTTCGAAATTGCACCTTCTGGAAATCACTACTACCAAAGCCGCTGGGGTTAAACCCGCAGTCCGTTTTTCATTCTATCTCTTGATAAATTAAGTTTTCCTAATTTATGTTTATCTAAACCGTATTCAACGGGGACGATTCTAAATTCTTATCCCGAATAATATAAGATAAATATTCGAGTTTTCCGAAAACAATTCAAAGACCTAACTTTAGAAATCACAAGCGTAAGCCATTCCAATTTTTAAGAATCGGGATTTTCTGAAGTACAACGATTTCACTTTTTCAAAAGCAATGAATCCGAAAGTGAAAAGAATCGATTTTCT
Source organism: Leptospira tipperaryensis (assembly GCF_001729245.1). Classification (NCBI taxonomy): domain Bacteria; kingdom Pseudomonadati; phylum Spirochaetota; class Leptospiria; order Leptospirales; family Leptospiraceae; genus Leptospira; species Leptospira tipperaryensis. Next base: position 690,559 of record NZ_CP015217.1, on the reverse strand, counting down.
TTTTTACTCCGGATCTCACGGAGAACGTCTCAAGTCTCCGCCGTTTTCTCTTCCGGTTTATTACGGTTCAAAAGAAAAACCGCAAGGACCGCGAAAAATCCTCCGATCATCGTCGTAAAACTCGGAACCTCGCCCAGAAAAACCCAACTCCCAAAAAGTGCGGTAACCGGAACAAGAAAGATAAACGAACTCGCAACCCTTGAACCCAATTTAGAAGAAGCGAAAAAATAAACGGTGGTTCCAAACGTCGTCGAGATCACTGCCAGATACATCACTTGAAGCCAGAAACCGCTGCCCGCGTTCAGAGCATTCATAACGTCGTATGGAATCGCGAGAAAAAAGTCGAGAACCGTTCCGATCGAAAAAACATAAAAGCTATAAACAAGCGGAGAAATGCTCTGACCCGTGCTGTGACTGTTCATACTCAAAAAGGCCCAGCTAAAAGCGCAGAGAAGAAAGAAAATATTTCCGGATTGAAACAAGGAATTCCAATTCAAATTCCAAATCTGAAGTAGAATACAACCGCCTACCAAACCAAGAATCAAACCGATCGCTTCTCTTCCCGCCGGTAATTTTCTCTGAAACGAATGAACAAGCACGTAAGTAAAAATCGGATTCATCGTCGTAACAAGAACCCCACCTGCGCCGGCGAGTCCGTTGTTCAAACCCAAGAAAAAGAACTGGTTGTAGATCGTATAAAGAATCCCACCGATGCCTACTTGAATAAAAGTTTTATAACTAGGTAAACGAAAGGATTCCTTTCTCCAAAGAACCACGGGCAATAAGGAAACCGCAGTGGCTAAAAATCTCCAGAAGATGATTACGTTCGGGTGTTGATCCGCAACGATCAATTTGGCGGAAGGCCAGGCAAAACCCCATGAAACCATAGAGATCACTAATAAAAAATAGAATTTTGTGCTAGTCTTGGATTGCATAAAGGAGTAACCCCTTTTACCAATCTCAGAAATTGAAAACCAGATACAATCCTTACTTCGGAATCCTTCGATTTATCGGAAACGATCTTTTTCGTTTAACGGCAAGAGCGTTTTCGATTTAAAAAAAAGAATAACGAATCAACTCTTGTTTCGACTTCTATGTTCTCTCACGAGTTCGGGCAACTTAGCCATAGAAGAATGAATTCGATGCATCTCTAACGCGGGTTTTGCGGGAATTCCGAAGTAAGCGACTTTTTCGGTACTGTCTTCGGTGAGTCCGGACATTCCCATAAGAATCGATCCCTTCTTCATCGTGATTCCTTCCGCAACCGCAGCTTGCCCACCCATGATGACGCCGTCTTCAAGCGTAACCGAACCGGCGAGGACCGTACCACCTGCGATAAAAACATAGTTTCCAACCCTACAGTTATGAGCAATGTGCACGTGATCGTCAAATTTTGTGTGATTCCCGACGGAAGTAGTTTCGATAGTGGCTCGATCCACAGTACAACAAGCACCCATTTCCACATAATCTCCGATCACTGAAATTCCGATTTGTGGAACCTTGTAACGGACTCCGCCTTTGTCAAAAAATCCGAATCCATCCGCGCCGATCACAGTATTTGCATGAATTAAATTATGTTTTCCTAATATACAATTATATGAGACGATCACGCCGGATTTTAGAATCGTTCCTTCGCCGATCTTAACTCCGCTTTCGATTACGACGTTCGGAAATATTTGACAATCGTCTCCGATCTCTGCGTTTTCTTGGATCACGACAAAATCCAGGATCGTAACATTCTTACCGATCTTTGCGCTTGGATGAATACTCGCCTTTGTAGAAATGAAAGGAGTTCGTTCGGGCTTTCTCTCAAAAAGAGAAAGTAATTCGATAAACTTCAATCTCGCTTGGCCTTCGGGAACAATCAAAGCCGATGGGAATTCGGAAGCTAAAGAAGGAATCGTCAATGCGATTTGAACCTGCTTTGCTTTCGGATTTGAGCTGAGATACTTCTTCGCTTCGAAATAATAAATTTTATCCGCTTGAACATGGGAATGATTTTCGATATCACCGATGCCGATTACTTCCTGTTCGCCGTTTCCTTTTAATTCCAACCCGAGGGTCTTCGCTAAATCTTTGGCTTTCATGATAATCAAATTTTTTGAAATCCAAAAAAGGACTCAACTCGTTTTTTTAGATTTCTAAGTTTGGAATCAGAAGATTCTAAATTATATAATAAGAAAGTGCTTTCAACGCACCCAAGTGATGTTTTTATAAAATGAAATCTTTGTTTTTTTCTCAAACCGGACAGCGTTCAGTATTCAAAAGAAAATGATTTTAAATGGAGAATGAGACCTGCATTATTTTGGAAGGTTCTTCTTTGTTGAAAAAATCTCTCCGTTGATTTTCTTTTTGTAGCGGGATAAAGTAGAAATCGTTTGCTCCCTATTGGATACGGAGCGAACGATTTATCGGATTTTAGACAAGAGAAGATTCAAAGTCTTCGATTCTGGACAAAAATTTCATCGTAAGATCGATATCGTCCCATCCGTTCGTGATTCTTTCCAGCAAAGACGAAGAAAGAGAAAAGTGATATTCTTTTTTCCCGGCAATGAGGACTAACGTGTCCAAATTGATCGTAACTTCGGCTCCCTCATTTTCTCTTATGTAAGTCAGAATTTCTTCCACTTCCGTAAGAGTTAATTTTATCAGAGCGATTCCATTCTTAGCGCAGTTTCCAAAAAATATATCAGCGAAAGAAGGTGCAACGACCGCGCGAAATCCAAAATCCGCAAGCGACCAAGGCGCGTGTTCTCTGCTGGAACCGCATCCAAAATTTTCTCCCGCGACCAATACGGATGCAGATCGATATCGACTTTGATTTAATACGAAGTCGGGATCTTCTTGCAGTCCGTCGTCATCCAAATATCTCCAATTGTGAAAAAGATGTTTCCCGAATCCTGTTCGCTCCACCTTCTTCATAAACTGCTTTGGAAGAATCTGATCCGTATCGATATCTTTTCGATAAAGAGGAACGGCTACTCCTTGATGTTTATTCCATGATTGATTCATTTTCTTTCCTCCTTTAATTCCGAGACGGCTCCCAGTCTTCCCAAGATCGCAGCGACGACCGCGCTTTCCGGACTGACCAAGTGAGTACGCCCCCCTCTTCCCTGTCTTCCCTCAAAGTTTCGGTTCGAGGTGGAAGCGGAACGTTCTCCAGGTTGCAGAAAATCGTCGTTCATCCCAAGACACATCGAACATCCGGGCAATCTCCATTCAAAACCCGCTTCGAGAAAGACACGATCCAAACCTTCCTCTTCGGCTTGACGTTTTACTCTTCCCGATCCGGGGACAACAATCGCTTGCACGTTAGACGAAACTCGATTCCCTCGAACGACTTGAGCGGCCCTTCTGATATCTTCGATACGCGCATTTGTGCAGGAACCGATAAAAACCTTATCGATTTTAACGGAATTCATCGTTTGACCCGCTCTTAGATCCATATATTCCAAAGAACGTTTCGCGGCCGCCTTTGCTTCTTGATCGATGAAAGAATCAGGATCCGGAACAACCGAGTTTACCGGAACGACCTGACCGGGGTTTGTTCCCCAAGTTACCATGGGAGAAACCTCGCCAGCGTCCAAGACTATGGTCTTGTCAAAGACCGCATCCGGATCAGACTTTAGAGTTTTCCAATATTCTACTTTTCTACTATATTCTTCTCCCTTCGGAGAACGATCCTTTCCTTCTAAGTAATCAAATGTGGTTTGATCCGGAGCTACCAACCCGGCTCGAGCGCCAGCCTCGATGCAAAGATTACAGAGAGTCATTCTGCCTTCCATAGAAAGGTTTCTGATCGTATCTCCGGCATACTCGATTACATAACCTTGTCCTCCGCTCGTTCCGATCTTTCCGATCAGAAAAAGAGCTAAGTCTTTCGCACTGACATCGGGAGCCAGTGTTCCCGTAACCTGGACCAAAAGATTTTTTGATTTCTTAAGACGAATCGTCTGTGTCGCCAAAACGTGTTCTATCTCGCTTGTTCCGATGCCAAGCGCAAAGGCTCCGAAAGCGCCGTGAGTAGAAGTGTGAGAATCTCCACAAACGATTACGGTTCCGGGTAACGTAAGTCCGATCTCAGGTCCTACTACGTGAACGACTCCTTGATCCGGATGATTGATGTCCAAGAGCTCAATCTCGAAATCCTTACAGTTTTCCGCAAGAAGTTCCATTTGCTTTTGCGAAATAGGACCGGCCCCGTTCCATTCACGATTCCTCGTGGAAACGTTGTGATCCATGATCGCAAGCGTCCTTTCTTTTTTTCGTACCGTTCTTCCTTTTTCCTTCAGCGCCGTAAACGCCTGCGGAGAAGTAACTTCGTGAAGGAGATGTCTATCCACATAAAGAATATCCTCTTCTCCGTCGCGGGTTACGATTCTGGAATCCCAGATTTTATCATAAAGTGTTTTACCGGCCATACTTTCCTCCGATGAGAAAACCATAACAGAAACCAAGACATAATGCAAATAAATAGGATTGATTGACAGTATAACTAAAAGTTATACATTAAGAATAGAATGGAATTTAGACAGATCCGATATTTTCTCGAAATCAGAGACGCGGGCACGTTTCAAAAAGCCGCTTCCAAACTTGGTTTAACTCAACCTGCCCTTTCCCGCCAAATTTTTCTTTTAGAAAAAGAACTGGGGTCTCTCGTATTCGAAAGGGGTCCGAGACAAATCAGGCTGACACACGAGGGAGAAATCTTTTTAGGTTATGCGCTGAAGATGAGGGAACTATGGGAAGAATTAAAATCCGGAATGAAAGAACCCGGAAAAGAACTCTCCGGAGAATTTTCGATCTCCGCCGGCGGAACCGTATCAGCCTGGATTCTACCGGAAATTCTTAAAAAAATAAAGAAAGAACATCCCGACCTTATATTGTCCGTAAGAGAAGGTGATTCCCTAGAAACCAAGGAAGCCATTTTGTTAAACGAAGTGGATTTGGGAATTCTCACCGGCCCCGTAAACGAGCCCGGATTGATTTCGAGAGAATTTTTATCGGACCGAATCGTTCCCGTTGCGTTAAAAACACATCCGATCTTCCAAAAGAAAAAGCAGAGTCTAAAGGACATCAAAGAAGAATCGTTTGTATTCTTTCATCCGGCATCCGCGATTCGAAAAGCGGTGGAGAAAAAGATAAGATCGTTAGGAAAAGAATTTCGTCCCAAAATCGGAATGGAACTTAGAAGCGTTGAGTCCGTGATCAAAAGTATAGAGGCGGGCTTAGGAATCGGATTCTTATCCGAATACAGCCTTTCCGCCAAACTCCGGATGATTCCGATTTCAGAATTGATCGCCGAAAGAAAATTCTTTCTTTCTCATAAAAAATCGATTCGTCCAGGGTTATCGAAATTGGCGGAAGAATTGGTTCGCGAAGCACGAAGCCTATTCAATCCTTCTGTTTAAAAATGGTATTTAAGAAATACATAAAATTCTAAAATAGAAAATTTTTCTTAAATCCTAATTAATGACCTTCACAAAATCCGGGACGTCCAGTTGAAATCCGATTTCGAAACCGTTCCATGAAGTTAGAATTCAATCGTGATTTGCACGAAGTCTCATTTCGTTTCTTCGAATTAAAATCAAGGACAAGAAGTCGTATCAACTTTGATTTTCCAATACGTTCCTTCTGATCCGGGGAAAGGCCAAAAGTTCTTCATATCCGATATCATCAGCCTCACCTTTGCGGCTACCACTGGATCGGTTTGACAAATCTGAATCAGCTGATTATAATTGGATTGAGGCCCCATCAGCCCCGAACTTATTTCAGCGTAGTCTTCTGCGACATTCGAAGTTGAATATGTCGTCGCGAAACCGGGAACCGGATTGTTAAACTGAAGTAACGTTGGCGAAGACCAGTCCACGTTCGCTGAATATCCGACGGTATTGAGCGAAACCCAATCCGTATGGGAGTCCATAAGAAAACCGCGCTGCGCGAAATCGAAATTATGAGTGATTTCGTGGTGAATGGATCTATCGATATAATCATCCATAAAACCCGTTGCAATACCTGCATCTACATTCATATAGATACTATTCGCCAAAGGATCCATAAATCCTCCTACAGCCAAACCGCCAACGGTTAGATTGGCGCAAAGTACAACTCTCTCCACCTTGCTTTTGATCCAATAACCTCGAGGGTATTTTGCAATTTGAGCTCGAACAATTAACGAATAATGTTCTACATCCTCCTGCGTATAAGTCGCGTTGCAAGTAATAGAACCGGAGGCTTCCGTATTGGTAACAATTTGCACGTCACGATCATAATTCGCGGCTCGATCCGGTTGTGGTAATAATAAGAACAAAAAAGAATCGTCGATACTTTCTTTTTTGTGATCACACGCTACGAATATGGATAAAAACATCAAACTTAGAATAAACTTTACTTTCACGAATATCCTCTTTTATTAGAAAATTATTATATAATACGAGTCGCTGATAATCCTGGACTTAGCCGCACATAAGCGTTTTTCAAAATGTTAATTACAAGCATTTGCGGTTTCCGCAATCCTCGTTTTCCAGAAAGTCGTGTCCGATCCGGGGAAAGGCCAAAAATTCTTCATATCCTCTATGATATTTCTCGTCTTTGCAGCAACGATCGGATCGTTTTGGCAAAAATTGATTAAGGTGTCGGATTGAAATTCTTGCAAACCTCCAAGGATCGCTGCCCCAAAGATCGCACGATCCTCTAACTTATTTACTGTACTGTAATAGCTTAGGAAGCCGGACATTGGGTGAATGATATGAGTCCAAACAGCGGCAACCGCATCTGAATTCGAAACACTTCCGTATTGAAATCCGCTCGGATTTAGAAGGTTCCAATCATCAATCGAATAGCTATAAAAAGTACCGAATTGAGAATAGTCTACATTGTGCATCAACTCATGATGCATCGTCGAAGCGTAACCCTCTTCGCAGTTATTGCAGGTGGTCAAACCTTGTCCGATCGCTAAATAAATACTGTTTTCGGAAGCCAGAGAAAGACCTCTTGCTGCTGCCCCGCCATTTACCCCATTTATATACTTGACTAAATAAATTTTTTCCGCCCTCGCCTTGATCCAATAACCTCGAGGATATTTTGCAATTTGTGTCCGAAGAATAGAAACGTAGGCATTGAGATCATCCTCAGAATAACTCAGATCAAATGTATACAAAGACACAGGCGGAGGTACCGTATGAGTTATGATCTGAACGTCACGATCATAATTCGCGGCTCGATCCGGTTGCGGTAACAATAAGAACAAAAAAGAATCGTCGATGACTTCTTTTTTATGGGCGCAGTTTGAAAGTAAGAACAGGATTACGATCGTAGTAAAAATTCTTTGATTCATACTTGATCATAACAGATAAGAATCTCCGGATTTACTGCATCTGATAACTTGCACTATTTAAAAACCCGCTAACGCGAACTTAGAATCCGTTTGCAAAAAGATCTTGCCGATCAAATACAACCTCTCAAAATAAAACCCATGAAATGGATCTGTCATCACTGCGATTATAAAAACCCGATTGAATTACAAAACTGCGCACAATGTGGAAATAGCAAAGGTCCCGATGTCAAAACAATAGATCCCTCTGCTTCCTTTTTTCAAAAATTTTTAAAGTTAGGCACCATTGGTTGGATTTTTATAATTCTTCTTGGATTGGCGGCCATCATTCTCACACCGATTTTATTGATCAGCGCCCTTTCCAAGATAGAAGGTTTCGCGAGTATTCTTTTGTTTATCGGCGGATTTTTTGGAGCCAAGTCCGCGGCCAGATCTCAATTCGGACCACCCGCAAAAGCGATCTTTATTGTTTTCTTTTCTCTGATGGGAGTCGCGATAGACCAGCCGGGGAACTACGTTTACAACTATCCGTTTCGATTTGTTTGCGCTGAAGGAACAAGCACTGAGAGATCGGTTCAAGTGAGTCATCCGCTTCCAGGAAGAACCGATATGACTCAGGTATTTTCCTGCGTTGATATCAACGGGAAAGAAAAATCAAAAATCTCCTTACCCCAAGTTTTAGGAATTCGTTTTTTAGAATATATACTGATAGCAGGATTTCTTCTTTCTTTTCATAGCTGGAATTTAAAACGAATACAAAGAAAGAATCCAGACAATCGATAAGATAAGAATACAGTTTGAATGTAATAAAATTCCTCGTTTACGCCATCGAGTTCAAATCTTTCCTTAACAGCTTAAGATCGTTAGGCGCTATTTTAAATTTTTAAAGGAACGAAATCGATACAGAAAAGTTCGGTCTCGCTCCTTTAAAGAATGAATTTAGATCGGAGTACTCGCGAGTTTGCTCGCTTCTTCATCCGTAACTTTGTAAGGACGCATTCTTTTCAGATCCATAAATAGACCGTAAAATTTAGCGGAACAGACCAAAGCCCCGTCGGATTCCCTATATAAATCCTGAATCGTAAGAACTCGACTTCCTTTCTGAGCTTCAAATCGAGTCGTCAGTCTGGTAGTTTCAGGATACTTTAGCTCCATCTTATATTCCAACTCCGCCTTTAGGATGACCGGACCAATGTTTCTTTTTCGAAGCTCGGTCAGGCTCAGACCGGTTTCGTCAAATGCGGCCACCCTCGCCTCATGAAAATAACTCTGGTAGACTCCGTTGTTTACGTGTCCGTTTTCATCCAAATCGACCCAACGTACTTTAACTGTATGAGTAAATAGTTTGATTCCTTGTTCCGAATTTGTTTCTTTTTCTAGAGTTTTCATAAAGTCCTCCTAAGGTAGACCGATTGTTCTACCTTAGGATAACATCTAAAATGGTAGACAAATTTGTCTACCATTTTATAATCTAAATAAATTCTTGGAATTGGTTTTATTGGAAAGTTCAGAGATGGAATTGTTCAAAATTTTCCGGTAGAATCGATCACGATGGAAAAAAAGATTCGTTTTTCGAGGGGAACAAGTTTACTCGAAAAAAGCTTGAAATCGAATTTCAAGTCGGCTTCCGATTTGATTTTGGGAGAATCTTGACTTTTCGATTCCTTCCACTTTGTTTTGAACTTTCAAGAATGAACTCGAAAAAATCGGCTTTGAATCTATCTTTTTTGAAATGTAGTTTAAGAATATTAGAAATTACTTATGAGTAAAACGCAACCAAAACAACAGGATCAGGCAAAAGATCGCATTCTCAAGGCGACCGTAAAACTCTTTTACGAAAGAGGTTACGCGAACACCGGTATCAATGAAATCCTGAGTGAAGCGGGAGCTTTTAAAAAAAGTTTATATCGCTATTTTCCCTCCAAAAAAGATCTGGGTCTTAGCTACGTCTCTTTCCAAGAAGAAGAAATTCTTGGTTTAGCGGAGATGATGATGAAAAAATATCCCAAGTATCAGGATTTTGTTTCTTCTTGGGTTCGATTTTTAAAAAGAAGATTAAGGACGACGTATCGTTTTGGATGTCCTCTCGCCAACTTCTCAAACCAAACACACGATGAACCCGAATTGAGAAAAAGGGTGATCGAGTCCTTGGATCGCTGGAACCAAAGTTTCGGTGCTTATTTCAGACTCCCGATTTGGAAAAAAAAGAAAACTTTAGATCCAAAGACTGCGATAGAATATTCAGAAAAAGTATTATTCTTGTATCAAGGTGCGATGCAACTCTATGGAGTTACCGGAAATAAAAAGTTTATCGACCGATTGGAAACGGAATTGCTTCGAATGGAAGAATCTTAATTCCGAGTCAAAGATCCAGAACCTTCATCTTTGATTCCTTTGCTTTTGAGATCGCATGCAGAACCAAAGCCTTACCGACACCTTTTCGTCGAAATTTTTCATCCACGGCTATGTTGACCAACTCCAAAGTTTTCGGACGAGTGTAAATCAATACGTAAATTCCGATCGTTTCCGTTTCAAAGGTCGCGATATAACAGAATCCTCTTTTCAAATATTCTTTAACGAGTTCTTCCGAAGGGTCGGCGGAAAGTAACAAACCCCAATAACAAGTTTTTCTTTAGACTTTTGAAAATGAATTCGAATACCGCTTGCAAAGGAAAAGGACGGAAATATTTTTTTTGAACATCGTAGATTTCAAATCCGATAAGACATGTCCCAGAATTTTAAAAATCAAAACGTTGCGGAAGTTTTTCGAACCTACCCAAAAAATATCCGAAAAAGATTGCTGAGTGTGAGAGAATTGATCTTTAAGATCGCAAAGACTACGGAAGGAGTCGGAAATCTGGAAGAAACCTTAAAATGGGGACAACCCAGTTATCTGACGCCGCAAACAAAAAGTGGAAGTACGATTCGGATCGATCAAGTTTCTTCGGAAGAAAATATCTACGCGCTCTTCTTTCACTGTCAGACCAATTTAGTGGAAACGTTTCGAGAACTCTTTCCAAAGAAAATTCAGTTCGAAGGGAATCGATGCATTCTACTGAACGTGAAAGATCCGATTCCGACCAAAGAGTTGAGTGTTTGTATTTCCATGGCCCTCACCTATCATCTTGAAAAAAAGAAAAAAGTAAAACGATAGAATCCTTTTTTCAAATTCTTCTTTTGAAAAATCGAATCATTTTCGATCAGAAATTCTTTGAGATTGAGAATGGGACTTCTTGAAATTTGCGCTCTCAAGAAGTCCAAAAAATTCTAAAATAAACGTTATGCGGGACTTACTTCCAATTCTTCGTCTTCTACGGAATTACGAGCCTCTTCGTAAGTCATCCATTTCCCGGTTTCGGAATCGATCACCTTACAACGAGAAGTCGATTTGAAATAGTCGCCGAAGATCGTATCTCTTTCCTGGACGTTTTCTCCATAAACGGCTTTGATCTCTCCCAGGGCGCGAGTGAGATTGTAAAATGGAATTTTCATGTGAACGTGATGAGGCATGTGAATGAAAATATTGTGAAAGAAAAAATTCATGACCGGATTTACGTGATAGTTGATCGTTCCTTTCATTTGTCCGTAATAAGGGGTCCAATCCTCTTTTGTCTTCCAAGGAATTTCGGAATGTATATGATGCACATAAACGGTGATTCCCATAAAGTAGTTCCAAGCGATAAAAGGAACCAAGCATACTTTTGTAAACATCCAAAAGCCCGCGCCTGCGTCAAAAACACCTTCCGTAGCGGATCCGCCAAAATAGAAAACCAAACCGGAAGATAGAAATGCAAAAGAAAGCATGATCCACTTATCTCTTCCCGCTTCTTTTAGAGGAGCTGTAAATAGAACCATTCCTTTTAACCAAACCTCGATCATGTAGTAAAAACCGCCACCCCAAGCCGACCAGAAAAATCGGTGCATCATTTTTTTGAATATTCCAAATTTAGAATATTCTTCCGCGGTTGCGGGATGCCATACGAAATCTCCGCCTCTTTTGATCGTGTGTCCGTGATGGATTCGATTGTGTCCGTAAGCCCACTGATTGTAGGCGTGCAAAGAAGGCAACATTGCGATCTGACCGATCCAATAACGAAGGTATTTGTTTTTAAAAAGCGCCTCGTGTGCGCAATCGTGTCCGATTATAAACAAGGATGCGATCGTCATTCCGGAAAAAAACCAGAGAAAAGGCAGAAGATACCAGGTATTTACGTTCCAGAGAAGGACTACGACGAGTCCGAAAAAAAACAAATCTCTGATGAAATAACCAATCCCCTTGTAAGAAGGATTTTCGAAAGTTGCGTCCGAGAGGGTTTCTCGAACGGCTCCGAGAGTTTCTCTCGGTGAGGATGTAGAGTTATTTTTCACTTCCATAACGTTCTCCTTAATGAACGGCGTTAACTTACTAATGAACAACGTTAGTTAATAAAAAGGATGCTGGCAAGAAAAAAATAACCGTGAGGAGAAAAAATATTTAGATCGAACAAAGAATGTTGTGGGTAAAAGAATCCGGATTCTTTGCGTAAAATCGAAATTCTTATCCAAAATCAGAGGATATTGTCGATTTGAGCCCGATTGGAGACCATTCCGGTACGGAGATTTTGTAGAGAACGTGCTCGGATAGAACGTGGTCTTTTGGAAGATTTGGATGTGCGAAGAATCCGACTTCTTTCATTCCTATACGTTTCATGACGGATTGGGACCTTTCATTGAGAATAGACGTAAAAGAAACGATTTCCGAAAATTTTAATCTGGAGAATCCGTGCTGAAGACAGGTTGACGCCGCTTCCGTAGCGTAACCTCGACTCCAAAAGGAAGGATGTAATCTCCAACCGATCTCAATCGAAGGAGTAAAAAAGGAAGAAAAAGTTACGTTCATAAAACCTGTGAAACCGAGAAATTCTTTATTTCGTTTTGTTTCCAGAACCCAAAGTCCATAGCCGAACGTCTGAAAATGATTTTGAATTTTTGTAATAAACTGTTCGGATTCTTCTCGAGTAAGAAGTTTCGGAAAGTATTTCATGACAAGTGGATCGGAATTCATTTGAACAAATGGAAGATGATCTTTCTCTTCCCATTCTCTCAAAATCAATCTTTCCGACTCTAAATTCACACTAAAACTCCCCTAACAAATATTAAAGTTTAAGAAATTAGTATTGCCAAAGAAAATTCTGCCGATAGTATGGACAAAGAACTCCAGTTATTCAATCGATTTTCTAACTTCTGAACGTAGTCCTATCTTAAAGTTTGCTCTTCTTTTTAAGTCCTGCATCTCTAAAATTTTTCTACCTCCCAACATACCGGGAAAATGCTGTTTTTAAATCAAGATAACTTGATCTAATTCATAACGACACGAGGAAAAATATGTCTGTTAACATTTATGTAGGAAACCTATCTTACGACATCACTGAAGGAAAGTTAAACGAACTTTTCGGAGCACACGGAGCAGTTAATTCTGTTAAGATCATTACTGATCAGTATTCCGGAAAATCAAAAGGATTTGCTTTCGTTGAAATGCCGAACAAAGACGAAGCTGACAAAGCAATCAAAGATCTGGACGGAAAAAACGTTCTTGCTCGTAACTTAAAAGTTAACGTTGCAAAACCTAAAAACGACAGATTCTAATTTAGAAATTTATAATTTTTAAATATCTTTTAAGCCGCCTTTTGGAGTGAAAACTTCTAAGGCGGCTTTTTTATTTTTTGAGGGATTTGACGGCGGGTAAGAATTTAGGAAAGAATTCTATCTTTTAGACTTTCCGGATTCTTTGTTTTATTCAAACTGAATCAGAAAGAATGGGAAGTTTCAAAGCCTGTTCCATTCTACTTGAGTCTTTGCTTTTATACCGTATTTTCTTTTCGAATCAGAATGGATCCATGTCGGCGACCCCGCACTGAAAAAAAAGGTTAACCTTATCTCTTCTTTTTCTTAACCGCAGACTTCTTCTTAGCAACGGGCTTTTTAGGAGCGGCTTTTTTCGAAACCGTTTTCTTTTTCGAGGTTCCTTTTGTTTTCTTATCGCTCGCGGAAGTTCGAGTTTCCGGTTCTGGTTTCAAAGATTCTAATTTCTTTTTAACGGGTTTTGGATCCTTATTCTCTTCCGCCGTAATGAGATCAAAGAGGCATTCGATTCCAAGGGGCCCCATAAACAAATTGAGATGTCCGGCTTCCGGAAGTTCCACGTCGTCAAAATGTCCAAGGCGAGAATTTTCCGAAGGAATGATGATCTGATCTTTTTTTGTAAAAACGGATTGCACGTTAGGCAACTTCTCAAAAATTTCTACGGCTTCTTGGATGAACTTAGAACCGGGCATCATTTGCCATGTGCAGATAAAAATCGGCGCAAGGTAAGCGAGATAAGTTCCGTGAACGGGAGTTCCTGCGATAAAGATTTTTTTTACTCGATCTCTTCCTTTATAGGTAAGACCCGATGCGATCAGGCCTCCCATCGAGTGACCTACGATATAACAATCCTTGATGTCTTTCTGAACGAGGTAATCTTCTAAGATTTGACTCTTTCTTCGGATGTTCCCCATTTGAAAACCGAGAGGAATCGTATAAACGGGATGTCCGTTCGCAGAAAGATGTTTGAGCATCGGTTCCCAAGAAAGAGTTCTTCCTAAAAATCCGGAAACTAAAACTACAGGACGTTTATCTCCTTCGGGAGAATCTTCGAGTCCGATAAAAATTCCTATTACGGCGTGCCAAAGATAAAGAATCGTATACCATTTCTCTGCTAAGAATTGAAGGATAGGATTGCGAACGGAGCGATTGTCGGATACGTAAGCGAGATGATCATTCATGAGTGGATTCCGGTTTTAGGTATTATTTTACCCTTCACCACGGCTGAAAATCAAAAAACGGGAGCGGGAATTTTTCCGGGTAGGGAACCCTTCCCGGAAATTTGAAAATCCTTATTCTTTCTTAAACTTTAAAGAAGCGGAATTGATACAATACCTGAGACCGGTTGGTCTTGGTCCGTCCGTAAATACGTGTCCAAGATGTCCTCCGCATTTAGCACAGACAACTTCGGTTCTTGTCATTCCATGACTCGAATCGGTTTCTTTTTCAACGGCTTCTTCTTTTGTAGGTTGGTAAAAAGAAGGCCATCCGGATCCGGATTCGTATTTTGTTTCCGATGAGAAGAGAGCGGATCCGCAAGCGGCGCAGAGATAGGTTCCTTTATCGTGATTCTTATAAAGGGCTCCGGTAAAGGCCATCTCGGTTCCCTTTTGTCTTAGAATTTTATATTGTTCAGGAGTGAGTTCTTTTTTCCATTCATCTTCCGATTTGTTTACTTCGTATTTCATCTTTCCTCCTTTCTTCTTTGCCTTATCGTCTCCGTCTACGGGGTTGCAATTTGCGAATATCAATAACACAGAAACGAGCGTTAGTAAAATCTTCTTTTCCATATATAAAGATTCGTTCTGATTCTTGGACTGGTTACTGATTGGAATGGATTCCGACTAAAAATAGAATTCAAAATTCTTTAAAGAATTCTGTATTCTTCCACGATTTCTCGGAGAGAATCTTCCATTTCGCGGATATATCGAAGTTCCAAGGTCATTCTCCACATCGTCACCGAACCGTGATAAGCCATCAGCATTCTTCTCGCGACGTATTGGATATCCATGCTTCGTTTGAGCTGACCCGAACCGATCGCCTTTTGCAGATAGTCGCTTATCATTCTAGTCCACTTGGTGACTATGTCTTTTAAGAATTCGGTATATTCCGGATCCGCGTCCATGACCTGACTTGCAAAACCAGCAAAAGGACAACCGAAGAATTCACCGTGTCGAATTTGTTTTTCTTTTAAGATCACCCAGGCTCTTAAGAATTCTGCGAGGTCCGGATAACGATCCATCAATCCCTGAAGATCGCTGAGAGTTTTTTCTTCCTGACGGGATAGATAGGCCAAACCCAATTCTTTTTTGGATGGATAATGGTCGTAGAGACTTGCGGCTACGGAATTGGACTCTTGAATTATCTGTCTCATTCCGGTATTGGAAAAACCCTGTTTGTAAAAAAGAGAAGTCGCAGTATCTAAGATTCTTTCCCGAACTCCGATTCCCGATTCTTTCTTTTTGCGCGATTGAGCTTTCATGTTTAAAGGTATTATTCCGAGATTCTTACATAACTATCTTCCCACCCGAAAAAACTCTTGTCAACGAATTTGAAAAGCCTTCTATAAAAAAACAGAACGAACGTTCTGTATTTTTTTGTTTGATCAAAATTTAGGCCGGTCTAAACTAGGGTCAGATTCTCCCAAAAGGCACGCTGGGGTGAATGCAATTTCGCTCCCTACGGGTCGCGAAATAGGGCCAGATTCTCCGACAAAGAAAAAGGGAGGGACGAAATGATCACTGATGAAATTCAACTCGTGACTCGCATTTCCGACCTGGACACTCAGAGACACGTGACCAGCCGGACTTATGAAAATTTCTGTCTTGAAGGCAGATTTCGGACCTTGGAAAAAAACGGTTTTTCTTTGCGCGAGATCTTGTCTCAAGGGATTGCGATCCATCCTCTCGAATCTCAGATTCGATTCTTAGCTCAACAAATGGAAGGAGCCAATCTCAGAACGGAAACGAAAGCGTTTCCTCTGAAAGACGGAAAAATCTTCTGGGATCAAAAAGTTTATTCGGATTCCGGAACTCCTGCGGCCGAGATCAAAACTCTTACCATTTCCGAAAAAGACGGAAAGGCGATCGATCTACTTCCGGGAGAGAAATCGGAAATTTCCGGCTTTGATCAGTTTCAAGAGATCCCTGATTTTAAAGGGACATGCAAAACGGTAGATACGGAACTCATAACTCTCTTCAGCGAGAGAAATATTTTCGGGGAATATAACCCCGCGTATCTCTGGAGAATCATCGAGGATTCTCGATGGTTTTTTTCCACGGAAACCGGTCTGACCTTGGATCGTTTTGTGGAAATGGATACTACGATGTTTTTTATGGGAGGAGTTTTTAGATTCTTCCATCCCGTCCCCGCGGGAAGAAAAGTTCGGGTAAGCACTTGGATCCATTCTTTTGAAAAGATTCGGAGCTATATGAGACACGAAGTTACGGATGTGGAAACTGGTTTACGCTACTTCGCGGTTCAGGACGAACAGTTGGTCGTTTCCGTCTCGAAATCGAGACCGAGAAAAGCTCCCGAAGAATTCCAAAAGTTGGTGGGGGATTATGTTGAGAATTATGAATATTCTCAAAAATGAATATAGGATTGATTGATTAAGAATTTGAAGTCTGGAGAAAGAAAATGAAATTAGCAAAGCCATTGGCTATTTGTACACCAAGAAGAACTCCTTTTGCTCAGATCGCGAAAGCCCTCGGACCATACCCAGGACACCACCTGGGAAAAATAGTCGCAGAAGATATTCTCGCTAAAAGCAAACTGAAACCGTCTCAAATCGACGGAGTTGTTGTTGGAGAAGGATTTAGTAACGCGCCTAACTCTGCAAGAGTGATCGCGAACCTCGTTGGAATGAGAGACGAGATCGCTTGTATCACCGTTGCAAACAACTGTGTTTCCGGAATGGAAGCGGTTGCGGAAGCGGCTCGTAGAATCGTTTTAGGTGAAGGCGAAGTGTTCCTCGCGATCGGCGAAGAATCTCAAACTTCTATGCCTTTTATCGTTAAGAACGCTCGTTTAAACAAAAAAGCGGGATCTCTGGATAAGTTGAAAAAACTTCTTCCGGACAATCTTCCTGAAGGCGTGGAACTGAGAGACACTCTGGAAGACGGACTCGGCGACGGGGAAACTTCTTACGGTATGCAAGTTACAGCAGAGATCGTAGCGCAAAACTACGGACTTTCTCGTGAAATCCAAGATAAACTCGCTTTCGAATCTTTCAAAAGAGCATTAGAAGCTTCTAAAGCTGGAAGATACGCTCCTTATATCATTCCTATGAAAGACGAAGACGGAAACGAACTCGCGATGGACGAAGCGGTCGGACTCCGTGAAGGTTTAGTGGAAAACCCAACTCGTATGGGACGCGCGATGTTGATGTTTGATAATCCTGGAATGAAATTTGAAGAATTCAAAACGAAATACGCTAAAGATTTGAAAAAATCCCACGGCCCTACCGTTTCCATCTTCAACGCAAGCCCTCGTTCCGATGGAGCCGCAGGCGTAATCGTTACCACCGTTGAAAAAGCGAAAGAACTCGGTCTTACCATCGAAGCGGTTGTTTCCGGTTGGAGCATGAAAGGAGTTCATCCAAACAACATGGGAATCGGACAAGCTGCGGCTACCGAAGCCCTTCTCGCGGATGTCGGTCTTAAAATCCAAGACATCGACTACGTAGAAATCCATGAAGCATTCGCTGCTACTGCGGTTGGAGCTCTGGAACAAATCAAAATGGACACCGGTTGGGATTGGGAAAAATCTTTCGACGCTAAGAAGATCAATCCGAACGGAGGATCCATCGCGATCGGTCACCCTTTTGGAGCGACTGGAATCCGTTTGATCGCAAACGCGATCATGGACTTGAAAGAAGATCCGTCTGCGAATAAAGTTGTGATCACAGCGTGTGCTCACGGTGGAATCGCTGGATCCATGCTGATTGAAAGATACAAAGGTTGATATTAGTTTAGAATTTTATAAACTACTCAAGTCTTTGTCGAAGTCCTTTCGGAAACGAAAGAACAAAAAAGCCCCGAGCGATCGGGGCTTTTTTTATGGGATCATGTCCGTTCTTCCAAATTTATTCGAGCAAATTTAGATAGAGGGGTTTACTTGATTCTCACGATGAATCTGTCGGAACTCCGACGATTTTTCTGTGAAAGTCGCGCGCCCCACCCTGATCTTGGGTGGAGGGGAGCGGTGGCGGGAAAAACTCGGGAAACTTTCCAATATCACAAAATCTTAATTTTGCAAGTAAAAAGTTCCAATGTAGGAGTTCCTACAAAAATCGCCCTTGTTCCATTCCTCTTTACATTCGTAGAAAAGGAACTTCCCCCAGAGCGGAGCGATTTTAAAAAATAAAAACTACTGCTCTACGCAGAGAAGTTTTTTTGTGCTGCCGCAATTCTGAGTGTTCAATGCCTTGATGGAGGCAAGGGCAGCAGAAGCAGCATCACCAACCGCACCAGAATTTGTCCCTTGGTTATCAGTCCATGCTGTTGTCGCAGATAGATCGCAAACCGCAGCGCCCGGAGTCGCCGACCAATCGGTAACAGTGGTTACAAACCCAGTCCAATACGAAGCAGCACTAACTTGAATTGAAGTATGAACTGTGCCGATCAAACCGAGTGCACTTGTAGTAAACACTTTCGTGCTTTGGTCGACTCGATAATAGCTCGTGCTCGCCTGAAGAACCCAGTTCTTCGTTCCAGCCCCAGGGTTCGTTGGACAATTCGTCACATCATTCAAACAGGCATAACGCACACCGTTTGCACCCGAGTTCCCTGTGATAAATGCTTTATAAGTTCCAGTCGAGGGTTTGTTTGCGTCGGCCGCGCACTTTGTATCCGCACCGTTCACTCCGCCTAAGTTGCCATCAAAGGAAGCCGCTGTAACAAAGACTCGTAACTTCGTCTCCGTCGTGGTTCCCCCGGCGCCGGTCGTGATCGCCCCCGCTCCGAGAAGAAGTAAAAGTGCGGAATCATCATTCTTCTCTTCCGGCTTGCATTGAAAAATGGAGATAGAAAGAATGAAGACAAGCGAAAGAAAAAACGTTAGTTGCTTATGTGAGCTAAATTTCATATTTCAAAATTGGTAAGAAGAACAAAATGTGTGTCAATTAAAATTATAGAAAACAATATTAATTTATAAAAATGCCTAAAAATTCTACAAGAGCAACAGAGAGCAAAAAATTCCTTTCCTTTGTTAGGTGATTCAAGGGATTCGCAAAGGCAAAAAAGAAAAAAACGGCGGAAAATCCCCGCTTCCATTGCCCTTTTAAGTCCTCCCTCGTTTTATAATACGGCTTTCAAGCCTTCTTTTTTCTTCTTGCGAATTCCATAAGCGGAATCATTTTATCGGCCATGCCAAATGTATTCCTTCAACGAGAAAACGGGATCTTTTTAAATTCGGTCACTTCAACAAATTCTCTCATCAAAAGTGAAGAGTTCCCGCACGGAACTTGGATCGTTGCCGAAGAACAAACCGAGGGGCGAGGAAGACGCGAACGAAAGTGGGAGGTTTTAGGAGAAGAATCCTTGATCTTTTCCGGAAAGATCGGCCTGGAAAACTTTGACGGAGGCCCTGGGCTTTCTCTTTTTATCGGAACCGCGGTCTGCAAAGCGATTCTTTCCATATATCCTGAATTAGCAAGAGAACTGAAAATCAAATGGCCTAACGATCTTTATCTCGGCAACAAAAAGGTTGCAGGAATTCTAATAGAATCCGAGGTCATCGGCTCTACTGTAACTCTTATAATCGGAATCGGAGTCAATCTCTATGGAAACAAAGATATGATTCCTTCTCACCTTACCGATGCCGGCTTTCTCAATACGAACCCGGATAGGGCCGGGAAAAAAAGTGAAATTTTAGAAAAGCTCATTCCGACTTTGAACGAAGCGATTCTTCTCTGGAAGGACGCGGAAGGAAGAAAAAAGGAACTGATTTTATTAAACGAACTCCTTCTTTGGAAAGGACAATTGATCGGTTACACGGAGAACGGAAGTCCTCAAACGGCGATTTTAGAAGGTCTGGGAGAAAACGGTTCCCTAATTCTAAAAACTCCGTCGGGAACCCGTCTGGATTTCATTGACAGTCCGGACGATTTCCATTCTCTAAACTAAAATGCTCTTAGTTGTCGACGTCGGAAACACAAACACGGTCTTCGGAATCTTTGAAAACGGAAAGACCTCTCCTCTTTTTCACAAAAGAACCGTAACTCGAAAAGACAGAACCTCGGACGAACTCGGATTGTTCTTCCGAGGATTTTTACGGGAATTTAAAATCGAGAACGAAAAAATTACCGGTGGAATCTACTCGAGTGTCGTCCCCACTCTCAATCCAATCTTAGATAGAATGTTTCAAGATTGGTTTAAGATTGATGCAGTTCACGTGAACTACCAGATGAAACTTCCTTTTACGATTTCTTATCCAAGGCCTTACGAAATCGGAGCCGATCGTTTGGTCAACGCAGCGGCCGCAGTCGTCGACAATCCCGGAAAATCCATCATCATCGATTTAGGAACGGCCACTACGTTTTGTGTCGTAAGCGACAAACCGGAATATCTGGGCGGAGTGATAGCACCCGGCCTCAAGGTTTCCATGGACGCACTCACAAAAAATACGTCTCAACTTCCTCCTATCGTTTTTCAATCTCCCGAAAAAATCTTAGGGGATTCTACGATTGAATCGATTCAAGCGGGTTTCTTTTTTGGTTGGATCGGACTTTTGGAAGGAATCATTCGCGAAATCAAGCGAGACAAAGGTCAAGATTATCGCGTCATCGGAACGGGCGGACTCGTCACGGTGATCGACGCCGCACATCCGGGAATCTTTGACAGCATCGATCCTCTTTTGACTCTCAGAGGTTTACAGATTCTTCATCAGATGAATTCGTAATCGGTTCTCCGAAGAATCGAATTCTTACGGAGATCCCTCGCGAATGAAAGAAAATATTTCTCTTTTTCCCAGTTCCCATTCTAAAATTCTTAGATGCAAATTTAAGAATGGTGATCGATTCTAAAGAGAGGATTTAAGCCGGGAAGAAAATTCGTTCTTGCTTCTTAATAATTTAGCTTCATCTTCGTTTTAGAATGTTCGACTTTTTTAAATCGAAAGAACCTTCCGTCCCGGTAAACGACCAGGTATGGATTTCTCGCGAAGCGAAATTTGAAAGATGCCGACGACTCCTTCGCAAAAATACATCCTACCTCTTTCTCTTTTGGTTTGAAGAATCCTTTCAAGAATTTCAATCCGCCCTCGACCAACACGAAAGACCGCCAAACATCGCTTATGCGAATGAAATTTCATTCGCCGACATTCAAGATCGATTTCTCATTTTTGGAGAACACTACCCGCTTCGAAAAAAAGAACAGGATGTTTTCCTGAAACTTCAGCTCAAAGAAGTAACCGTCTTTTCATCGTTAGACGAGCCATTGTTTAAAATCTTCGGCGGTGAAAATATCGTCGATGTGATGAAAAAGCTCCGAATCAACAACGAGGCGATCTCTCATCCGATGATCAACGCTTCGATCCACCGCGCCCAGGAGAAGATCGCAAAAAAAGTCACTCAGGAACAAAAGGTGGATTCTTCTCAGAAAGATTGGTTTTCGGCAAATCTTAGTTCGTAAATGTCGCGCCGAATTCTACTTCCTTTCGGACTTAAAGTCCGCTTCAAGCAACTTTTACGGTAAGAATCTTTGTAGGAACTCCTACGAAAGCCCCTTTTTTTTAAAGACAAAATTTTTCAAATCTGCATCGGAGTCGCCGTAAGAAATCATTCCCTTAAATTTTCTATAGGCAATCTTTTCAATCGAGACTTTTCATAAAATTTCAAAGCGCCTTCTTTTCTTTCAACCAAGATAAAACGGCTGAATCAAACTCTTCCGGTTCTTCCAACTGAGGAGTGTGTCCGCTCTTTTCAAAAAATTGAATCTTCAGATCGGCGAAAAGGGGAAGAATCGGATCCCAAAGATATGCGGGTGGCATCAGATAATCATATCTTCCCAAGGCGAGGTAAACGGGGATCTTAATCTTTTCCAGGTCGATCTTGATATCGATGTCGCGAAAGACTTCCCCCCAAACGTGATCAAACATAGCAGTATTGACTTCGATACCTTCCCAGAGTTTATCGGAATCGTATTTGAAATCAAACCAGCTCTTTGCTCCGGAAAATATATTAAATATTCTGAATGCATTCTTCGGGTCTTTTGCGATTGCTTCGGTTAGCTTGGACATCCTCTTTTCGAAATATTTCTTACGATCTTCGGACGCGGTCTCTTGAAAATGAGATTGGATGAGTTCGTGACTTTTTTTGGATAAATCCGGAGTCAGACACATCAAAATCAAATGACTTACGTTCTGCGGATATTTTTTCGCATATTCCAGAGCCATGTAACCGTGCCCGGAATGGCCGACCAAAATGATCTTTCCTAAACCAAGTTCATTGCGAACGAGTTCCATATCTTCCAGAATGATATCCAAAGAAAAATCTTCCTTCTTTGTAGACGAACTTCCACCGGCGTAACCCCTATGATCGACAAAGATCATTCTACAATGTTTTCGAATCTCTTTCGAAAAAGTTCGATCGTAATAGAGTGCGCTTCCGATTACAAACACATCCGGTCCTTGTCCTTCTATGATGTATTGCAAGTTCCATTCTTTCGATTTTACAAAACCTTGGATTGAATTTTCATTCATAACGTTATGTGCTTTTGTTCCTTTAAAATTACCATTTTTGAGCGCCTTTTCTTTGAAACTCTTTTTCAAAACAGAATTGACAAAGAATTTTGAAAGTTTAAAAATTTGAACAGATTCAAGGAGCTTTTTTATGAAAAATATCGTGATTCTTCTTCTATTGGTTTGTTGTAGTAGTATCATCACCGGAAAAGGAAAACGTATATTGAACAACCAGAACAAGATCCCAAATCGCCTGATTGATTATGATAAATTTCAGAAGACTGTAAATTCTTCTGCGCAAGAAAGAGAGACAAAACGTCTTACGGAAGAAGAATTTTTAAAGATGATCTCCGAAAAAGACGTAATCCTTTTAGACGCGCGGAGCGAATCCAGATACAAGCTCAGACATATCCAAGGAGCGAT